>JBHJHJ010000221.1:0-4466 GCA_050330955.1 Elainellaceae cyanobacterium | reverse complement strand
GGGGAAGTGTTGAGCTACCTGGTGCGGCAGCGATCGCTCGATAGACCCATCCGGTAATTTGCGGTCGGGCGATCGCTCAGGAAGCCTATGGCCTAGCGCTGGTCATCCCCCAGCGTAATGCCAAACAGCACCGACATCAGCTCACTGAGATGATTCGGCACCGCATAGGTATTCGTATCCTTTTGAACCTGCCGCGATCGCCGCTCAAACAGCCCAAACTTCCACGTATCCCCCGTCGTCACCGCACCGTATAGCGTGGGCAGCGGCGAATCCACCCACTGGTCCAAAGCAATCAGCTCGACGGCAAGCTGCGTGAAGCCCCGAGCCAGGTCAGCATTCTTCGCTTCTATCACCAAAAGGCTCTGAGCAGCCGGAATGAAATAATCGAAACTGCCTTTAAGCTGGGGGCTGACGCTGACGGGGTATTCAATCTTAAGCGGCGCCTGAATCACCTTACAAACCGTCCTCAAAACCGGAAAGATTAGCGACTCCCGCCTGGCAATCTCCGAAGACGGGTCCACCAGCGTCAGATTTTCCTGTAGCTCAGTCTGTAGCGGCCCTGGGTCGATGGGTAGCCGCTGCGGAAGCCGAAGCGAGACATTCTGAAGCGAGACGTCGAACTCAGCCAGAATATCAGCTGTATCAAACCTCAGCTCTGCATACTTGCTAAAGGTATAGCTTTCCGTAGGCCTAAGAATAGGCGGTCTGGGCATGGCTTAGATCCTTACGGGTGCCCTACAGGTTCATCTTAATCCAGTCCTAGAGTGCCGAGCCTGCGATCGCCATCACTCTGCAGTCGTCTCCAAAACGCGCTCAACCCACTGCCGTCCCCTTCAGCTAACCCCGGCACCACGCGCTGACCATAATCGATCGCCAAATCAAACCGCGCCCGCCGATATACCTCATCCAGCATCCGCTGCATCGCCACCACTGGCTCAGCTTCTCCCTCCCGCAGCGGCACCGGAAAGCTTGGAATCGCCTCCTGCAGCCACTCATACAGCGCCGCCTCAGGCCGCTCAAAACTGCGGCTCACCAAAGGGGTTCATGCCGGAGAAGGGGTTCTGCATGGGCGATCGCGTTGCCAATCCTTCCCAGTTTAACGTTGCGAAAGCGGGGTCAATAGGCTCGCTCCCGACACATGCGCTGCTTCTATGCCCTGAGGTTGGCTGTTCCCTGTTCCAGCCCTATGTTAGAGTCCGCCTATGGCGCTTGAGTAGAGCCTCTATATTGACTGTATAAACTTTAGCTGGCAGCGTAACCGACGCTTCTGCTCCACAACTTCGCCCAAAACCACCGCCATGACACCTACCGCTGCGATCGCCCCCCTCACCTGGCCCGAGCTTGAGGCCCTCGCCCAAGCGCCCAACCCCGACCCCGTCAACGGCCCCACCAATTCCCAAGCTCGCCTGCGGCTGTTTGGCCGCAGCGAGTCAGAGGTGCGGGTCACCCTCTACCGGGACAACCACGCCTGGTGCCCCTACTGCCAAAAGGTGTGGCTATGGCTAGAGGAAAAGCAGATCCCCTACCGCATCGAGAAGGTGACCATGTTTTGCTACGGCCAGAAGGAGCGCTGGTACACCCAAAAGGTGCCGTCGGGGATGCTGCCGGCCCTGGCGCTAGACGGTCAGGTGATTACGGAAAGCGACGACATTTTGATGGCCCTGGAGAAGGCGTTTGGTCCCCTGGTTCACGGGATGAGAGACCCGAAGGTGATGCCCCTGCGGCAGCTAGAGCGGCAGCTCTTTCGCGCCTGGTGCACCTGGCTGTGCTACCCAGCGCGGGGCCAGCAGGAGCAGCGCAGCCGGCAGCAGTTTGTCCAGGTGGTTCAAGCGGTGGAGGCGGCTTTGGACCGCACCCCCGGCCCCTATTTCCTAGAAATGTTCAGCACCGCAGACGTGGTGTTCGTCCCCTACGTTGAGCGCATGAACGCCAGCCTCTATTACTACAAGGGCTACTCCCTGAGGGAGGAGAGCCCCCAGCTGGGGGCCTGGTTCGACGCCCTGGAAACCCGCGCCACCTATCGCGGCACCCAGAGCGATTTCCACACCCACGCCCACGACCTGCCGCCCCAGATGGGGGGCTGCTACGGAAACGGGGAACCCCAGACCCAGGCCAACCAGGCCCGCGTGGATCAAGGCCCCTGGGACGATCTGCCCGACGTGCAGTATCCTGAGCCCGAAACCTCCCGGACCGAGGCCCTCTACCGGGTGCTGAAGCACCGCGACAACATCCTCAGCGTCAACCCCATGGGCCAGCGGTTCGATGAGCCTCTGCGCTGCGCCCTCACGGCCATGATGACGGGTAAGCCCTGTGTGCCACCCCAGAGCTGGGGCTCTAGGCCAGATGCGGCGCTGCGCTACTTGCGCGATCGCGTAAACGTGCCGAGAGATATGTCCATCTACGCGGCGCGGCGGCTGCGGGCCGCGCTGGAGGAGACGGCGGCGCTAGTGGGCGATCGCCAGGGGGAGCCGATTCCGGTGCGGCACCGCCGAGACCAGGACCCGGTGCGGTTCGCGGCGCCTGTCTAGATAGATAGTAAGGGCGGGTTTAGCAGTAGCCGATCAGTCATGTCCAACCGTGATCAGCGAAACCCGCCCTTACGGTAGGCTCCTCTACGATGGCCGGATGCTGCGGTAGCGATCGTCCCGAATCTTGTCCACCACGTCGTGCATTTCCTGCTCACTCAGCCCCATGGTCAGCAGCACGTGGGCCCCTAGCTCTAGGGCCGCCTCAAACTCAGGCTGCACCACCTCCCGCGCCCCCATCTGCGCCAGCAGGTCAATTTCCTTATCGGTGTGGGAGCGGGCAATCACATCCAAGTCTGGGGCCACCTCCAGGGAGCGCTGCAGCAATCGGCGGGTGCTGCCGGGGTCGGGCAGGGCGATCGCCAGGGCTTTGGCCGTCTCTAGGTGGGCCCGCTCCATCACGGGCTCGGCGTCCGCATCACCAAAAATGTAGGGAATCTTCTGCAGCCGCAGCCGCTGAATGGCTGCCTCGCTGTTGTCAATCACCAGCAGCGGGTAGCCCTGGCTCCGCAAAATATTGACAATCACCTGTCCGACGCGCCCGTATCCTGCCACCACGACGTGGTCCTTCGTCGCATCTGGAATCAGCAGGTCCTTTGGATCGGAGAACCGCCTGAGGTAGCTCAGAAGGGGAATTTTATCCAGGTGGGGCGTTAAAAGCGTCGCCAAATTGATCCAGGCCGGTGTAAGAACCAGGGTAATGGCGGTGGTGCCCAGCAGCAGTAAATACTGGTTGCGCTCAATTAGCCCAATTTCCTGCCCCATCAGCGCCAGCACGAAAGAGAATTCGCCAATCTGATTGAGGCCGAAGCTGCTGGTGATGGCGGTGCGGGGGGAGTAGCCGAAGCTGAGAATAATTGGCAGGATAATTAGGGCCTTGCCCACCATCGCCAGAGACACCAGGCCCAAAATTAGGGCAAAGTTCTGCGCCAGAACGCCGGGGTCTATCAGCATGCCGATGGAGGCAAAGAACAGGCTGGCAAAGGTGTCCCGCAGGGGCAGCACCTTCACTAGGGCGTGGTCCGAATACTCCACCTCAGAGAGCATCAGCCCTGCCACAAACGCCCCCATCTCAATGGATAAACCCAGGGCGGCGGTCACTAGGGCAACGCTGAGGCAGAGGGCGATGGTGGTCAAGAGAAACAGCTCGCTGCTCTCTGTCTTTGCCACGGCCCGAATCACCCGGGGCACCACCCAGCGGCCGATGGCGATCGCCCCCACGATAAACAGGGAAATTTTCAGCAGCGCCCCCCCCAGGGCACTCCAGAAATCTTCCGGCTGGTTGAGGGTGGGCAGCAGGGCCAGCATCACCCCCAGGGCCAAGTCTTGGGCAATGAGGATGGCCAGCATAATCTGGCCGTGCAGGGTGTTGGTTTCCCCCCGTTCTGCCAGGGTTTTGAGCACCACCGCCGTGGAGGATAGGGAAATGACCGCCCCCAGAAAGATCCCTTCTGATATCCGGTCCACCCAGCCAAAGGCAACTACGGCGATCGTCACCAGGGCCATGGTGCCACCAATCTGCATCAGGCTACCCTGGAGGGCAATTCGCTTTACCCGACGGAAGTTTGCGATGGAGAACTCCACCCCCAGGGCAAACAGCAAAAACGCCACGCCGATCTCGGCTAAGGCCTGAATTTGCTCCACCTCGCTCAGCAGCCCCAGACCAAAAGGACCGATGACGACGCCGCTAATGATGTAGCCCAGCAGGGCAGGCTGCCTAAGGCGGTGGGCTACATACCCCCCTGCAGCCGAGATTCCGAGCACAAGGGTGAAATCTAAAATCAGATCGTGTCCAGCTGCGGCCATATTTTAGGGGCGATATAGGTTCAGAGTGATATGAGTTCGGGGGCGATATAGGTTCGGGGGCGATTCAGGTTCGGGGATGGTGTAGGTTCGGGGATGATGTACGTCTGGAGGCATATCCACCAAAAAGGGACACTT
>JBHJHJ010000220.1:0-10342 GCA_050330955.1 Elainellaceae cyanobacterium | reverse complement strand
ATTGATGCCAATGGCGATCGCCCAGTTCTTGCCCATCTAGCCAATGGTTCACTACCTAGATTATGCATCCAACGATAGAGTAACTGCTTCCGCAAGCTTTGGCATCAAATGGTTTCCTGTCACCCTGCTCTACGCTACGCGACCAACTGCCGTAGGGTAAAGGTGATGTCGGTTAGCGCCCTATCGCTGGGATGTTTGCCCGCCGTGGCCCACTCCTGGTGATGCAGCGCTACCGCGAGTTTTTGCCTCAGGCCCCGGAGGCGCTTTGCCCCTTCTTGGCGCTGCAGGTCGTACCGTCAGCGCCCCCCTTCCCGGAAGCGCTATGGGGACAGAAGGTTTGTACCCTGGTGGTCTGCTACAGCGGCCCGCAGAACCAGGTCATGTGTCTTTACCTTCTGGTGTACAACCTAGGTCAAAGGCAGCTCAGGCAAGGGCTCGAAGCTGCAGGTCACTCGCTTCCCATCGCATTGTAGCGCCGCTCAAATTCATAGCGGTTCAGGCGATCGCCGCCCTCTAGCGGTGGAATGGACGGCAACCGTTGAGAAGTCGCTTGGGACATGCAGTCAAACCTCATCTGGATCGATACCCAACTCCCGTAGCTTTGCGGCGAGTCGTTCTTTCTGCTGCCGCTCCGCTTCGGCCCGCTGCCGCTCGGCTTCAGAGGATTCCTCTGGCGTCGGTACGAGTTCGCCATCTCGTGTGAAAAAGCGCAGATGGCCGTCGTGAATGCCAAGAAAGAGCTGTAGCTGCTGGCTCCACCGCCACCCTTGATCATTGGGTTCGACGGTCTCGTAGGCGTTATCGACCAAATGAAACCCTTCAAACTCTAACGAGTCTGGATCAAACCAGAAGTAGTCAGGCGTGCGAAAGATGTTTTGGTAGAGCGCTTTCTTTAACCCTCGGTCTACTTCTGCCGTGGAGCTAGAAAGCAGCTCGATGATAACGTGGGGGTAAACGCCGCCCTCCTGCCACACGACCCAGCTTTTGCGGGGGCGATTCTCGCTACCAAGCACCACGTAGAAGTCTGGGCCTCTAAAATCTCTAGATTTGACCTGGTCGGGGCTGTAGTAGACCGTGGTATTGCCTGAAACGTAGAAGTCTTGCCGTTCTTTCCAGGCCCATCGCAAGAGCCGGATTAGTAAATCAATTTGGTCACGGTGTAGGTCAGTTTCCAAGGGTGGTTCGTCACTGTAGAGGTCCCTCGGAGGAAAGATCACGCCGTCTAATTCGTTTTTGGCAGGTTCAGCTTGGGGAATGGAAGTGGGAGTAATCGTCATAGCGGTCTTGCCTGCTGCCGATGTGCACAGTTTAACGAAGAGAGAGGCACAGCGCTTTAAACGGGCATGCCCCTGCTGGACTAGGGCAGATTGGCGTTGGGCGCAATATAATGGGCTCGTTCGCGACGCTTCCCAAGTCATTTCGCCCAATGCCCGCGGTAAAGATAGGCAGAAGACCATGACGTTCGAGGAGACCGTCAGCTACTTCCCCATGTCTCTAGAGCGCCACGGCCCTCAGTCCGTTGCCGACCTCATCTATCAGGCTGCCCCCTCCCTGTTTAGCGCTATGTTTGGCCCGCGCCACCGGGCCGTGGCCTGCATCGCGGCTCTAGTAGAGCGATCGCACGGTCAATTCAGCCATCGCTATATCCACATCGCTGAAACGGCTCAGCGCATCGTGGGCATGGTCACCCTAGTTCCTGCGGAGCAGCTACAGGACGCTGCCGCCTACGCCACACTCGGGCCGCTCCAGCGGCTGTGGCTTAATCTACTAAACCGTTTTCTGCTCCGCCACCTCCTCCGCCACGACTACCCCGCTAACGCCTTTTACATTGGCAACCTAGCGGTGGCGCCTGAGTATCGCAATCGCGGCATTGGCCGCCAGCTCTTGTCGCAGTGCATCGCTGACGCGGGCACCGCAGATTTATTCATTAGCGTTGATGTGGATAACCCAAGAGCCCAAAAGCTCTACGAATCCCTGGGCTTTCAGGTTATTGGGGCCAAAACAATTCGCCTTCTCAATTCGACCCTCGGCTCCCGCATCCTGCTGCGATCGCCCCTGCGGGTTTACATCAGAAAGCCGACCGCGGGCGACCTGCAAGCCCTGCTGTCCCTCCGCCAGCGGAGCAGGGAATTTCATGCGCCGTGGGTTTTTCTGCCCCAAAGCGAGCAAGACTGCAAAGCCTATGTCGAACGCTGCCGCAGCGACGCCTTTGAAGGCTTGCTTATCTGTCGCCTTGAGGACAACGCAATCGTTGGCGTCGTCAATCTTGGCCAAATCTTCTACGGACCGTTTCAAAACGCTTACGTGAGCTACTACGCCGATGTTGCCTTTGCGGGCCGAGGCTTGATGAGCGAAGGCGTGGGGTTAGCGCTCAAGCATGCCTTTAACACCCTGAAGCTACATCGGCTGGAGGCCAACATTCAGCCAGGCAACGTCGCATCGATTAACCTGGTGAAGCGATTGGGGTTTACCCAAGAAGGCTTCTCGCGCCGATACTTAAACATCGATGGTCAGTGGCGCGATCACGAGCGCTGGGCGCTAACGATGGAAAACTGGAAACCCCTCGCCCCCAAGACAACTGAGACATAAAAAGCAGCACCATGAAATTTCTCCTCGCGATCGCTCTCCTTCTCAGCGTGACCCTTTTGGGCTCACCCACAGCTCAATCCATTCCCAGAAACCAGCTCAAAGAGGCCCCGGCCCGCCTGAGCGAGTCCGAAATCACGGCAAGAATGATGGTGCTGCCCAACTGGACCACTGACGGCCAAACCCTCTCCCAAACCCGCACCTTTGCAGACTTTGTGGAGGCGATCGCCTTTGTCAACAGCTTAGTGGAGCCGTCTGAAGCGCTGGGACACCACCCGGACATCACCATCAGCTATAACCGCGTCATGCTGGAGCTGACGACCCACGACGCAGGCGGCTTGACGGCGCTAGATTTTCAACTGGCAGAGCAGATTTCTCAGCTTTAGCCCCGAGCGCTGACATTCCGCTGTGCTTGGTAAGGGACACCCTAGGTATCGTTGGTGAATTGAGATACAGACCATGACCTTCATCGAAGCTACGCTGGGCAAATCCAATTGCCCCATCTACCCTGAAGGCTTCCAATGGTCAGCTCCCCCGACGCGCCTAAAACCAACGCTGCAAAAACCGGCGCCTCAAACACCAGCGCCACAAATTCCGACCTGACCCAGCTCGACCGACAGTCCGTCTGGCACCAGCTCATCCAGCACAAAGCCTACGACACCAAACCCCCTAAGCGGATGGAGCGGGCCTCCGGCGTCTATGTCACCGATGACGCCGGCAATGAGCTGCTCGACGCCGTCTCTGGGCTGTGGTGCGTCAACGTGGGCTACGGGCGCACCGAGCTAGCGGACGTGGCCCACGCTCAAATGGTGGAGCTGGCCTACTATCCCCTCACCATGAGCCACACCCCCGCCATTAAGCTGGCCGCTAAGCTGCTGGAGATGCTGGACTTTGAGGGCAAGGTCTTCTTCTCCTGCAGCGGGTCAGAGGCCAACGAAACCGCTTTCAAAATTGCGCGGCAGTACCAGGCCCAGTCGGGCAGCGGCGCCTGGCGCTATAAAATCATCTCGCGCTACCGGGCCTATCACGGCACCACCATGGGCGCCCTCAGCGCCACCGCCCAGGCTGAGCGGCGGGCCAAGTACGAGCCCCTCGTTCCAGGCTTTCTGCACGTACCGCCCCCCTACTGCTACCGCTGCCCCTTCGGCAAAACCTACGGCGCCTGCAACATCGAGTGCGCCACTGCCATCGAACAAACGGTGATCCACGAAGGGCCGGAAAGCGTCGCAGCGATTATCATTGAGCCGGTGATTTCAGGGGGCGGGGTGATTGTGCCGCCGGATGAGTATTTGCCTATTGTGCGGGACATTTGCGATCGCCACGGTATTCTGCTGCTGTTTGACGAGGTGGTAAACGGGTTTGGGCGCTTGGGGGCCATGTTCGGCCACGAGCTGTGGAACGTGAAGCCGGACATCATCTCCTTTGCCAAGGGCATCACCAGTGGCTACCTGCCCCTCTCCGCCACGGTGGTGCGTCAGCACATCTTTGAGGTGTTCCTCGACAGCGAGAGCCCCGACGCCCACTTCCGCCACGCCACCACCTACGGCGGCCACCCGGCGGCGACGGCGGTGTCCCTAGCCAACATCGACATCGTGGAGCGGGAGAGCCTGCCGCAGCGGGCCGAGCGCATGGGGCAGTATCTGATGGCGGCTTTGGCCCCGCTGCAGGACCACCCCTACGTGGGTGACCTACGGGGCAAGGGCCTGCTGCTGGGCATTGAGCTAGTGGCGGACAAAGCCACCAAGGAACCCCTAGACGAGGCCAAGGTGAAAGCCGTCACTGCCCACTGCATGGCCAACGGCGTCATTATTGGGCGCAACACCAACACGGTGCCGGGGCTCTCCAACGTGCTGATTATGGCCCCGCCGCTGGTGCTCTCTGAGGATGAGGCAGACGCGATCGCCGCCGCCGTTAATGCAGCACTAGAGGCGATTGAGGCGTGATGCGGCTTGAAGATCTGCCCTTTGCCCAGGGAGACTGGCGACTGGCCCTAGGGCTGAGGCCGCTGCAGCTCCAAGACTGGATTGAGATTGACGCGCACTACCGCGAGCAACTGCGGCTGCGGGAGCGGCTGATGGGCGATCGCCCCGAGGACGTGTTTGCCGCCCTCCCCGGCAGTGAACCGGGGCAGCAGGAAATTTTGGAGCTGCTGCTGGCCCATCTGCTGCATTACTTTCCGCAGCACTATCAGCGTCAGGGCGAATCGGTAAGCAACCTGACCACAGGGCAGCAGTGGCGGCTAACGGACTTGCCGCCGCTGGCGCTGGCGGGGCGGCTGGTGCAGGAGGATCTGTGTCTACTGGAGCCGAGGGAGCGAGGCTACATACTGACGGCGGCGGCCCTGTGCTTTCCGCTGCGGTGGCGACTGCGGGAGAAGATCGGCCTGCCCCTAGGGGCTATCCATCAGCACGTGCCGGGCTACGACCGTAAGCTGGAGCGCCCGGTAGACAGCGTCTTCGATCGCCTAAAGCCGGACTATCCCGGCTACCGGCTCAACTGGAGCGTTGTGGATGCCCCGGATCTGTTTTTAGACCAGCCCAAGCATCAGCAGGTGCTGAACACAGAAATCACCGCCGATAATGCGGGCGATCGCCTCTGGATTCGGGTAGAGCGACAGACCCTGCGACGCCTGGAAAAAACGGGGGGCGTTGTGTTTGCCATCCATACCTATGTTGAGCCCTTGAGCGTGCTGGAGAACCGGCCTCTGCTGGCACGTAATTTAGCGATCGCAATTCAAAAAATTCCTGAGGCGATGCAAATCTATAAGAATCTTCCAACGATTCGGGATGGGCTGCTGAAGTACCTTGAGCGAATTTCGACAGTGTCTATAGCTTGAGCAAGGTATAGCCATCGCCACCAGTCTTTGTGCGCGATGGCTCGCCGCTTCGCTCCAGGGTTGTTCGGTTAAGCACCAAAAATGTCCTAAGCGAAGTGGCCAGCACTATATATCGAAAGGCCGCAAAATTTGCCAATTAGATATGCTCAAAAATGCAAGAAACTGAAGACCGTTTTTGGGGCCTAAAGACATCTGTAGGCTGGTAGGATATGGCGTGAATTCATGACATTTGAAAGGTCAAAATTTAGGCCGTAGGGACATGGGCATTGCCGTGGTATTTGTTTAGCGTCTTGGAAGACTCCATCCTTAGCCCTCCCGCCAATACTGAGGGAAGGGGACCGGACTCCCCTCTCCCAGCTTTGGGAGAAGGCCAGAGTGGCGCCAAACACGCACTCACCATATCCCAACGCAATTTATACCCAAAGTTACCAAGGTTTATTTCCAAAGCAAACAGTATCTGCTAATACAGTGAATTAGACTCGTTACCGCTAAAAATAAAGCAACATAATTCCAGCATTGATGAATATTTAACGAGCGTCTATCTGGGAACAGATGGGCTAATTTTCAAGCATGGTTGTTAAAGCAAAATCACGGCCTTCAAGCGCATCATCTGATGATAAGAAGTCGTCCAGCGAACAGCAGTGGAACTTCTCTTCACTCGCCACTCCAGAGCGACTAATCTCCATCGCTTCAGTCTCAACGGTGCTGCTGCTGTGGACGCTCGTCACCACAATGCAGTGGGTTGATCCACTATTTCTCCCCTCTCCCGTAGCGGTCTGGAGCGCCTTCGTAGAGATTTTGAGAAACGGCTACAAAGAGAATTCCCTGCTGTTCCACATCGGCGAAAGCATGTTTCGCCTAGGTCTAGCCCTGGTGCTTGCGGTGCTCACCGCCATTCCCCTAGGCATGCTCTCCGGCTTTTTCAAACCCGTGCGGGCCGCGCTAGACCCACTAATCGAGTTCTATCGCCCCCTGCCGCCGCTGGCCTACTACACCCTGCTGGTCATCTGGCTGGGCATTGAGAACGCCTCTAAGATTGCCCTGCTCTATCTGGGGGCATTCGCGCCGCTCTACATCGCCGCCGTCTCCGGCGTGCAGCGGATCCCCAAAGACCGCGTCAATGCCTCTCGCTCTCTGGGAGCCTCGGGCTGGCAAGTGTTTTGCTACGTCATCTTTCCCTCCTGCCTGCCGGATTTATTCACTGGGCTGCGCACCTCCATTGGCTTTGCCTACACCACCCTGGTGGCGGCAGAGATGGTGGCGGCGGTGTCGGGCATTGGCTGGATGGTGCTAGACGCCAGTAAGTTCCTGCGCAGCGACATTATTTTCGTCGGCATCATCATCATGGGCATTATCGCGGTGCTGATTGACGCCTGCGTGCGCTGGGTGCAGAGGACACAGGTTCCCTGGATCGGCCACGATTCTTAAGTTTTTTCCAAGTCGTACTTTTCAGTGTTGAAGTGAGGTAAGCGATCGCCATGGCACAAGTGAAGCGTAGACAGATTTTTCTAGGACTGGTGGGATTCGGCATGTCGCTAATTGTGGCGAGCTGTACGACTTCGGCACCCCCAGATACCGGAGCCGACGCCGGGGCTGAAACCTCTACTGAAGCCTCTGCCGACGCCGGAGCTGAAGCATCCGCCGAAGGCGCAATGCCGGAAACCATTCGCATCGGTCACCAGGTCATTCCCAACGCGGAAACTTTGGCCAAGGCCATGGGGCTAGCCGACGAAGCCTTTCCGGACACTGAGGTGGAGTACATCAGCTTTGCCTCAGGGCGGGATGTGAATACCGCCATGGCGGGCCAGAGCGTTGACATGGCCCTGCTGGGTTCAGTGGGCGTCGGCGTCGGCATTGCCCAAAAGCTCCCCTATGAAGTGTTCTTCATTCACGACGTGATTGGCGAAGCGGAAGCGCTAGCAGTCAAAGACGGCATCTCTGAGATTGCGGACCTGAGCGGCACAAAGCTAGCCGTCCCCTTCGGCTCTACCACCCACTTCGTGCTGCTGTCCTTGATGGATATGGAGGGCCTGGGCTCCCAGGACGTCACCGTGCTCGACCTCCAGCCCCAGGACATGGTGGCGGCCTGGCAGCGGGGAGACATCGATGGCGGCTACGTCTGGTATCCGCACCTGCAGCGGATGCTGGACGAGGGGGGCAGCGTACTGATTACCTCTGCAGATATGTCTGATCGGGGGGTGATTACCGCAGATGTGGGCATTGTCTCAGAAGACTTTATGGCCGAGTATCCCGATGCGGTGCAGCAGTACATCGCCATGCTCGACGAAGCCATCAACTTCTACCGCGAAGACCCAGAAGCCGCCGCCGAGACCATCGCCCCGGAGCTGGGGCTGACCCCAGAGGAGAGCCTGCAGGCCATGGAGAAGCTGATCTGGCTGACTTCGGAGGAGCAGGCTGCGCCTGAGTATTTGGGGACGCCTGACCAGCCTGGGGAATTTGCCCAAGTGCTAAAAGATTCGGCAGACTTTATGGTGACCCAAGACACGATTCAGTCGGCTCCTGAGCTAAAGGCCTATCAAGAGATTCTCAATCCCGAAGTGTTGAAATAGGGTTTACAACCATGACAACTGCCCCCACAACCACCGCAGCCCGGTCCTCCACCAAAACCCCAGTGATGACCGAACTCTCCAACATCGGGCTCACCTTTGGCAACGGCGACAGCGCCTTCGAAGTGCTGCGGGATATCGATTTGGTCTTAGAGCAGGGAGACTTCGTCTGCGTCCTGGGGGAGTCGGGCTGCGGCAAAACCACCCTGCTGCGCATCCTGGCGGGCTACCAAGAGCCCTCCTCAGGAACCATCACCGTCTCCGGCAAGCCCCACAAAAAGCCCAACGCCGACGTGGGGGTAGTGTTTCAGCGGCCCAACCTTTTCCCGTGGCTGACCATCGCTAAGAACGTCGAGTTTGGCCCCAAAATGAACGGGGTATCGGCCCACGAACGCAAGCAGCGCGCCTCCCACTACATTGACATGGTGGGCCTAAACAAAGCGGCCCGACTGCTGCCCCACCAGCTCTCCGGCGGCATGCAGCAGCGAGCGGCGATCGCCCGCACCCTAGCCGCAGACCCCAAACTGGTGCTGATGGATGAGCCCTTCGGCGCCTTGGACGCCCTCACCCGCGAATCCATGCAGACCCACCTGCAGGGCATTTGGGAGCGCACCCAAAAGACGATTTTCTTCATCACCCACGACGTGGAAGAGGCGCTGCTGCTGGCGACGCGCATTGTGGTGCTCCACGCCCGTCCGGGGCGCATTGTGCGCTGTATTGACAATCCTTTTGCCCATGCTCTGGGCGAACAGTCCGCTGCTGAGCTGCGCGTTACCCCCGAATTCATCAACATGCGCCAAGAACTGGTGGCCAGCATCCACCAGGCGTAGCGCTGCACCTCCATGCTGTTGGGGGCCGTGCTAGGGTACAGCGAGTGGAGGTTGGTTTACGGTTGTGGGTATTGACATTGGCGTTGATCTGACAGCGGCGGTGATGATTTGGGTTGCGACCACCATGCTGCTGGCGGTCACGGTGCAAAGCATTGTGGGGTTTGGGTCAGCGCTGATTTCTGCCCCTTTCTTGATCGGGCTTTTAGGTATCGATGTGGCAATTCCGCTGCTGTCGGTGTTAGGCATTACGCAGCAGATCATTCTCTGGATGCTTTACCGTGAGGGGTTCAATTGGCAGGCCATGGTGCGGCTGACCATGGCGTCGCTGGTGATGGTTCCTGTCGGGATACTGCTGGTCGACTATTTGCCTAAGCATATCGTGTTGACCGGGCTAGGACTCATTCTCATTGGCTATGCCACCTACGAGCTGGCCCAACTTCAGCTTCCCAAACTTGCGTCACCGCGCTGGGGATATCTGTTTGGCGGTGCGGCTGGGGTTCTTTCTGGGGCATATAACATTGCGGGTCCACCGGTTATCCTCTACGCTAACTGCCGTCGCTGGGAGCCAGACGAGTTCAAGAGCAATCTTCAGGGCTACTTTTTGATCAACGCTGTGATTTTGGTCGTCAGCCGGGCGCTGCAGGGGCAGTTGACGCCCAACGTGTGGCTGCTGGGTCTGGTGGCGCTGCCGGCGATCGCTGCGGGAAGTTTGATTGGCGCAAGGCTGTCGAGATGGATCGAGCCGCAGCAGTTTAGGAAGGCGGTTCTGGTGCTGCTGATTGTATTGGGAATCAGGCTAATGCTTTAGGCCATGACGCCAGCGCCGTAGAATGAAGCCATGAGCAAAATTCTGTATTTGGCTAACCCCTACGGCTTTTCTCAGCAGCAGCGATCGCTCTTGAAGCCTTTAACAGAAGCCCTCGAAGCCCTCGGCGCCGAAGTGTGGGAGCCGTTTACCCGCAATAACCAGGTTGATCTCTCCCAGCCTGACTGGGCCTATCAGGTGGCACAGGCCGACCGGCAAGACGTGGAGCAGTGCGACGGCATTTTTGCCGTGGTCAACGGGACGCCGCCGGATGAGGGGGTGATGGTGGAGCTGGGGATGGCGATCGCCCTGCGGAAGGCGGTGTTTCTCTTTCGGGATGACTTTCGCCGCTGCAGCGATAGCGAGCTGTATCCGCTGAATTTGATGCTGTTTTCTGGGCTGCCTAAGCAAGGGTGGGAGGATTACTACTACACCAGTCTGGAGGAGATTTCTCAGCCGCTGAAGGCGCTGCATCAGTGGATGCGATCGTAGGAGCTGGAGTTGGGGCGTCGAAGGCGATGGTGAATTGGCCATTGGGAATGAGGCGTTTGACGGTGGCTAGATACATTTCGGCGTTGCCTCGGCGGCGGAAGCGAGCGACGGGGATGGTTTGGAGGTTGGGGAGCTGGCGGCAGACGAGCCAAGGATGGAGGCGGGATTGGTAGGTCATTGGTTTAAGAAGATGAGAAACTGAGGCATAGGAAAGCGGCAACCCATG
>JBHJHJ010000219.1:0-21441 GCA_050330955.1 Elainellaceae cyanobacterium | reverse complement strand
AACCCACAACCTTTTGTTTCAAAGCTCAAATTGCCGAGTTCAGAACCTCAATTTGTCTTGTTCATAGCTCAAATTTTCTAGTTCAAAGCTCAAATTGTCGAGTTCAAAGCTCAAATTGCCGAGTTCAGAACCTCAAATTGTTGAGTTCAGAACCTCAACTTTCAAGTTCAAACCCTCAGCCTTCAAGTTTAAACCTCGAGAAACCGAGCCCAAAGCCTCGCCTTTCCAGCTCAGCACCTCAACACTCCAGGGTTCAGAGGGCGATCGCGCTGACTGTAGGCGATCGCCCTCCGTGCAAAGCACCTATCACTTATCCTAAAGACAAGCCCAACACCGAGGCGAGCAATGACCCCAGCCACCAACCGCGTCCGCTGGACCACAGCCGACCTAGCGCTCTTCCCCGACGACGGCAAGCGCTACGAAATTATTGGCGGAGAATTAATTGTGACCCGAGCCCCGAGCTGGAGCCACCAGCAAGTCACCGGTAGGGTTTTCAACGCTTTAGATAGCTGGTCTCAAGCGACTGGGCTAGGCGAAGCGGCAATTAACCCCGGCATTATCTTTACCAACGAAGATAACGTCATCCCCGATGTGGTTTGGGCTAGCTGCGAGCGATTAGAACTATTGCTGGACGAGGCCGAGCACTTGACCGGAGCCCCGGAGCTGGTGGTGGAAGTGCTGTCGCCAGGGGAGAAAAACGAGCAGCGGGATAAGCAGCTCAAGCTCAAGCTCTACTCCCAACAAGGCGTGCAGGAATACTGGATTGTGGACAAAAATCTGCGGCAAATTCAGCTCTACCGGCGAGACCAGGCGATGCTAACTCTGGCGGTAACCCTGCAAATGAGCGATAACCTCACCTCACCTCTACTCCCTGCCTTCGCCTGCCCGCTCAGCCAGATTTTTGGCCGCCCTAATGGGTAGCGATAGATGCTATCGCACACGCTTGCGCGAACGCCAGGCAATCGTTGCCAGCGTAATCACCGTCAGCGGAATTACAAACCCAATCAGCACCCGGCTGAAAATCGGCAGCGCGTCGTGGTCCGTCGCCTTGAGGATGAGGTAGGTGGTGTAGGCGGCGTAATGGGCCAAGAACAGCCACCCCTCCCAGCGGGAAATCACGTTTCCCGAAAAGAAAATAGGCAGACAGGCGATCGCCACCGCAATCATCACCGGCATATCAAAGTTCAGCGCCGCCGGCGACACCTCGATACCACCGGGAGAAATCAGGCTTGCTACCCCCAGCACCGCCAAAATATTGAAAATATTGCTGCCCACCACGTTGCCTACCGCCATGTCCCGCTCTCCCTTGAGGCTGGCCACCACGGAGGTCACCAGCTCCGGCAAAGATGTGCCCAGCGCTACTACCGTCAGGCCAATGACAAAATTGCTCACCCCAATCGCCCGGGCCAGGGTAATCGCCCCCTTCACCAGCCAGTCCGAGCCTAGGGTCAGCATCGCCATCCCGGCGAGCACCAGCGCAATGTTGAAAATCCAGGGCCGCAGCGATCGCGACGTCCCTGCGGTCACATCCACATCCAAGTCTTCTTCCCGCCCCTCACGGAACAGAAACCAGGTGTAGACCACGGCACCCACAAACAGCAGCCCGCCGTCCAGCTTGCCCAGGTTGCCGTCTAGGGCCAAAAACGGCAGCAGCACCGACACCCCAATCATAATCGGCACATCCAAACGGATAAGCTGCTGCGCCACCACCAGCGGCACCACCACCGATGAAATCCCCAGAATCAACAGCACATTGACGATATTGCTGCCCACCACGTTGCCCACAGAGATGCCCGCCTCCCCCGCCAGGTTCGACTGGATGCTCACCGCCATCTCCGGGGCGCTAGTGCCATAGGCAACAATAGTCAAGCCAATAATAAGGGGGGAAATACGCAGCAAAATTGCGATGCGAGAGGCTCCTCGCACCAGCGCTTCCGCACCCACGACCAACAGCGCTAGACCTGCAATGAGTGATACCAACGCGGTCATGTCCATGGAATGTCTTGTCCTAACTTAAATAGAGGTAGCTTTTGCTTCGCCGGGTGCGCAGGGTTACGATCTTACCTCGAATCGTTTTTGAGGTGATACCGCCCCAGGGCTGCTTTGCAGAACCTAGGGACGCTGGCGGGTAAGATAGGCAGTGGCCCCAAGCCCAACTGCGTTGACTCGACCGCTGCTTCCCAACAGCACCCGAAACCGCATTCCTAAAATCGCGCCCCCTCAAAACCGCGCCATATGTACCTGGAATTACTGCACCTGCATCAGTTTCGCAACTACGCTGATCAGGCCGTGCCCTTTAGCGCTCCAAAAACCATTGTCGTGGGGGATAATGCCCAGGGAAAATCTAACCTGCTAGAAGCCGTGGAGCTGCTGGCCAGCTTGCGATCGCACCGGGCGCTGCAGGACAAAGAGCTGGTGATGGACCAGGCTACTGCAGGCCGCATCGACGCGCGGCTAAAGCGAGATAGCGGCCCCGTCAGCCTCAGCATGACCCTGCGCAAGAGCGGTCGCCGCACGGTGGCCGTCAATGGGGAGACTTTGAGGCGTCAGCTCGACTTCTTGCCCCTGATGAATGCGGTACAGTTTTCTAGCCTTGATCTAGACCTAGTGCGGGGAAGCCCCAGCAGTCGGCGGCGCTGGATAGATGCCTTGCTAATGCAGCTAGAGCCCGTTTATGCCCATATTTTACAGCAGTACAATCAAATTCTACGCCAGCGCAATGCGCTGCTGAAGCAGTCCGCCAGTCGCGCTAACGGCAGCGCTGAGGAGGCGGTGTCGCAAATGGTGCTCTGGGATGCTCAGCTCGCAGCTGCCGGCACCCGCGTCATCCGTCGCCGCTCCCGCGTGCTGCGGCGGCTCACCCCCATTGCCCAGCAGTGGCATCAGGCCATCAGCCACGGCAGCGAAGCCCTCACCATTGCCTACAGCCCCAACGTGGCTACGGAAAGTGACGCCGACAGCGACGACCCCCGGGCGATTCAGGAGGCGTTTCTGCACAAGATTCAAGAGCGGGCCACGGCCGAAAGTCACCAGGGCACGTCCCTCGTGGGGCCGCATCGCGACGATGTGACGTTCATCATCAACGACACCCCCGCCCGCCAGTACGGTTCTCAAGGGCAGCAGCGCACCCTGGTGCTTTCCCTGAAGCTTGCAGAGCTGATGCTGATTGAGACGGTGGTTGGGGAGCCGCCGCTGCTGCTGCTGGACGATGTGCTGGCGGAGCTGGATCTGACACGGCAGAATCAGCTTTTGGAGGCAATTCAGGAGCGCTTTCAGACCATTATTACCACGACGCACCTGGGGGCGTTTGATGCCCAGTGGCTGCGATCGTCCCAGGTTTTAACGGTGAAGGGCGGAGCCATTGAAGCCGGTAGGGCAGGTTAGGGCATCAGCGAAACCTACCATTCATCCACGGGATTACCATTCGCCTACGCGATCGCCATCACCCAGCCTACGAAATCGCGGCCTTTTCAGGCGTGCAGTGCTCCAGCACCCACGCCGTCAGCAGCCGGTTCACCTGCTCCGGCACCTCGTCGTGGGGGCAGTGCCCCGCATTCAAGAAGTGCTCCGTCAGCTCGGGGCGCACCTCTCGAAATTTGACGCTCCGCTCCCTAGCGCGAATCCAGGGGTCTCCCTCGCCCCACAGCATCAGCAGTGGGCAGTGCATCTGCCGCAGCAGCACGTCTACCTTCTCCCCCTGGGGCGAGCTGAACACCGACGCAAACACCAGGGGCGCGCCGGCGTCGCAGGACGGTCGGTAGATATCCTCGATCAGCTGCTCGGTGACGGCGCTCTGGTCGAGGTACACCTGCTGCAGCGTCCGGCGGATCATTGAGCGCTGACGCACGTACTGAAACAGCAAAAAGCTGGCCCAGGGCTGCCGCAGGACGCTGCGCACTAGGGTGCTCCAGGCCTCAGCCATGGGGCTTTTAGTGACGGGGGCAGCGTCGCTGAAGGGCCCGGCGCTGTTGAGCAGCACCAGCCCCGCCGCCGACTCGGGCCGCTGGGCCGCCACGCACAGGCAGGCGTAGCCTCCTAAAGAGTTGCCCGCCAGCACCGCAGGCCGACCGATGACTTCGGTAATAAAGTCGTGGAGCTGATCCCGCCACACCTCGCCGCTGTAGATTTGGTCTGGCTTAGCCGAACGGCCAAAGCCCAGCAGGTCGATGGCAAAGACCTCGAAGGTGTCTTTAAGCTGGGCAATGTTCTTGCGCCAGTGGTCTGTGGAGGCCCCGAAGCCGTGCACCAGCAGCAGCGGGGGGCGATCGCTTTTGAGGTTATTTTGAGAATCGCCCTGCGGGTTTGGGGCTGCGCCAGCCCGCACATAGTAGATGGACTGACCGCGCCAGTTCCAAGTGGCGCCGGGTTCTGATGTGAGGGGGTATGGAATGGTCTGCATAGCTTTAGTGAAGTTGAGCAGTCGAGAGATGGCGGAAATCCGCGGACAACTGTGAAATGAGGCCCCCCAAGCGCCACAGTAGCGCTACAGTGAAAGGCGTACTGTTCTCTAATCTAGCAGTCATGTCTGCTCTCCAACCCGCCCGCCCCAGCCAGCGCAAAAGCTCTCGTGCTAAGCGGCCCGCTGCTCGCCGCCGCAACCGCTGGTTCGAAAAGCTAATGGCGGCGATCGCCTTGCTCAACTTTGTCCTCGTCCTGTTTGACTACAGCTACATCCCCGCTCGCGACTACTACCTCAGGTTTTTCCCGGAGTTCACCCGCTGGTACGGCGGCAAGTTCAAAGGCATCGAGCCCCAGCGGGTCACGGCGGCCTACTTAGAGACCGTGGAAGATTTAGAAGAGCAGGTGGTCGAAGGCGGCATCTCTTCAGCGGCAGTGGGACGGCTTTTGGCAGAGCTGCGCACCCGCAGCGAGGCTATCGTTGACGAGAATCCGTTTGAGCTGGCCGACAAAACCGGCGCCCTAGAGCGGATTAAAGACCGCATCCGCGAGCGCGTCAGCGACGCAACGGGAGGGGAGTTTGAATCTTCTAAGGAGGCGTTTGCCGCGTTTTGGAGCCAGGATTACCTCTCAGAGCAGGATTACAGCGAAGAGCTGTCGTTTTTCAACACCCAGATTCGGCCCCTGTTTGAGGCCAACTACTACCGCAGCATTGACTCCCCCCTGCTAGGGCTGAGCGGCATTCCCACTGATCGCTTCATCTTAATCGACATCTGGTTCATTGGGATTTTCGCCGCGGAGTTTCTGGCCCGCACCTGGTGGCTGCAGCGGCGCTACCAGGACACTAGCTGGCTTGACACCATGATGTGGCGCTGGTATGACCTTTTCCTTCTGATTCCGTTTTGGCGCTGGCTGCGGGCCATCCCGGTGATTTCTCGCATCAACCAGTCCAATCTGATTGACCTAGAGCCGGTGCGTAACCGCCTCACCCGCGGCATTGTTGCGAACTTTGCCATTGAGCTCACCGAGGTGGTAATTTTGCGCATCATTGACCAGGTGCAAAACTTGATTCGCGAGGGCGACATCACGCGATCGCTGCTCAATAGCGATGGGTCAGAGTACATCGACCTCAACGACATCGACGAGATTAAGGTGATTATTGATCGCATCGTCTCGACCCTCACCTACCGCGTGCTGCCGGAGGTGAAGCCTGACGTAGAGGCAATCTTATATCACAATATTCAGTCCGTGCTTAAAGAGGCCCCGCTATATTCTCAGCTGCGATCGCTGCCGGGGGTAGAATCCACCTCCGAGCGGGTCGCTAAGCAGCTTGTCTCAGAGCTTTACGACGCTCTATACGCTAGCCTAACTGGGGCCATGCAGGATGACGTGGGCGCTGAGCTCACCGCCAAGCTGATTCAGGACATTGGCGATAGCTTTCGCCGGGAAATCCAGCAGGGCAGCGCGGACGAGGAAATCGCGTCTTTGATAGCGGTGTGGCTAGACGAAGTGAAGGTCAACTACGTCAAGCGCTTGGGCGAAGAAGACGTGGAAGCGCTGCGGGAGCAGACCCAAAAGCTCTACGCCATTACCCAAAAGTCATCCTAAACTCTGCCCCTCTTCTCACTGCCTAACCTATGCCGATCTGGGAGCGCTATAGGTTAGGAAGCGGAATTTTCCCGCAGGATGAGACAGATGCGCTAGTATGATGACTAGATTGCACTGAGCCGTTTCTGGGAGTTGACGCGACGTTCTTGCGTAGAGCGCTGCTCCCTGATGTGCTGGTGCTGAAAGTGGGGTCAAGCCCGCTTTTTTTATTGCCGATTTTTTCCACGGCCTATCGATTGTCCAAGCCTATTGGCTCGACGACTGCCATGACCCACCCTCTAATTCCCCAGGTCTTTGAACTTGCGGCCCCCGTTGCAGCCAAGCTCGGGCTGGACGTGGAGCAGGCCACATTTCACACCAACCAGAGTCCTCCGGTACTGCGGATCAGCGTGCGCAATCTTCAGGGGGACACCAGCTTAAACGACTGCGAAACCATGAGCCGGGCGCTAGAAGAGGTGCTGGATACGGCAGAAGTTATTCCTGATGCCTATGTGCTAGAGGTCTCCAGTCCAGGGCTGTCAGAGATTTTAACGAGCGATCGCGACTTTACTGCGTTCAAAGGGTTTCCCGTAATGGTGACGACGACAGAACCCTTTAAGGGACAGTCTTCCTGGCGGGGGCAGCTCGTCCGCCGCGACGATGACGCCATTCACCTAAGCTGCCGAGGCCGAAAGGTCGCTATCCCGAGGGAACAGATCCACGAGGTTCAGCTGAGCGATGGCGCCTAGTTTTGATATCTAGAACTGCTCCCGGCCCGCCCCCTCCACTTAATTCAGAGACTTACTAGAGGATATTGCCATGTCAATGGTTGAATTACCTGGCCTCCAGACTATGATTGACAGCATCAGTCAGGAGCGCAACTTACCCAAATCAGCCGTGCAGGCTGCCCTACGGGAAGCGCTGCTTAAAGGCTATGAGCGCTATCGGCGCACCTACCGCCCCGACACCGAAGTCTTCGATGAAGAATACTTCGATAACTTCGAAATTGAGCTTGATCCGGAGGAAGAGGGCTTTCGCATCCTGGCTACTAAAATGATCGTTGAAGCCGTCACGGTCCCCGACCACCAGATTTCCCTCAACGAAGTACAAGAAGTGGCGGCAGAGGCCCAGCTCGGCGACACTGTCATTCTAGATGTCACGCCGGAGCAGACTGAATTTGGTCGCATGGCGGCCATCCAAACGAAGCAGGTGCTCTCCCAAAAGCTGCGGGATCAGCAGCGGAAGATTATCCAAGAGGAGTTCAAAGACCTTGAGGGTACAGTGCTGCAAGGGCGGGTGCTGCGGTTTGAGCGCCAGTCCGTGATCATGGCGGTGACCAGTGGCTTTGGTCAGCCGGAGGTAGACGCTGAACTCCCCAGGCGGGAGCAGCTTCCCAATGACAACTACCGGGCTAATGCCACCCTAAGGGTCTATCTTAAGCGGGTTTCAGAGGGTTCCCACCGGGGGCCACAGCTCATTGTCTCCCGGGCTGATGCGGGTCTGGTGGTGTACCTGTTTGCCAACGAAGTCCCGGAAATTGAAGATGAAATTGTCCGCATCGTTGCTGTGGCCCGTGAGGCCAATCCCCCCTCTCGCTCTGTGGGACCCCGAACAAAAATCGCTGTAGACACGGTTGAGCGGGACGTGGACCCTGTGGGAGCCTGCATTGGCGCTCGGGGATCGCGGATTCAGGTGGTCGTCAACGAACTGCGCGGCGAAAAGATTGACGTGATTCGCTGGTCTCCTGACCCGGCGACCTATGTCGCCAACGCCCTCAGCCCGGCGCGGGTGGACGAGGTACGCCTAATGGATCCCGAAGACAGACAGGCTCACGTTTTAGTGGCGGAGGACCAGCTCAGCCTAGCCATCGGTAAGGAGGGGCAAAACGTCCGGCTGGCGGCGCGTCTTACGGGATGGAAAATCGACATTAAGGATTCTGCCAAGTACGATTACGAAGCGGAAGATGAGAAGATGGCCGTGCTAGAGGAGCAGCGCCGGGTTGCCCGCGAAGCGGCTGAGGCCCGTGAGGCGGCTGAGGCTGAGGCCCGCGAGGCTGAAGCCATTGAAGCTGAAGCTAGGGAGGCCGAGCTGCTGGCGGCATCAGCGAGCTATATTGAGGCGAATGAGGCCTATTATGAATCTGAAAGCCCAGAACCTCTCCTAGAGCTTGAGCAGGATGCTTCCGAAGAAACCCCGCTGGTCTCTGAGCGAGAGCCCTTGCGATTTTTGATGGACGAGGAGAGTACTTCCGCGGCCACCAGTCGCCGGCAGCGGGCGACACCGCCAGCACCTAGGGAGGGGCTATACGAACCTTAATTTTCCAGTGGGTTGCATCTGTCTATGAGTGATTTGTCTGTGCACGCTGTAATCCTTGAGGTTTTTGCCGATCTAGATGAAAAATTAGGGTATAACCTTTTAGGGCATGAAGCTTATCGTATGGACCCCAACTATCGTCGCTGCATTAGCTGTCGGCGCGTCGCCCACAAATCGGATTTCTGGCGAGTGGTCCGCGTCTCTCCGTCGCGATCGCTGCAGCTCGACACTGGCATGGGGCGATCAGCCTACCTCTGCCGGTGTAAGGCCTGTTTACAGGGAGCCCAGCGCAAAAACCGCCTTGGCAAGATTCTGAAAGCGCCAGTTCCTGACCATATCTACGCCAGGCTGTGGGAGCGCCTTCCGGTAGACGAGTGTTCTGCTAGGCAGCAGAGTTGATTCGCAACTGTTACAGCGGGCATCTCCGCCAACGCTGCGGGCTTCTATTCTGCATAGACGCAGACTATTGGGCTAGAATTGATCTCTGTAGCCTTAGGGCACAGCAAGCACCTTATAAGTTAGATATGGATTAATTCTCACTGTTGTGTAGAAAAATCAGGTCGTCGATATGTAGAAGTTTTTTGGTACGAATGAGGTAGGGATGAGCAACGACAAAGTCAGAATATACGAGTTGTCGAAAGAGTTAAATTTGGATAATCGCGACATTTTAGCTGTCTGTAACCAGCTTGATATTGCTGCAAAGAGCCATAGCAGTACGATTACAGAGACCGATGCTGAACGAATTCGTTCAGCATCGGCGACCCGAACCACCCGCCCCCCTGCCGTAAAACGCACGCAGCGAGAGCGACCAGAACTTAAGCCTAAACCTCCACAAAAGCGCAAGCCTCAAATTCTGGAGATCCGTAAGCGCAAATCCTCTGATGCCGCGCCCCCTGTCGACAGGCCCGCGACACAGCAGCCGGCTGCACAGCAGCGGACGGAATCTGCACCTCCTCCAAAGCCCGTCAAAGCCTCTGCTCGGCTGGCATCTCCGCCGCGAATCGTCAAGCCTACTGCACCGGCCAAGAGCGCACCGGCCAGGCCTAGCGCGCCGACTTCCCCCACGGAAGTCAGCGCCCCCCAGCCCCCTACCGACACTCCCCCAGATATTGGCAGTGATGCTCAGCCGCCTGAGGCGCCTTCTCTTATTTCGCCGCCGGTCAGGCCTCAAGATAAGCCTGAACCCGTAGAAGCGGTCAATGGCAATGGGGCCTCTGCGGCGGTCAGCCCAGCGGCGCCGCCGACAGTTGATCGTCCGAGGCCCCCTCAGGTTGTTGAGGAGGCGACTGCCCTAACCAAGCCGCGAATCGCTGAGCCTGAGCCGCCTAAGCTAGCCGAGCCGCCCAAGCTCAGACGTCCCGTTGGGCGACCTATGCCTGCTAAGGCGCAGTCTAAAGAAGATGAGGCTACGCAGAGTGAGACGCAGTCTGACTCGAGCGTCAGCGTTATCGACGAAGTTAGCCTCTTGCGCCCTTCACCGATGCGACCAAAGCGCGATCGCAAGAAGGAGGTCGAGGAGGAGGACGAACAGGAAACCCCGAAGCGCAGCAAGGCCACTCGTCCAAAGCGGCGTGATCTGATCGTCGATGACGAGGACTTTGAGGATGAAGTTGGGGATTCGGGCGATACGGATGAGGTGTCAGCAGAGCAGATGACCCTGTCGCTGATGCGTCCGCCAAAGCCGAAAAGCATGGGTGGCGCAGCGCCGAAGCCGGCTGCCGCACGGCGGAAGCCAGCACCCTCGAAGCCCTCTCAAGAAAAGCGGCAGTTTAAGCGCGATCGCCGTGAGCAAGAACCCAAGGAAGAGCGGCCCGAAATTATCGGTATCTCAGAAGACGGTATTTCGGTGCACGAGCTGGCCGAGCAGCTTATGGTGCCTGAAACAGACATCATCAAAACCCTATTCTTTAAAGGCATTGCCACCAACATCAACCAGATTCTAGACGTCTCTACGGCGGCAGCTGTGGGCGAAGAGTATGAAGTGATGGTGGAAGCTGAAGCCGGTGAGGCCGAGGCGAAGAAGGTCACCGAGATGCTCGACGCCGCCGACCTCGAGAACCTCGTTCGTCGCCCGCCTGTGGTCACCATCATGGGTCACGTTGACCACGGTAAGACGACGCTGCTAGATTCCATCCGTCAGGCAAAAGTGGCTCAAGGTGAAGCTGGGGGCATTACTCAGCATATTGGCGCATACCACGTCGATGTGGAGCACGGGGACGGAGAACAGCAAATTGTCTTCTTAGACACTCCGGGTCACGAGGCCTTTACTGCCATGCGAGCCCGAGGAGCGCGGGTCACCGACATCGCGGTGCTTGTCGTGGCGGCGGACGATGGCGTGCGGCCTCAGACCATTGAGGCTATCCGCCACGCCCAGGCGGCTGAGGTGCCCATCGTGGTCGCCATCAACAAGGTCGATAAAGAGGAGGCCAATCCTGACCGCGTGAAGCAGGAGCTCATGGAGCACAGCCTGGTGCCTGAGGAGTGGGGCGGCGAGACCATTATGGTGCCTGTCAGCGCCCTCAAGGGTGAAAACTTAGACAGCCTTCTTGAAATGCTGCTGCTGGTCTCCGAAGTAGAAGACCTACACGCTAACCCCGACCGCGCCGCTCGCGGTACGGTAATTGAGGCTAATCTGGACAAAGCCCGAGGCCCTGTGGCTACGCTACTGGTGCAAAACGGCACCCTGCACATCGGGGATGTCATCGTGGCGGGCTCGGTATTCGGTAAGGTGCGGGCGATGATCGACGACCGGGGCGATCGCGTCCCTGAAGCCGCCCCCTCCTTTGCCGTTGAGGTGCTAGGCCTTAACGATGTCCCGGCGGCAGGGGAAGATTTTGAAGTCTTCCTCGACGAGAAAGAGGCGCGCTCCATGGCCGAAAGCCGCGCTGATGCTCAGCGACAGTCGCGCTTACAGCAGACTTTGGCCTCCCGCCGCGTTAGTCTCAATACCCTGTCCAGCCAAGCTCAAGAGGGCGAGCTTAAGGAGCTCAACCTGTTGATTAAGGCCGACGTTCAGGGATCTCTGGAGGCCATCCTGGCTTCTCTCCAGCAGCTCCCCCAAGACGAAGTTCAGGTAAGAGTCTTACTCTCTGCTCCCGGTGAAATTAGCGAAACAGACGTTGACTTGGCCGCAGCCAGCGGCGCCGTAATTATCGGCTTTAATACAACCCTGGCGAGCGGTGCCCGTCAGGCGGCAGATGAAGCCGGCGTTGATATCCGAGAGTACGACATCATCTATAAGCTACTGGAGGATATCCAGGGGGCAATGGAGGGTCTGCTGGAGCCCGAGCTCGTGGAAGAGCCGCTGGGTCAAGTTGAGGTCCGCGCTGTGTTTGCTGTGGGTCGGGGTTCAGTGGCAGGCTGCTACGTCCAGTCGGGCAAGGTGGTGCGTAACTGTCGCCTGCGGGTCCGGCGGGGCAGTGAAGTGGTTTATGAAGGCTCCCTTGATTCCCTCAAGCGGATGAAGGATGACGTGAAGGAAGTTGCTGCCGGCTACGAATGTGGCATCGGCGTCGACAAATTCAACAGCTGGGAAGAGAGTGACATTATTGAAGCCTTCCGACTGGTGACGAAGCGGCGCACGCTTGCTGTCTAGAGCTACAGCTCTATCTCGTATCGCAATCCTGAATAATTTGTGAGAGGAGTGGCGGGCTCAGTCCGCCACTCCTCTCACTTCATAGTTCACCAGCAATTTAGTATCGCTACATTGGAGGTCATATCGTCAAAGAATAGCCCTCAATGAGGCAAGCAATCCTTATTTTACTTACAGGTCAGGAGTGGATGTTGCGCTCAGTCCAAGTCGATGGTTAGCAGGCATGCGCTCCCCCACAGCGAATCTATCCTCAAGATTAAGCGACTTGAGATACCAAAAGGCGACCGCGAACGGCAGGATATATTTATCCCAGGGGTAAGCCTTCATCATGATTAGACTGTTAAATAGCAGAAATAAAAACAGTAGGTTGGACCGAAAAAAACGAAGACAGGCTGCTAGAGCTAGGCCATAGGCCAAAGCTGCCCCTAGAGCTGAGGGCAATGGGTCGGTAATTTTGTCGAGAATACCAAGCGCTGACGGCAACGGTGGAAAGACAATAAACCAGACGAGTAGCCCTGCGGCAATGAGCATAGCTCTACGACTTTCCTGAAGTGAACCTCTCCTCCAATAGCGAAACAAGATAAACTCTGGAATGACGAGATATAGGCCGACAAAGGCTAAAAAGTTTGTGGCGCCGCCGGGTGTGATCGCCCACACCGTTTCTTGAACCTCCGGTACAGCAACCGTAGCACTCTCCAAAGACGCTTCAGGAGCTAGCCCACCAAATAGAAGAATCCATCCCACTATGGACAGTGCAGCCAGCGTAGGAATGAGCCATCGCCACTGGTCAGCTAGTCTAACCTGGCCCTGCTTTTTAGCTCTGACAACGGCAATGCTAAATTCGCGCAAGACAATTGCGGCTGGAAACGCTATTGCATACTGACGAGATGCGATCGCCAGTATAAAAGCAACGCAGCTTAGACCATGACGCTCATAGACGTAACATACAAGCCCAACGAGCACCCAAAAATAGGCGAGTGCATCTGTGTAGAGCAGCCCACTGTACCAAAGGTAGTATGGGCAGGATAATACGCCAATAGCGCACAATATGGCTTGCATGCCCCTGCTTTGACCAGGCCAGCCAATGATAAAAACGGCAACTATGGATAAAATCAGGTTGAAGAGGCGTCCTGCAAAAATGCCCTGGCTAAATAAATATTCAAGCCCGCCGAATATGATGAACGGCAGTGGTGTGTTGAGCTCTCCATAGTTTCTTAACTCCTCAAGCTCTGGAATTAAGTTATCGCTAAATGTTAGGCTGGCGTCCCAAAAGTGCGATTCGTCCCAGAGAAACGGTCGCTGGAGAAAGTCGTGCCAAGTAATCAACACTAAGTACGCAATCGAAACGATTAGCAGAAATAGAAACTTTTGTTTGGCGCGACCAGCAGCTTGGTGCATAAGGACTTACTCGAAGATGTAAAAATTGCGATTGTAGTCGATTAAATCGGACTTCATATTTACTGGTCCGTTCGAGCAAGAATGGATCGCACATGCAAAGCTACGGTGTTCAACAGATGTTGAGAACTAATGATAGCTAGAGTAAGCGAACCGATTGTCATAGCTCGGCTATGTGTTATTTCCTAAGGTGATCGAAAAAGAAGAATATTTTCAGTAAGCTGACAGGAAATGAGTCAAATACTCTAAGAGCAGGAGCTGATTGATATCGACGTCAACACCGACAGGACAAAGATCGATTGATGGAGCATCAGTCTCTACAGAATGCTTAAGTCAGAACGAATAAAACTTTTTCATTCAGCTCTGTATCAAACTAACATTTACAACATGCTCTGTCTCGGTTACGACAGCTTGTGTCAAGGATTACAACATCTAAAGCTTTAAATGGCCCGCTAAACGTGCCTCACAATATAGCAAACGCTATGCAGCTTTCAATAGTCTATACACCAATTAGAGATTTGGAAATTTAAAGCAATCCTAGACGATTTGTGAGAGTAAGGGCGCAGCCCGCCCTGCTCTCGTTCGCACGCCACGACTATCCTCGCACCTCTGCATAGCGTAAGACCCCTCGCCAAACACATATTGTTTAGCTTGCATGAAGTCAAGGGTCTTATTACACCTATTTCTTACCTGCAGAAGAAAGGCTAACAAGTAAGGATAGGCGTAGATTGGGCTTAATCTTTTTCTCTCATTGACATCCTTCTAAAGAGATAAATTCCCTCTTCTTTTGACATAGTTTTGTAGCCAGAGCTCAGATACATCAGTAACGCGAGCGATGCCCGCTAGCGACAAATCCTCTAATAGAAGCTTATCGATGAGCTGCTTAGTCGCTGCATCAATTGTCTTATTCTCAGGGTTTTCAACAAATTGACGCCCGCAGATTTTGCATCGATGATTCTGCTTTCCATTGTGGATACTGCCATTCTTGACGACCTGGTCAGAGCCGCACCGAGGGCAGGCAGGCAAGGGAGAACACATATTAGGTAGTGGTTTTTGTCTCTTCTCAATATTATCTATGGATGCCTCATCTATCATCTGTGTATGGTAGTATCATTTTTTTGAGAGCGTGAAGCGCGTCCTTACTTGTGATCACCTTCAACTCCCACAGAACGGCCAAGAGGACCGTTGGTTGATTAAATCCATGTGAAGATCGGGCAGAATATGTTGCATCACGTTACAAAATCTCTTTTGATGAGAGCAAGCTCAGTCATCATTTAATCGCTTCTTTACTTTTTCAGAAGGGGTTTAATAGCAACGTTGTCCATACAGTCAAGTAGCACTAAGCTTGGATTTCATTTACCGTGGTTATGCCCGAACCATTTTGGGATTTCTACTATTGAAATAAATGTATCCAGTGTGGACTCCTGGATATCGCTCGCTGTCTGAGGCAAGCTCGGCTCCTACTGACGCATAAGGTCAATGACTCCCATCAAAATTTCAATCGTAATCCCGGTATACAACGGCGGTGAAAGCTTCAAGCGCTGTATGGAGAGCCTGAACCAGAGCGATCGCCCGCCCGACGAGGTGATTGTGGTATCTGATGGTGATACCGACGGCTCGTGGAAAGTTGCTGAATCATTTGGTGCAACTGTGCTTCGGCTTCCCCAGTCTGGGGGTCCGGCTCGGGCCAGAAACGTCGGCGCTAAAGCTGCAGTGGGAGAGATTATCTTTTTCGTCGATGCAGATGTCACAGTGCACCCAGACACCATTGGCAATGTTGAGCAAGCGTTTACCCAGATGCCAGATTTAGGCGCCTTGATTGGCTCTTACGACGATTCCCCCGGCGCAGAGAATTTCTTATCGCAGTACAAGAATCTCTTCCACCATTATACGCATCAAGAATCTGATGAAGAGGCTTCAACCTTTTGGGGAGCCTGTGGTGCAGTTCGACGTTCAGCCTTTTGGGCTGTCGGCGGGTTTGATGAAGCCTACCGCAAACCCTGCATTGAAGATATTGAGTTGGGGTACCGGCTGCAACAAGCGGGTTATCCGATTCGGCTGTATAAGGACATTCAAGTTAAGCATCTGAAGCGGTGGGAGCCCATTTCGCTGCTGCGAGCAGAAATTTTTTATCGGGCTCTGCCTTGGAGTGAACTGCTGTTGAGGGAGCAGCGCCTAGATGCTAACCTCAACTTGAGCTATACCAATCGAGCCAGCGTTGTTCTGGCATTTGCCCTATTGGGCAGCATAATAGGTGGGATAGCGCTGAGCTGGCTGCTGTGGGTAGCAGCGGGAGTCGCGATCGCGCTTTTGACCATCAACATCGGGGTTTATCAATTTTTCTACAACAAGCGAGGGCTGCTGTTTACCCTTCGCGTCATTCCTTGGCACTGGCTGTACTTCCTTTATGGCGGTGGATCCTTTGCTTACGCGGCGCTGAAGCACTATCTAGGTCGTATGCCATTACTGGCAGGAAGTAGGGCTTAAGAGACTTGACCATTCTGACGACTATTAACAGGCAGAAAGACTAGGGAAATAGGCATGAGCACAAATCCAGTAGTGATTATTGGCGGCGGTCCGGCTGGACTGACCTCAGGCTATGAATTGATGAAGCACGACATCAAATGTGTCGTGCTGGAAAAGGCGGATAAGGTAGGTGGAATCTCGCGCACGGAGACCTACAAAGGCTACCGATTTGATATCGGCGGCCACCGCTTCTTTACCAAAGTTGGCGAAGTCCAAGAAGTATGGAAGGAAATTCTTGAAGATGACTTCATTCAAACGCCGCGCCTCTCCCGCATCTACTACGGCGGCAAATTTTATGACTATCCACTCTCACTATTCAAGACTCTGAAAAACTTGGGGCCCTTCCAGAGCGTAATGATTTTGCTCAGCTATCTCAAAGCTAAGGCTAAGAACTACCTCAATCTCAGACCTGAGCCTGAAACGTTTGAGGAGTGGGTCACCGACTGCTTTGGTCGACGGCTCTATCGAATCTTTTTCAAAACTTACACCGAGAAAGTGTGGGGCATCCCTTGTAATCAGATTCGCGCAGACTGGGCGGCCCAGCGTATTAAGAATATGTCGCTCAAGCGAGCCGTCATCAATGCCCTTTTTGGCGGAACCGAAGCTAAAAGTTTGATCAAGAAGTTCGACTACCCCCGTCTTGGTCCCGGAATGATGTGGGAGCGCTGTCAGGAAATCTTGGAAGAAGATGGCTCTCCGGTTCATCTTCACACCGAGGTTGTCAAGGTGGAGCGCGACGGCATGCGCATTACGAAAGTGATTGCCAAGCGCGATGGTCAAACCTTTGAGTTGACGGGTGACCACTACATAAACTCCATGCCGGTTACAGCGCTGATGCACCGCCTTGATCCGCCACCGCCAGAGCATATCCTCGAAGCTTCCCGTGGTCTCAAGTATCGCGACTTTTTAATTGTCTCCTTGATTATTAACCGAAAGCATCTATTCCCTGATAATTGGCTGTACATCCACAGCCCTGAATTCAAGGTAGGTCGTATCCAAAACTTTAAGAACTGGAGCCCGTATATGGTCCCAGATGACAGTAAGACTTGCCTTGGTATGGAATATTTCTGTAGTGAAGGCGACGAGATATGGGAAACGCCTGACGAGAAGCTAATTGAGCTCGCCTCTCAGGAAATTATCAATCTCGACCTCGGCGTCAAACCTGGCGATGTGGAAGACGGCTGCGTTATTCGACAGTACAAGGCCTATCCGGTTTACGATGGCGAGTACCGTAAGCATCTGAAAGTCTTGGAGGACTACATAAAGGGTTTTGAGAATCTACAAACCGTCGGGCGCAACGGCATGCATCGTTACAACAACCAGGACCACTCCATGCTGACGGCGCTTCTAGCTGCGAAAAATATTGCAGGGGAGGAGCACGACATCTGGAATGTAAACGTAGAGCGCTCTTACCACGAGAACTTTACAAACGAGGAGTGGACAAAGGTCAAGCAGAATAGTGGTAGCCAATCCGCTAGCGATAAACCCCTGTCCTCTGTTGCTTAGCGCTTTGCTCCCGTATCTATCGTTGCTCAGTTAGTTATTGGGCTATAGAGTAGTAAATATTCTTCGATATATTATTCGAGCTCCATAGCCCAATAAGCACTTTAAAGTGTCGCTTAAGCCATACTTCCTAAACGATAGATATGATTTGCAACGGCAGGCCAACTCCTACCAGCTGCTAGCTTTTTGCAAGCTCACCAACTTCCATTATCTAGTTTACGGACATAATTCTACTTTGATAAGTCCTCTGAAAAACTAAGCAAAACGACTATTTTTTAATTGCCTCAAAGACGCCATACCTTAAGACTATATTAGAACTAGACAGCTCATTATTTAGTCGAGCGGCGCAATATACGTACATACCTATGAAAAGTGAAACTCAAAGAATACAAGACAATGTTGCCTTTGTCGTAGGTACTGGGAGATGCGGAACGCAATTCTTATCGAGACTCTTTGACAGGGAGCCAGAGGTGGCATCAGTCCATGAGCGAAATCCCTTTAATGAGACGTTTCATCGATATTGCAAATGGTACGATATCCCAATCGACCACGAGGGATTTTTAAGTGCGAAAGAGCAAGAGATCCGCATAGATTTGAAGCATTATCGGTTTTCAGTAGAGTCGAGTGCGCATCTGTCGCTTTCGCTGAAAGAGCTTTACGATCGCTTCAACGCCAAATTTATATTTTTAGTGCGTAGGCCGGATAAAGTCGTCAATTCTTACCGCTACAAAGGCTGGTACGATCAGCCCATTTCGCGCAAGGACGCTCATTTACCGCCCAGCTACCAAATCAGCAAAGAGGCACACCACTTTCTTGGCCGGATTCTTCCTTCTGGAGAAGAATTTGACCACTGGAATCAGATGAGTCAGGTGGGCAAGCTCGCTTGGTACTGGAATGCGCTCAACGACCGAGTTTTAGAGCAGCTCGATTCAATTCCCTCGTCTAACTGGCTGATCCAAAAACTAGAGGATATTTCCTACGCTCACTATACAAAAATTGCTGATTTCATCGGATTTGCGTCGGCTATTGACGAAGCGGCGTATCAGCGAATATCCAGCAGTAGACCCAACGCTAAAAACTCCCCATCTACGAAAAAACTTTCACAAAAGGGAACTAAGATAGACCGCACCGCACCATTCACCATCCAAATGTGGAATTCTGCTGAAATTGCAGAATTTGAGTCGGCAGTGTCTCCGATCGCAACAGAGCTCGGCTACGAGTACGACGTGAATCGCCTACTGGAGCGTTCTCAGGCCGAAGCCGCGAGTCAGAAAGCTCAGCCAATCAAGCCTACCGATTCAGGTAGCACGGACGTAGCGTCCTTGATCTACATCTCCAACGGCAACCTTCCTTCTAAGATGGCCCATACAATTCAGGTGGCCAAAATGGGGCAGGCGCTATCCCGCGCCGTTAAGTCTTTTGAGCTGGTGACAGGAGGCGACGTTGCATCAGCTTTTCGAGGCATGGATGATGACTTTCGCAACTGGTACGGCATAGCGTCTAGCTATAGGCTAGTGCGTATTCCAATGCACTGGGAAATTGAATACCCTTTTCCGGTGGGTTATTTCAATAAGCTTTTTGCCAAGCTGGCGTCGCTATACGCGTACTTGAAGTATCCTGCACTGGTCTACACGCGATCGCCCCACGTCGTGGACCTGATGCAGGCGCTACAGGTTCCGGTTCTGTGGGAAAACCACGAGCTAATCAATCCACTTGCGTTAGAGCGCATACAGAAGCGCCTAAACCACAGAGATCTAGTTGGATTTGTGGCGCTCTCCGAGGACGCTGCTCAGGGCTATATTCAAGCTGGCCTCAGCCCCGAAGACGTGCTTGTGGTTCACAGTGGCGTAGACATCGGCAACTTTTTGCCGTATCAAGATAAGCTGGCCGCCCGAAAGGCGCTCTCTTTACCTCAGGACAAAAAAATTGTTCTCTATTCAGGGCACCTATACGAGTATAAGGGGATACCTACCCTGATAGAGACGGCTAGTCTGCTGCCTGAGCATCAGTTTATTTTGGTGGGCGGCTGGAAGGAAGACGTTGATCGCACCCAAACGCTTTGCCGTGAAAAAGGCATCGAGAACGTTACGCTGGTGGGCCACGTCGAGCAATCCGAGCTGGCGACCTATCTCTATGCCGCCGATGTGTTGGTCATTCCCAACAGCCGAAACTGGAAGCTGGCTGAGACCACGAGCCCGCTGAAGCTGTTTGAGTATATGGCGGTGAAGCGGCCTATTGTTGCCTCGGCCCTGCCCAATATCACTACTGTGCTGCGCGATCGCCACAACGCGCTTCTGGCCGAGCCTGACGATCCCCATGCGTTCAAGGGCGCGATCGCAGCGCTACTGGATGACCCCGGTTTAAGCGAGCAGGTTGCCGAGCAGGCCGCTCAAGATGTGCAGCAATACACCTGGGAAAAGCGGGTCGACTCGGTCCTGGCGTTTGCCGCCGAACGGCTTCAGACGATGGAGCGCACCCGTCATCCACTTTGGTACAGAATACTCGTTGTTTTGAAGGTTTTGATTTTCCACTAAAACCGCTCGGACGTCGTGCACAGTAGGGTACTATGAGCCCAATTTTCGTTGTTTCCCATCACAAAGCCGGCGGCGGCAAGCCCTTGGATTCGCTTTGGTTCTCGCAAGAGAGCTGCGGTCAACAGGGGTATCCACTCCACTTCATCTGGAACGGGAAGCGCAGCAGCCTCCTTAAGCTCCTGCCTGCACGCCGGGTCATCTTCGATAGCATCGGCGCGTTAGCGTTTTGGTACGGCCCCAAGCTCCACGCCCTCTCGAAGCTTTTGGGCAAGAAAATAGCCGTCTACTGGCACGAAACCGACTGGGAAGTGGAGCTGGGGATTGAGAAGTGTTCAAAACTCTACCCCGCCGTCCAGTACGCGCTACGGGATCCCAAGGTTGCCCACTTTCACGTCTGCAACTCTGGTCTTGAGATGCTCGAAAAACGCTACGGCGTCGGGGCAGAAAATTTGTGGCTACTGCCCAATATTTCTGATTCGAGCCGGCTGCTGCGCCATTCGATCCCCACAGCTAGCGACCCTGACCTCTTCGTTGCCTGTGGGCGAGTCAAGCAGCGCAAGGGCCCTGACTTATTTTTAGACATCGCCCAATAAACGATCGCTCACACACCTCAAGCGAAGTTCGTCTGGATTGGTTCGTTTGAACCGGAAGGCGACTTCGCCGAAGCGGCGATCGAGGCTGAGGTTCGCCGTCTGGGGTTGGAGCAAAACGTCACCTTTACGGGCGAGATGGAAGACCCAACCAGCCTCATCGCTAAAGCCAGCGCTTTCCTGTTGACCAGCAGGGACGACCCCAAGCCCAAGGTCTTGATGGAGGCCCTGGCCTTGGGCAAACACTGCATCGCGTTTGACGTCGGCGGCGTTCGCGAGCTATTGGGGGCATTTGGCACGGTTGTGCCACCCAACGATGTGGCGGCCTTTTGTCAAGCTCTGCAAGCGCATCAGCAAGCGCCGCCATTGAGCGAAGCAGCCCAGAAGCAGCAGCGCGAGTGGTATTTGCAGCATTACTCCCCTGAGGCCTTTAGTCATCGGTTTGTCCAAGCGGTTGAGTGGTGGAGTCGGAGATAGATACGATAAGATTTAATGCTTTATCAGAAAACAACTCGCTCAAGCTGTGCTGCTTATCTAATTTAGATTATTAACTATGCCTCGCCCCGACTTTATTTGTATTGGTGCTATCAAAAGTGGAACAACCTGGCTCCACTACAACTTGCAGAGCCATCCAGAAATCTGGCTTCCTCATATCAAAGAGCTGCGCTACTTTAACGAGCCAGAATACAACATCTTGGGGCGCTTGTTTGGCAAGAATAAGAAGCGCTACGAGTACTGGCGCATGCAGGTACACTTCTTTCTAAAAGACAAACGGGCTTGGCTCAATCCGAACCACGTTAGATGGCACCTCAACTACTTCCTCTGGCCTAGAAGCCCGCAGTGGTACGCCTCGCTATTTGACTTGGGCAAAGGCAAAATTACGGGGGATGTGACGCCCCTCTACGCCTCTATGCCGGAGAGCAATATCGCAGCCCTAAAGCAGGACTTCCCTCAGACGAAGATTATCTACATTCTCCGCAGCCCCGTAGAGCGCACCTGGTCC
>JBHJHJ010000218.1:0-11015 GCA_050330955.1 Elainellaceae cyanobacterium | reverse complement strand
CGATCGCACTTTGGAGAGGGAGTCAAACCGCTGAGTAATCAGCCACTGGGTCGGAAAAATCGCGCCCAGGGGCGACTGCTTCACTACGGCCTGCATTGAGGTAAAGGAGCTTTCTAAAATCAGCCCCGCTGCATTGGGGTGGTGGGTGGCTAGCTCAACGGCGATCGCCCCGCCGATAGAGCGGCCATAGACGACAATGTGATTGGCAGGGACCTGCTGGCTCAAGTAGTCCCAAGCGGCCTCCGCATCGGCATAGACCCGCGCCTCGTTGGGGAAAGGCCCCGAGCTGCGCCCGTAGCCTCGGTAGTCGATCATCAGCACGCTATAGCCCCACTGGTGAAACCGGCGAGCGCGGTTGACCAAATCGCCCAAGTTGCTGCCGTTGCCGTGGAGATAGAGTATCGCCGGGGCGCTCGCTCTAGCCGGAATCCACCAGCCGTGTACCTGATCGCCATCGACCGGCAGCCAGACGTCCTCGTAAGCGAGCTGAACGTTGGCGGGAGTAGCGTCAAGGGCGGCGGAGGGGTGGAAGATGAATCGGGTTTGGAAGCGCCACAGCGCTACGCCCATGAGAATATGGACACTGGCAGCGACGCCGAGTCCGATGGCGATGGCCTTGACAGTTAGGAATGGGATTCTCATCTGCGGCATCTGCAGATCAATGCGCCTAGAATGGCGATCGCTCTGCTAAGCTGTTTCGTTGAAACCATTACCCTCAAGCTGGCTTTTTATAGCAGCTAGAATCGCTATCCTACATCATGCCTTCACGCGGTCTTATTGCCACAGCCACAAAGACTTGCGCCCGCTGGTGCGCTAGCGCGACTTGGAAATGGTCTATGACTGCTGCCGTGAGTCTGGCCGCGCTGCTGCCCGCTCCTGCTGAAGCGGCTGAGCGCATCCGCTTTCAGTATGGCCCCTTCGGCTTTTCCATCGCCCGACAAGATCTAGAGACCTTCGCTGAAACTGGAGAAGCAGACGGCTGGCTCCAAACCCTCTTGACTCGCCTCGGTTCGGGGCAGCGCGAGCAAATTCGTGCGGCGCTTCAGGCCCGCTACGACGTGGACCCGGTGCTGGTGAACCGCTTTTCCTACACCTCATCAGGGCGGCAGTTGCTCACCGAAGCGGGGGCGCTGGTGCAGACGGAGGCAGGGCAGAACGGTCTATATGGTCTGCGGGCGGCACTCACTCTAGCAGCAGCAGACTCAGAGGGGCTGACGCTGCTCAATGTCATAGAGGCCTTTCCCACCGACATTCGCATCGACATTGGTAATGCGCTGGGCATCGCTCGCGAAGTGGGCCGGCTGATGGCGCAGTCCGAAGACGCCATGACCCAGCTCGCGGAAGACAGCGATGCGATCGCGACGTCACAGGAAGTAGACCTCAGCGACCTTCCTGACCCCCGCCAGCTCGGTGGCCCCACGACGGTCCAGACCCTAAGCTTTTACGACGCTAGCCGCGATCGCCGCTTCGAAGCTGATATTTATGCGCCTGAATCTCCAGCGGCCCGGCTGCCCGTGATCGTCGTGTCCAACGGGCTTGGGGCCAGACGTAACCGCTTTGACGAGCTAGCGGTCCACCTGGCATCCCATGGGTTTGCCGTGGCCATACTTGACCACCCCGGCAGCGATCGCCAGCGGCTGCAGGAGTTTTACCAGGGCATCCACACCGAAAACTTTGACGCGGCGGAGTACGTGGACCGGCCTCTGGACGTCAGCTTTTTGCTGGACGAGCTGACCCGGCTGAATGGGGAGCAGTTTGGCGATCGCCTCAACCCTGAGGCGGCGGGGGTGTTTGGCTACTCTTTTGGCGGCACTACCGCCCTAGCCTTGGCAGGAGCCACTGTCGACCGCGACCACCTGCGTCAGGCCTGCGCCACCCGATCTGGTTTACTGAATATTTCCCTGTTGTACCAATGCCGGGCGCTGGAGCTGTCGCCGACGCAGACTAATCTGCAGGACGAGCGCATCCAGGCAATCTATGTGTTTGTGCCCTTTGGCCGCAGCCTCTATGGACCTCAGGGCTTGGCCCAGGTGGAGGGTCCGGTGTTTTGGGAGGCGACGGAGTACGACGTGCTGACGCCGCTGCCCATCGAGCAACTGCCATCGTTTGCATGGCTCACGGCCAATGCCGGACCTAAAAGCGCCGATAATGGCGATGAGCGCTACCTCGTGGTCACCCAAGGGCTACCCCACGCCCGCCTCACCCTAGATGTGATCAACCGGCTCACCAACCAGGCGATCGCCTGGGAGACGATTAAGCCTATTACCGAAACCTATCACCAGATGCTGAGCCTGACGTTTTTCCAGGTGCACCTTGCAGGAGATGAAGCGTACCGACCTTTCCTGCAGGCAAGCGGCGTCAAGCAGCTAGAGCAGACGCCCTACCGACTCCTGTGGCGGCAGGGCGCTGATGGCACTAGAGATTTGGCAGATGAGCGATAGGGAAAACAGGATCTACCAGTTCACTACAACGAACTCGCTGCCGGTGAACTGCCGCATGCTGACGGTGCCGTCTGGCAGAACAGAAACGATGTCCCGCAAGCCATCTCCAGTAAAGTCGCCATCGAGGTTGTAGCCAGGGTCGCCCCAGCGCTCAATCTCAACGGTCTGGCTTTGGAAACCGTCTGTCTGCGCAATGTGAATGAACGTGCTGCTTAGCTGCGCCGAGACAAAGTCGGTGAGGCCGTCGCTATTGAAGTCCTCAGCCCACGTATAGTTCGAGCCACCCCATTGGGTCGGGACGCTCCAGGTGGCGGTTTCAAACTCAGGGCCGTCGAAGAATCGCATGACCATATCGCCACCGGGTCTCGCTGATACCAAATCCACAACCCCGTCACCGTCAAACTTGCCCACCCAGTTGTAGCCAGGCTCGCCCCAGGGTAGGGTGGTTTCTAAGATGTTACTCTCGAAGGCGTTTCCTTGGGAGAGGTGGACAAATAGCTCGGTCTCTAGGGCAGAGACCAAGTCAGTGAGGCCGTCGTTGTTGAAGTCAGCGGCCCAGGAGTAGCGGGAGCCGCCCCATCGCGTCGGCACCGACCAGGTCTCTAGGTCAAAGTCTGAGCCATTAAATAGCCGCAGGGTCATGTCGCCGTCGGGGTGGGCAGAGGCCAGATCGAGCAATCCGTCGCCGTTGAAGTCTCCCATCCAGTTGTAGCCGGGCTCGCCCCAGCGGTTAGGCGTGCTCAGGGTAAGGGTTTCAAAAGCGTTGCCTTGGGACAGGTGGACGAAGATATTGTCCTCTAGGGCAGTGACGAAGTCCGTCATGCCGTCGCCGTTGACGTCCTCGGCCCAGGTGTAGTTCGAGCCGCCCCACTGGGTGGGCACCGTCCAGGTGACGCGCTCGAATTGCCGCCCGTCCGATAGACGCATAATGACGTTACCGTTGGGCTGGGCAGAAGCGAGGTCGTCGATGCCGTCACCGTTAAAGTCACCGGCCCAGTTGTAGCCTGCGCTGCCCCAGTCGGTCGTGATTTCGTACTCCGCCTCTTGCGCCCGGGCCGATTGCCCTAGCGCCAGGCTAAGGCCGCATAGGGCGATCGCCCTACAAGTTAACCATCGCATTGTCATCAGTAGTCTCTCCAAATAAGCTGACTTAGCATCCACCGTCACACCGCAATTTTAGCGGCGGCAAACGGTTGATGGTGAACCTTTCAAATTTCGGCGAATTCACCTAATTTGGCCCTTCTCACAATGCAGGCTGTATCCAGGAGAATGTGCTCATCGTCCACAAAGACATCACACGTGGGCAGAAACTGCCGCAGCGCTGGCTGACGGCCCTGCGCTAATTGCAAAGCCAAAGGCGTAATTTGGTCACCAATGCTGCTCCTCATCAGCCAATCCTGTTGAGTCAGATACTCCGGTTCCGTAAATTGGCGATCCACCAGCCACAAATCAACGCCGTAGGTCTGAATAAATGCCACCAGGGGGCCGACCTCAGCGCTGTACTGCGCCGCCACTAAATCCGCCATGCGCTGCAGCATTATGTCGTAGAACGCGCTGTGGTAAGGCAGGGCGAACTCTCGCCCCACCAGCACCGATCGCTGGGCAAAGGCAGGCACGTTATCTGCTTCGGGTGAAATTGAAGCCACCAGCGTCTCTTTCGGGGTTTGGGCAATGGCCCCGTAAAGTCCCGGAAACTCCCCCTCGACCCACCCGTGACAGGGCAAAAAGATAGCCGGAACAGCGGGTACTACAATTACGGCGATCGCCAGTGCCGCGCTAAGTCCAACTTGGATCCCCTCTCTCCACTTCCAGTGTCTTTCCTGGGGGCGCCAATTCCAGCAAAACCAGTAGAGCAGTAGGGTGAGCACGAGGCCGGTGGCGATCGCCATCAGACACCGAAGGCTGTAGAAAGTGTAGCGGCTGGGGAGGTAGAGGCGAGGGAACAGGCCGTGGGCCAGCAAGAATAGGGCAACGGCGGAGAAAAAAAGCTGGGGCAGTACGACAACCTCTCGCGTAATCGGAACCGTCCAGCGCTTCCGAAGCATGAGCGGCAGCAGCGCACCCGTGCAAATGATGGGCGGAAATAGAGGAAACCGCAGGCCGCTGGCGCCCGCAAAGGCAAAGTGCAGGGGGGAGACGCCAAAATATTCCCGCCGCCCGTCCGCTTGAAACTCAGGCATGGTGGTCATATCGCCTAAACTGACTAGCGGCCCAACCTGCGCCGCTGTCCGGTGGGAAAACAGCACCAATAGCCCTGCCGTTATCACCAGCGCTGCCCCCCAAAACGCGATATCTCTTTGAAGCTGTTTCGCCGCGCGGACTTTGAGCAGCCGCAGGGTCAAGAGGCCCAGAGACACCAGCATCATCTGAGGATAGAATAGCCCCTGCAATCCCAGAGTCAGGAGGGAAAGCCACCTCATATTGCGCAGCAGGTAGTAGAGAAATGCGGCAAACAGGGGGTAGACAAACGCTCGCGGCGTGGCCGAGACCAAGTCGTCTTTCAGCCAGATGTTTTGGTTAAACACCAGGGTCACCAGCAAGCCGCTGAGGGGCACGGGGAAGATCAGCAGCGCCACGCGAAACAGATAAACCGTGGCGATTAGGGCGAGGGCTGTGGGCACGACTTTGGCAAATAGCAGAGGCGCAATGCTCAGGGCTGCAGCGAGCCCGTAGAGTGCCTGAAATCCCAGGGGCTGAATGGCAGTGTAGTAGTCGGCGATCGCATCCTGGGGAAACAGGGCGGGGTCGATTAGCTGCTGGAGCCAGACGATGTGGAGGCGAGCATCGTCTTGGATGATGGGACCAGAGGTCCTAGCGTGTAGCAGCGTCAGGAGTCCGAAATAGAGTGGCACGGCGAGGCTGAGGCCCAGGCTGATAGCCACGCTAGGAATTTTGAGGGAGAGCGGCGAAACTGGCTTGCAGCCCGCCTGAAGCCAGTGGATAAGTTTGCGCATGCTGCGAAAATTGGGTAAGGTCTGAATCGCCAGCCGCCAAAGGCGTGGCCTACAGTCCAGCTCTCTTCTGTTATCCCATTGCCGGTCAGCGGAATGCAAACCCCGTCCCACGCCCCGTCTTACACCACCTTTTTTGATTTGGTGCGCGATCGCGCCCAGGCCACGCCGGATCGCATTGCCTATCGGTTTCTCAAAGATGGGGAAACTGACGAAGCGATTCTCACCTACGGCGCCTTGGATCGACAGGCGCGGGCGATCGCGGCCCATTTAAGCGAAACTGTTGCCGTGGGCGATCGCGCCGTGTTGGTTTATCCCTACGAGGCTGGGTTAGCGTTCATTGCTGCCTTCTTGGGCTGTCTCTATGCCGGCGTTGTGGCTGCCCCAGTCCACCCCCCCCGTAACCGCCGAGGCCTAGATGACTTGGCGGGACGACTTACCTCTTCTGGAGCGCAGTGGGTGTTGACCACCCGGTCGCTGCGCTCCAAACTACAGCGCCAGCTCACAGAGGCTGGGATCACCGCAAGCCTCCAGTGGCTCCCAACTGAGGAAGTTGACTTAGACCAGGCGGCGCGCTGGCGTCGGCCAGACCTACCCAAGGAGGCCCTGGCGTTTCTGCAGTATACTTCTGGCTCCACGGGGCTACCCAAAGGGGTTATGGTGACCCACTTAGGTCTGCTTCATAATCAGAAGCTGCTCAAGCTAGCGTTTAACCACACCAAGGCGCTAATTGGCGTCGGTTGGCTCCCGCTGTTTCACGACATGGGGCTGATCGGCAACGCACTGCAGGTGCTCTACTTGGGCACCTCCTGCACTCTCATGTCGCCCCTTGCTTTTGTGCAAAAGCCGGTGCGCTGGCTAGAGGCGATCGCTCGCTACGGGGCGACCACCAGCGGCGGCCCCAACTTCGCCTACGACCTCCTCTGCCGCTACGTTACAGAGGAACAGGTGCAGCGCCTCGACCTCAGCCGCTGGCAGGTGGCCTTTACCGGAGCAGAGCCGGTCCGCGCCGCCACCCTAAACCAGTTCGCCGCTAAGTTCGCCCCCGCTGGCTTTCGCCGGGAGGCCTTTTATCCCTGCTACGGCATGGCGGAGGCAACCCTATTCATTACCGGGGGGCAGGCGGATGAAGCGCCCAAAGTAGCCTACGTGGAGGAGACCGCTCTAGCGGCGGGGCGGGTGGACTGGCGCGATGGACCGACTGAGGGCAGGCGGGCCCTGGTGGGCTGCGGGCACCCCTGGCTCGACGGGGAAGTTGCGATCGCCCGCCCCGAAACCGGCCACCGCTGCGCCCCAGATGAAATTGGAGAAATCTGGGTATCGGGCTCTGGCCTGGGACAAGGCTATTGGAACGAGCCGGAAAAAACAGCACAGACCTTTCAGGCCCACCTTAATACCGGAGCAGGGCCGTTTCTGCGCACGGGGGATCTGGGCTTTCTCCATAACGGGGAGCTGTTCATCACCGGGCGGCTGCATGACGTGCTGGTGTTTTGGGGCTTCAACCACTACCCCGACCACTTAGAAGAAACCGTTGCGGATTGCCACCCGGGGCTGAGGGCCGGGGGCGGCGCGGCGATCGCGGTGCCGGTGGATGGCCGCGACCGTTTAGTGATTGTGCAGGAGGTGGAGCGCCGCTACCGCAATCGGTTGAGCGCCGAGGAGATTGCAGAGGCGGTGCGCTGGGCCTTGTTCGACCAGCACTTTGTGGACGTACATGCCATCGCCCTACTGAAGCCGGGAAGCCTGCCTAAAACCTCCAGCGGCAAGGTGCAGCGGCGGGCCTGCCGCGATCGCTATTTGAGCGGGAAGCTGGAGATTTTGAGCGAGTGGCGATCGCCCACGTCGCTGGATATTTCCGCCCTGATGCGGCGCTATCTGAACCCAGTGACCCACCTGAGACGGCTGTATTTTGGGGTGAAGCTAATGCTGCGACAGCAGAGGGGACTATAGGCCGCGAAGAAACTGTGCCAAAATAGCCGTGAAATCCTCACAATGAGCCCTCGCGCTTGACTATGCCGCTGCCTAAAGCCTCTATCCGATCCGCGCTCATCCAGCTGCAGAGAACCCTTGGCATTTGGCCTCAGCAGTTTGGTTTGATCACCGGAGCGCCCCGCTCAGGCACCACCGCCGTTGGGTCGTGGCTCACCAGTCAGCGAGAAGTTGCCGGTCTGATTGAGTCGCGGGTCTTAATCGCGGTTAATCAATACATTGACCAGGTTTATCGCTTTAGGCGACTTGAAGAAAATGCGGATTTGCTGGTCGAGGGTGCCCGGCAGGTGATTTGCGACTACTACTGCCGAGAATATTGCAGTAAGCACACCCTCTTTGGGCGACACCTAATGCTCGATAAAGAGCCCCTCGAGCCCATTGCCTTTCCTGACAGGCAGTACCGGGCCTTTCTGGACAACGTCAGAATTGTTTTTCCGGGCGCCAAGTTCTTTTTTCTGGTCCGTCACCCGCTAGCGACGGTGTTTTCCATGAGCCAGCGAAAGTGGGGCATCAGCCTCACCCAGGGAGAGCCGCGCCAGTTTTCCATTGAGGAGCATACGGAGAACTGGTGCGACTGCGTGGACTGCATCCTGGAGTATATCGACGACCCCGATGCCTACATCTGCCAGTTCGAGCGCCTGGTTCAATCTCCCCAGGAAGAATCACAGCGCATCTTCGACTTCTTCGGCATCCGCAACGGCAAGCCCTTCCAGCCCCGCGAAACCAAAAATCACCGCTTTAGCCCCAGCGATCGCGCCCTAATTTTGGAGCGGGCGCAGCCGCAGATGGCGGCGCTGCAGCGCCGTGGTCTATACGAGTCGGCCAACCCTGTGGAGGATGCCGGCTGAGCAACCTACGTGGTGTAGTCGGCGTTGATTTTGACGTAGTCGTAGCTCAGGTCACAGCCCCAGGCCACCCCCGACCCTGAGCCGCTGCCCACCTTGACGGCGATCGCTACCGTATCTCCCTTGAGGTATTCCCCCGCCGCCGCCTGCTTCAGGTAAGCCGACGCTGCATCGCGATCGAAGGGCAAGGGCTGCCCCGCCCGCAGAAGCTGGGTCTCGCCGAGGTAGATGTCGAGTTCGGCTTGATCAAACGACACCCCCGCTCGCCCTGCCGCCCCCGCAATTCGCCCCCAGTTGGGGTCGCGGCCAAACACGGCAGATTTTACGAGGGAAGAGCCGGCCACGGTGCGGGCCAGTTGGCGGGCCTGCTTATCGTCAGCGGTGCCCGATGCGGTGACCTCAATCAGGCAGGTGGCCCCTTCCCCGTCTCTGGCGATCGCCTTGGCCAGGTGAATGCAGACTTCGCTGAGCATGGCCTCTAGCCGATCGGCGGCCTCACCAGGGGCGGTAATGGCGGGGGTACGAGATTCACCGTTGGCCAGCGCCAGCAGGCAGTCGTTGGTGCTGGTGTCGCCGTCTACGGTCACCTGGTTGAAGCTTCGGTTAGCGGCCCGCGCCAGCATCGCCTGCCAGAGGGGAGGAGACACCGCCGCATCGCAAGTGACAAAGGCCAGCATGGTGGCCATGTTGGGGTGAATCATGCCTGAGCCTTTGGCGATGCCGCCGATGCGCACGGGCCGACCGTCAATCATCGTCTCTAAGGCAATCGATTTGGGCATTAGATCGGTGGTCATGATGGCACGGGCGGCCTCGTTCTCACCGTCAGAGAGCTGCGCTACCAAGTTAGGAATACCGGCTTTGAGAGGCTCCATGCGAATACGCTGACCGATGACGCCGGTAGAGGCCAGCAGCACGGCATCGGACGAAATGCCTAGGGCCTGACCCACCGCTTGGGCGCTCTCCTGAGCGTCTTGCCAGCCCCCTTCTCCGGTAGCAGCGTTGGCCTGTCCCGCATTACAGAGAATGGCGCGAGCCCCCGCCTTCGCGGCCAGCCGCTGGCGGCAGTAGTCCACGCAGGCGGCGCTCACCTGGTTGGTGGTAAACACCCCAGCGGCGATCGCATCCACATCAGACACAATCAGCGCTAGGTCCTTGGCTCCAGAAGGCTTCAGCCCTGCCGCAATTCCTGCTGCTCGAAATCCCTTCGGTGCGGTAATGCCGCCCGATACTGCTTGCCAAGTTGCCATTGCACTCCCTCACCTCAATACGACTGATCGAATTCTATAGGAGCTTTTACAAAAATATAGCCACTGCCACAAAGGTTTGTGTGCAGTGGCGGTGGTGATCAGGCGATCGCGCTGATTCAGCGTAAAGCGTGCATCTGGGCGATCGCCAACTTCAAGGCCTCATCTAGCCCGGTCTGACTATCTTGTCTAACTGCCCTAGCTTAGAGTCGCAGCGCTGCGATCGTAGGCGGCTTGGGCGCTGCGGTAGGGCTTGCCCTGAATCACGTTGTAGCCCAGGGTTTCGGCAGGCATACCCGCCTCGGCCAGAGAGCGGCCCAGCATGGACTGCTGGCGATTCTTAATCGCGTGGTGGTGACGAACCATGAGTGCGCGAGCTTGATCTTGAGTGGTCATAGCGATGTGCTCCTAATGCATGAATGGAATGTGTAGATGGTGGATGGTGCGCAATGTAGCAGGCAGTACTGCCTCGGCAATATAAAGACGCTACTGAGCAAACTTTCGCCATCCAAGATAATCATAGCAAAATTTCTGTATCAGATGCTACAAAATATTCGACTTCATGAAAATTTGCAATCTGTGGCCTATGGGAGGCGTTCTGGCTCAACCTGGTGATTCCGCCTATTCCGGTTTTAGCCATGGCCATCGCCCAAAGCCTCGTCGTCGGTCGAGGCAGTCGGTGGACGGGGCCCTGGCATTGTCGTGCCCTAGGCTGGGCGGCCTACGGCGGGGTTACTGGGGTCGCGTAGGTGATGTTATATGAAATCCGCTTAGACTGTCACAACAAAGTGAGGTCCTTCAATCGCTCTATCTCTTATCTATGTTGGCTTTCACTGATTCTGCATGTAGAAGCGATCTACAGGATTTCATATTAGGCCGCGTCGAAGCTGAGTAATTCTAGAACTACTAACCATTGGGTCTATAGCAAGTGCCTCAGATATTGCAAGCCATTCAAATCTTCTTGATTACGAGTCTATTCACAGCTATAGGCTTCACGAATCAGAGGGTATCTTAATGCTTGACCAGCACAAGTATGAAGCAATGAGCCAAGATAAGTCACAGGATACAGTTGAGTTCACTTTATTTACAGCTACAGGCGCTGCTGCAGGCGCTGGCGTTGCTGCGACGGTTGGTGGAATGGGGTTAGCGGTTGGCGGCACTGCTGTAGCTATCACAGCAGCACCCGTTGTTGCAGCAGGTGCGGTCGTTGGAGTAGCAGCTTACGGTTTAAAAAAGGTCGTCTTCGGGTAGCTTTAGCGTGCCAGCAAATGCCAGAGCTTGGCTTTGAGATAAGGAATATCCACATAGCGGGCCGATTTTGAACCAAAATCCAGGCGCTAGGTAGATATTGAGTCACTTACTCTATCTCAAACTATCGCCTCTTCCTTCTCTTTTTTGTCTGTCTCCAGCGGCGCCGCGTCTTCCCCACGGGGCAAAACATTGGTCGATAGCGACTTGATCACCACATACAAAATCGGCACCACAAACAGACTCAGCAGCGTGGCCACAAACATGCCGCCAAACACCGCCGTCCCTAGAGAGTGG
>JBHJHJ010000217.1:0-39150 GCA_050330955.1 Elainellaceae cyanobacterium | reverse complement strand
TCTCTTCTAGCTTGTGCGGTCCCAGAACCTCGAACGGGTCGTGGTGCTGATTTCCGACGATTCTGTCAATCTGCTCTGGCGCAACTGTCATAGTCATCTCGATACTTACTCCACCTACTAGACTCATCAAACCAGAACGTGCGAGGGTTGTACATGCTGTAGCACGCTGACGGTGAGGTTCGCGATGGGCTCCCTCACGCAATACTGCTCAGGCCCGTGCCCCCTCCGTATCGGCTTGTGGAGCCAATTGGATCATACTGCCAATCTGAGCGCTACAGAGCCCCTTAAAGTTTACTGCCCAGGAGTAAGCTATGCCTCCCGCTAACGCAACCTCGTCAGATATCTCATGGCCGTATTGGCCGGTGGTGCCTCTCTATCCCTATGGCCGTCGGCGGACGATTCGCCGGGAGGTGGTCGCAGATACGATTTGGACCTTTGACCAGCAGCAGGGCATTTTCTACGTGGTGGTGCCGATTCGAATGACGGTGGTGCGGCTGGCGGCGGGGGGGCTGCTGGTGTATGCTCCCGTTGCTCCGACGGGGGAGTGCATTGCGCTAATGCGACAGCTAGAGGCGGCCCACGGCCCGGTGCGCTACATTGTTTTGCCGACGGTGTCTGGGATAGAGCACAAGGTGTTTGTGGGGCCGTTTGCCCGCCAGTTTCCCCAGGCTGAAGTATTCGTCATTCCCAATCAGTGGAGCTTTCCGGTGAATTTGCCCCTGAGCTGGCTGGGGTTCCCTGGCGATCGCACCCACGTTCTGCCCGCCAACAGCGCCGATTCTCCCTTTGGTGATGACTTTGACTACGCCCTACTGGGGCCAGTTCGCTTAGGTCTAGGTGCTTTTGAGGAGGTAGCGTTTTTCCACCGGCAGTCCAATACGCTGCTGGTCACTGACACCCTGCTGTCCATTCCCCCCGATCCGCCAGACATCGTGCAGCTCGACCCCTACCCGCTGCTGTTCCACGCCCGCGATGCAGCCTCTGACCCAATTGTCGATACCCCCGAAAACCGCCGCAAGGGGTGGCAGCGGATCGTGCTGTTTACCTTTTACTTTCGTCCCAGCGTACTGGAGGTGCCGGGTTTGGGGGAGGTGCTGCGGGAGGTGCCCAACGCGAGCGATCGCTCTAAGAAAGCTTATTTCGGCCTTTATCCGTTCCGGTGGAAATCGGACTGGCTCGATTCATTTAAGGCGGTTCACCGCGACGGGCAGCTGCTGGTGGCGCCCATTCTGCAGTTGCTAATTCTCAATCGCGCCCCTGCTGAAGTAAGCCGCTGGGTGGAAGAAGTTGCAGCGTGGGACATTCAGCGCATTGTGCCGGCCCATCTGGCGTCGTCCATCGCCGCGACGGGGGAAGATGTGAGGCGAGCGTTTGAGTTCGTAGAGCGCGGTAGCGATCTGCCTCAGGGAGATTTAGGGACGATCCAGGAGCTGAACGAAGATTTGACGCGGCTGGGGGCAATTCCGCCAGCGGGCGCTATATCTAGCAGTTGGCCATAAAAATGGTAGGGATATGAGTATTACCCCACATCCCTACTTATCAACTGAGGCTCAGAGATAGAGCCCGCCAAATTGTCGTACTGCGATCGCAGTCAAAGCTGGGGCAGCTAGAGCTGTGGCACGAACTGCTCCTTCTCAGGAATGTCAGCATACTCCGCCACGATCTGACGGAACTCATCGCCGTCGATAGTTTCCTTTTCAATCAGCAGATCCACCAGCCGGTCGATCGCCACGCGATTGTCCTGAATGACGCTGCAGGCGTCTTTGTAGCACTGTTCCACAATGGTGCGCACCTGGGCGTCAATGCGGGACGCGATTTCCTCAGAGTACTCCGAGCGCGTCATCAGGTTATTACCCAAGAACACTTCGCTTTGCTGGCCTTCCAGGGAAAGTGGTCCCAGATTCGACATGCCGAAGCGCGTCACCATCTGGCGAGCCATGCCCGTCACCTGCTGCAGGTCATTGCCTGCACCCGTCGTCACCTCAGCGTCGCCAAAGACCACGTCTTCAGCCGCCCGACCGCCCAAGGCGCCGGTAATGCGAGCTAGAAGCTGCGATCGCGAAATCAGCGACTGCTCCTCGTTAGGGGTAAACCAGGTCAAGCCTCGGGCCTGACCCCGGGGAATCAGGGTGACCTTCTGCACTGGGTCGTGGTCCTTCACCAAGGTACCGATGATGGCGTGGCCAATCTCGTGATAAGCAATCAGGCGCTTGCTCTTGCTGTCAATCAGCGGCGTCCCTTCCATACCGGCCACGACGCGGTCCACGGCGTCGTTAATTTCCGCCATGGTGATTGCCTCCTTGCGGCGGCGGGCGGTGAGAATGGCAGCCTCGTTCAGCAGGTTAGCCAAATCTGCCCCCGTGAAGCCTGGGGTACGGCGGGCGATGGTGTCGAGGGAGATGTCGTCGCCCAGCTTCTTGTTGCGGGCGTGCACCTCCAGCACCTCCAGACGACCCTTGATGTCGGGCGGATCTACGCTCACCTGACGGTCGAAGCGACCAGGACGCAGCAGGGCAGAGTCCAACACGTCGGCCCGGTTGGTGGCCGCGATGATGATGATTCCGGTGTTGCCCTCAAAGCCGTCCATCTCGGTCAGGAGCTGGTTGAGGGTCTGCTCACGCTCGTCGTTGCCGCCGCCGATGCCAGCGCCCCGCTGACGACCTACGGCGTCAATCTCGTCGATGAAGATAATGCAGGGGGCGTTTTCCTTGGCTTTCTTAAACAGGTCGCGGACGCGGGACGCACCCACACCCACAAACATCTCCACAAACTCTGAGCCGGAGATGGAGAAGAAAGGCACACCAGCTTCGCCCGCGATCGCCTTTGCCAGCAGGGTTTTGCCCGTTCCGGGAGGGCCAACCAGCAGCACACCTTTGGGGATGCGGGCGCCCACGGCAGTGAACCGCTCAGGCTTTTTCAAGAAGGTGACCACCTCCTGCAGTTCCTCTTTAGCCTCATCAATGCCGGCCACGTCGTCAAATTTGACGCCGGTTTTGGCCTCCATTTGGAACCGAGCCTTTGACTTGCCGAAATTCATCGCCTGTCCGGGCCCCCCTGTAGCGTTGCTAGAGCGACGGAACAACAAGAACAAGCCACCAATCAGCAGCAGAGGAAAGATTAGGTTGCCGAGAAAACCCCAAATGGCCCCATCATTGCGGGGAGGATGGGTGTCGAAGCGAATTCCCTCATTCTTCAGCCTAGAGACCAGTTCTGGGGCATTACCCGGTAGGTCAACACGAGAGCGCACAACGCCGTTGCCCAAGCTGGAATCTGCGACATCGACAATCGCAGTGCGGCCAGCGTCATAAAAGTCAACGCTAGTGATTTGGCCCGCATCGAGGCGGTCTAGGAACCGGCCATAGGTCATGCGGGTGCTGGCGGCATTGCGTCCTCCATCTGGTGTACCAGCGGCGAATGCGCTTTGCCAGATGAAGAATCCGATGATTAGAACGGGCAATGCCCAGAGGATCACCGTTCTCCAGGAAAATTTCATTGTTATAACAGCCTCTTAGTGCAACGACGGGCACGTCTCTTGGTGAGTTTTGAGCAGAAGCACAATTGTTGAGATGTGCTCGCGACTTCACCAATGTAATACGCCCACCTTAGAAAATCTTAACTAAATTTAACCAGATTTGGGAGGGACAGCGCAAATCCCAAGGTTGACCTCCCCCTAGCTCTACCCTAAGGCGAGGTACAATCGCTGCCTGGAAGTGTTAACTTTTAAGAAGAATGCTTCACTTTTCGAGTGCTTAAGCTATGTCAAGCTCCACGATCGCCAATTTATTTCAGTCCTTAGTTAAGGCTGGAGCCATCCCGGGTCGCGACGTTTCCGTTGGCCCGAACAGCGCTAGCTTGCAGATGAACGAGCGCGGCTATGCGATTTTGCAGGAGCGGCACCCCAACCTCGCTTGGCAGCAAGTGATGGTGGCAGAGAATCCAGCAAAAACCGCAATGGCAGCCCTGCATCATCGATTGGGACTCGACTTTACTGCACGTCTGCTAGAGCTCATTATGGTTCAATTTAATCAGCTTACTGAGCCGCAGCTTGTGTGGTATTTGCAGGAAATGCTGGGTGGCGTAGAAGAGCGAACGGGCATTGCGCTATATGATTTGCTTCTGCAGCGCCTTAGCCCAGTGGAGCAAGTCCGAGTCCGCTACTTGTTGCAGTACTCGACTGTTGCTGAACCTTGTAGCGAATGGATCAGTGACTTAGTCGTGGCAGCCGGTGGCGATCGAGCAGACTGCTACGTAGACGGTGACACCGTCATGGTCTCAGAAGATGGTCTGCGGCTGCTTGCCCTAGTTTGGGTAGGGGCCTATGATCTATATGAACAGCTTGCTCAGCGCTATTGAGCAACGGGAAAATTTCGCTTCAGCTAAGGATGGAATCCTGAGGCTCCATCCCCGTCGACGAATGCACTAGTTATCGTATATCCGACACTCAAGGGCGTCAGGATTTTGCTCACAATAGATATCAAGGCTGCTGCGGGGCTTAGCTTCACGCCGATGGGCTAGCTCAGCCTGCAGCTCTTCTACAATGTCCCAAGCCGTGGCGCACTCAGGCGAGTCAGAGCTCGATTGGCAGGCCTGGCGGGCCTGGGCGATCGCCGCGTGAAGCTGGTCTTCGTTATCAGCAATTCGGTTGGCGGTGTGGTTTGTCATGTAACAACCTCCTAAATCTGTCTTCAATCTGTCTTCTAAATCCATAGTCGCAAGCGCGATCGAGAGTCAGTGGATGTAGCACGCTACACTGAAAAAACATCCTTCGCTTTGCGCTTATAGCGCTGGCCACTTCGCTTAGGACATTTTTGGTGCTGAACCGAACAACCCTGGAGCGAAGCGGCGAGCCATCGCGCACAAAGACTTGTGGCGATGGCTATAACTCAATACATTCTGCAGCCTGTTCGCCACATCGCAAGGCTACAGACGCGATATAACCAGGCACTTACGCTATAGTCTTAGGCTAACGTGCTTCCTTCACTGCAGTGAAGTTCGGAAAACCCATACGATCGGAGAGATACTACCCCCAATCGCCATGAAATCTTCGCTGAAACTAAAATCTACGAGCCTGCTTCCGCTGCTGCTGTTCACCGTTATCGCGGTGCTCCTCAGTCTCGGGGGCCTGGTTCACCTAGTCACTGAGTACTGGTGGTTCAGCGCTGTTGGCTTTGAGCAAGTCTTTCAGACCCGGCTCCTGTGGCAGTGGGGCCTTGGCGTCGTCACGGCGCTGGTCTATGGGCTATTTGTTTTGGGCAACTACTGGCTAGCAATGCGGCTGACCCGTCACCGTATCTTTCGGGTTCTCATAGAGGGTGGCCGCTGGCAAACCTTTCCCCAGTCTTTGCCCCGATTTATTGCGCTGGCCCTTGCAGTGGCGATCGCCCTGATTTCCGTCGCGTCAGCGGGCGGCGAGTGGGAAACCCTGGTCAAATTCTTCAACGCGACTTCGTTTGACCTCACTGAGCCAATCTATGCTCAAGACGTGGGCTTTTACGTTTTTCGGCTGCCCGTACTCGTTTTACTCAAAGACTGGCTCTTGAGCCTGCTGATTTGGGGCCTAATTACAGCAGCCCTAGTCTACGGATTTAAAGGAGAGATTGCCCTCAATCGTGGCTGGCGCAATGTGGTAGTCGGGGGGGCAAAGGTTCATCTGTGTGCCTTGCTCATGGGCGTGGCGCTGCTGTCGGCTTTTGGGTTTTGGCTAGGGCGATACGACCTGCTCTACTCGTCAGAAGGGGTGGTTTTCGGAGCTGGGTTTACAGATGTGCACGCCCGGCTGCAGGCCTACTGGATGATGGGGATAGCAACCCTGGCGATCGCGGCCCTGCTGCTGCTGTCCCTCAGCCGTCCGACGACTGCGCTCCCCATTGCTGGAATTGTGGTCTACGTGGGGGTATTGATTGTAGCGGGTGCGCTTTATCCCTGGTTTCAGCAGTCCTTCATCGTGGAGCCAAACGAACTTGTCAAAGAAGCCCCCTACATCGACTACAACATCGAGTTCACCCGCGCCGCCTACGGCCTAGACCAAATTGAGAGCCGGGACTATCCGGCTGAAGCCACTCTCACCGTTTCTGACCTGGACCAGAACTCATCTACCCTCGAAAACATTCGCCTTTGGGATTATAGCCCGCTGCTCAGGACCTACCGTCAGCTCCAAGAGATTCGCCCCTACTACAGCTTTCCGGATGTAGACGTCGATCGTTATACCCTGGGGGACAACTACCAGCAGGTGATGATTGCCCCTCGGGAGCTGAACCTCAATGACCCGCAGCTGGCGCAGGCGCGAACCTGGGTGAATGACCGGCTGAAGTATACCCACGGCTATGGCATCGCCATGAGCCCAGTCAATAAGGTCACCGCAGACGGACTGCCTGAGTTCTACATTCAGAACATTCCCCCCATATCTACCATTGATCAGGAAGTGGAGCAGCCTGGCATCTACTACGGCGAGGAGACCAACGACTACATTTTTACCGGAACTACAACAGATGAGTTTGACTACCCCCGCGGAGAGGGCAACGCCCTAACCCAATACGACGGGGCAGGCGGGGTAACCATGCCGTCGCTGCTGCACCGACTGGCCTATGCCTACGACCTGGGCAGCATCAAAATCTTGATTTCTAACTACTTCACCCCCACCTCTCGCATCCACTACCACCGCGCCATTTTGGAGCGCGTGCAGCAGGTGGCGCCGTTTCTCCGCTTTGATAATGACCCTTACATCACTCTGGCGGATGGGCGGCTGCAGTGGATCCTCGACGCTTACACCGTCAGCGATCGCTTCCCCTATGCCCAACCCGTGAGGCAAACTGCAGGGGCTAGCGCCGTCTTCGGAGAGGGCAACGTGGGGCAGATTTTGCGGGGCGGGGTCAATTACCTGCGTAACTCTGTCAAGGTCGTCGTCGATGCCTATGATGGCACCATGCGCTTCTTCGTGGTAGACGAGGATGACCCCGTTCTAGCCACCTACCGCAATATCTTCCCCACCCTGTTTGAAACTGAGGAGGCTCCCCAAGCGCTGCGCGACCACTTCCGCTATCCGGTAGATCTGTTCAAAATTCAGGCCCAGATGTATCTCTCCTACCACATGGAGAATTCAGAAGAGTTTTATAACCGGGAAGACCTGTGGCGATTGCCTATAGAGCAGGTCGAAGACGAAGAGGGCAATCGGGGGCGGCGGGCAATGCAGCCCTACTACGTCAACATGCGCCTGCCGGAAGCCAGCCAAGAAGAGTTTGTGCTGATTCTGCCGTTTACGCCGGTCACTAAAGACAACATGATTGCCTGGATGGCGGCCCGCTCCGACGGTGAGCAGTACGGCAACGTGCTGCTATATGAGTTTCCCAAGCAAGAGCTGGTGTACGGCCCAAGTCAAATTGAGGCCCGCATCAACCAAAACCCAGAAATCTCTCAGCAGCTCACCCTGTGGAGTCAGGAAGGGTCGCGGGTGATTCAGGGCGACCTGCTGGTGATTCCCATTGAGCAGTCATTGCTGTACGTCGCACCCATCTACTTGCGGGCGGAGCAGGGCGAGCTGCCGGAGCTGCGCCGCGTGATCGTCGCCTACGGAAGTCAAATTGTGATGGAGCCTTCCCTAGAAGAAGCGCTGCAGGCGGTGTTCGGCGAGGGGGCCACCGTCGGTGGGGCAGCGCCCGCAGTGCCTGCTCAGCCCGCTACTCCCCCGGCGTCAGCGCAGCCATCTCCTGCGCCAACCTCTGACGCCCCGCCTTCAGCGGCGTCCGGCCCTTCAGCGCAGGAGGTTCAGGCCGCTATTGATGCCTACGAAAACGCCCAGAATGCCCTTCGGCAGGGGGATTTGATTGAATATGGACGCTACCAAGAGGAGCTAGGGGAGCGTCTGGATCAGCTTCAGCGCTCAGGAAGCACTCCGACATCCGAATCAGATGATGGCGCCAGTGAATAGCGAGCTGTATAACCTGCTGGTGACCGGCGCTGTTCTAGCTGCAGCCGTGGGGTGGCTGCGGCTAATGGATGCTCTAGCCCATCGGGGGGCGCTGCCCCAAACCCTCAGCCGCAAGATTATCCACACCGGTACTGGTCCCCTGTTCGTGCTCTCCTGGCCGCTGTTTGGGCAGACCCCTTTAGCCCGGGTCTGGGCCGCCCTGATTCCGCTAGCGATCGCCCTCCAGTTTGCAGCAGTGGGGCTAGGGTGGATCGAGGACAAGGCTGCCGTTGCCGCCATGACCCGCCACGGCGAACCCAGAGAAATTTTGCGGGGGCCGCTGTACTACGGCCTGTCTTTTGTGGTCTGCACCTTAGCCTTTTGGCGCTCGTCTCCGGTGGGCATCTTAGCGCTGATGATCCTTTGTGGTGGAGACGGTTTGGCTGACATCGTCGGACGGCGCTGGGGTAAACGTAAGCTGCCATTCAGCTCGCAGAAGAGCTGGGTTGGGTCGGGCGCTATGTTTTTAGGTAGTCTCACCTTCAGCCTAGCCATGCTGGGGTGGTTTGGCGCACTGGGGTATTTTTCATTCCCGTTGGGGTGGACGCCAGTCCTTAGGGTGGGCGCCATCGCCCTGGCCGCGACCCTGGTGGAGGCCCTACCGTTTAAGGATATTGACAACTTAACCCTAACGGCGACGGGCGTCGGCTTAGGGATGTTATGTCTACCCCATTGACCAAGGCGCTAGACTAGCTCCAGATGTCATAACAGCATACGAGGAGCGCCATGGTGAGACTCGCGCCCTGGCAATGGGTAGCACTGATAGCACCTATTGTCTTAGTTGTAGGCTTTGTGCTGTTTGCCGCCGGCTGGCAAATTCAGCACTGGGGGATCAGCTGGGTCTGGGCCGTGCTCATTTTAGGCCTGGTGGCCTGGCGATGGCTTCTAGCACGGTGGACTCACCCCGCACTCCCCAGCCCGTCCTCCACTTTGGCTGATGCGCCGACTTCCGTCGCCCATGATTCGGACGCCGTCGAGGCCGCATTGCAGGAGGTGCTGGGCGCGGCCCGGGTCGATCCGCCCCTGTGGGAGAACTGGGATCAATTCTGGCACCGGTGCCAAGAGCTAGTTGTGGCGATCGCCCAAATCTATCATCCCGAGGCGAAATATCCACTGCTTAATATCTATATTCCCCAGGCCTACAGCTTGATTCGGGGCACGGTTGACGATGTTGACCGCTGGATGCAGCAAATTTCTCCCGTCTTGGGGCAGGTGACCGTTGGGCAGGCCTACCAAGGCTATCAGCTTTATCAGAAGCTAGAGCCCTCCGCCCGACGGCTGCGTCAAGTGTGGAGCTGGGTGCAGTGGGTCACCAATCCGGCAGCAGCGGTGGCGCGGCAAACTAGCCAACCTTACAGCCAGCGGGCGAATCAGGAGCTACTAGGGAACCTGGGGCAGATGCTGCGGGAAGTGGCGCTGCGGAACCTGGCGCAGCAGGCGGCGAATCTCTACCGGGGTGAGGCGGCGGAGTTACCTCGCTCAGAAGCGATGCCGTCTGCTGCTTTTGCGCAGCAGACCGCGACGCTCCAGGACATTTTGTCTGAGGCAAAGCCGGTGGTGCAGGTAGAGCGCGCCCCACTCAATATCTGGATTTTGGGGCGGACGGGTGCCGGGAAAAGCAGCCTGATCAACAGCCTGTTTCAAGTCGATCGCGCCGAGGTGGATCTAGTGCCCAACACCGACGATGTTTGCAGCTATGAGTGGCGGAGTGAGGCGGGACAGCTGCGGCTTTGGGATACGCCGGGCTATGAGCAGGTAAATCGCGAGGAGGATCTAAGCGCGACAGATTTGGACATCGCCCTGTTGATCACTCCGGCTGCCGATCCGGCCCTGCAGATGGATATGGACCGACTCGCGGCCCTGCTGGGCGGCGATGCTGAGGTAGATCCGCCCCCGGCGATCGCAGTGGTCACTCAGGTTGACCGACTGCGGCCCGTGCGGGAGTGGGCGCCCCCCTACAATTGGGAAACCGGCGATCGCCCTAAAGAACAGGCTATCCGAGCGGCGGTGGCGTACCGAGCGCAGCAGTTGCCCCAGTGTCAGAACGTGGTGCCACTTGTCACCCGTGGGGATCAGCGGCACCCCTGGAACCTTGACGCCCTCGCTGAGGTGCTGCTAAAGGTCGCCAGTCCAGCTAAGCGGCTGCGGCTGGCCCGCGTGCTGCGCAGCCGCCAGTCCCAGGCGACGGCTGCGGCTGAGATTATCCAGCGCTCTAGCGATCGGATGACCACGACTCAGGGGATTACCGCCTTGCTCAAGAGCCCAATTCTGGGGTACCTCACCACCCTATCTACGGGATCATCTGCCCTGGCTCAAGTGCTAGCGCAACAGATCCCTGTAGAGCAACTTCCCCTCGTGCTGGGTAAGCTGCAGATGGCCTACGACCTCTTTTCGCTGTTGGGCCAGGACCAGCGGTTTGACCTGATGGCCCTCTGGCCGCTAATGACCAATATGAGCAATCCACCTCAAGCAAGTGCCTGGGCCGTAGGGCAAACCTTAGTTGAGTATTGGACTAGCGAAACCCCGATCGATTTGCGATCGCGTTTCCAGCACTACCTTGACCAGAGCGCCAGCTCAACTTCCTGAATCTAGGCGCGATTCAATCGCTTGAACCCGCTTAGCCATATCTTGAACAATATCAATCAGGGTAGACAACTGCTGCTCAATCTTCAGACTGGGGGAGCTATTGATATCTTCCACTTGAGACCTAATCGTGTCAATTTGTCGCTCTAGCTGGCTTCTGGGCTTTGTAATTGCAGGCAGTGCATCTAGGGGACTATCCTGATGGGTCAGCGCTTCGATAACGACCTCGGTTTTGCTGCGGCCTGTTCGCTCCGCCTCGGTTTCTATAGCACGAATTAAGGTTTCGGGTAGCCGAAATGAAACGGTTCTATTGGCCATGATCGGTAAATACCTGGTTGACTGACAAAAGTTTGAGTAGAGATCGCTAAAAACCTCTCGTGATAAGGGTTACAGCCTACAAAGCAGGAGATTGGTTCCGTTCCACCTGAAACGCACGTCAATAAAGGGATTCAGCGCTTCGCCTACCGTGTTTTGTCAGTCAATCAGGGTAAACACTGTCGGCAAGATCGTCTATCAACTCTACCTGTAAATCAGCACCCTCTCTTACCAGGGGCTACCCACTAGCGTAAACGCAGACCAGTAAAAAGGGTGGGCAAAAGACTGGTTATCAGACAGGGGAGGCTCAAAGAGCAAAGAATTGGCACCGCTCTCGTCAAGGAGTGATTCATCTATAGGCAAGTTACCCTCTATTAGAGCGAGTTGAGCCGCCCGCAGGGCGTGGGCTTTAGTTGAGAAGCCCTGTAAACCCTGGTAAAACTCTATCATTAAGCTCGTGGTCGCGGCATCACTGACGCTCCACAGACTGGCCAGGGCAGATTGTGCTCCAGCAGATACCGCGAGTCCCGCAAACCCCAGCTCAGCTTCGCGATTTCCAAGGGCGGTCTGACAAGCGCTGAGGGTGACCAGTCGAATCTCATCAGGTTGCCATTCGAGCTGCTGGAGGTCGTCCACCTGCAGACGACCGTCAGAGAACTGAATGTATGAATTCTCAATGCTGCCGGGCTGAAATTCTCCGTGGGTGGCCAGATGAATAATTCCGTAGTCCTGCTGGACCCGGCTGGCTAGAGCTTTGCGAGTAAAATCTTCCCCCTCAAAGCGATCGCCGCCCCAGGTTTCCTGAATTTGGTTGAGCTCTATGGGAACGAACGGCAGCGGCGTCTGGTTCGCAAACTGGCTCGCCCCGCCCAGCAGGACGTCGGTCTGCTGAAGATTTTCGTACTCTAGGTAGGTCAAGCTGGCGCTGGGCAATAGGGTGAGGGCGTAATGCTCGATTAAAAAGCTATTGCCGTCGTGGAGTACTGCAAAGGGAAGCGATCGCAGCCCTGCATCCGTGATGATTCCGATGGTGTCGATGCCCCGCGCATTCAGTTCATCCCTAACGGGCGCAATCAGCCACTGATAGAGCTGCTGGGCTGGCGCTTCGTAGAGGGTTGTGCCCACACGACTGGGGGTTGCCACCTGCCGCCTGAGCTGAGCCGCGACAGTCTGCACCTTACGCTGCGTGGCATCCGGAATTTGCAGATGGAGGGGATCGCCCTCAGCAGTGACCAAGATTAGCTCCAGGCGTCGATCGGAGCCCGACACTGAAGCGCCGCCAGCGTTGGTGGAATTCTCAAAAGTGACGTACAGCATAGCAGGCGCGACACCGGCCTGGGCCTGGACCTCGCCTAAATTGACGCGCAGGTCTTCTAGGGAAACGGGCGTAAAGGAATTGCTGAGCCCAAGGTGATTTGAGAATTCAGCTGTAGCCTCTTCCTCGATTTGAGTCGTGGTTTCTGATATCTCGTTGGTCTCAGTGGAGACGGTCACGACGACGGGCATTTCTACCCGAGCAGGGCCTGTGACCTCGGCGGCGATCGCTCTAAGCTGCTCTGTCTCAGCTTGATTTGAGGTTTCGCAGTTGGGGGGGCAGGGGTCTTGGATAAGCGGTGCCACCGTGTCTTGGGCGTCAGTCAAAATCTGAATCGTATCGACAGTGAGGCTCCCCTGAATGGATTGAGCAGGCGCCAGGGTCGCGGTGCCGTTGGTAATGGCGGCGACGGTGCCGTTGAGCAAGTCGCCGCCATTACCAATGGAAAACGGAATCAGACCAGCTCCCCCGTGGCGAATGATGATAGGTCCGCCGCCGAGCCCCCCCGCCGTAGAAAGGCTAGACTGGGTGCCAAACTGGTCGGTGAATTGCCCCGTTGCGCGGAAGAATCGACCGGTGGTGACGTCAATCGAGCCACCGACGCCCTCTAGGCCGCCTTGGGCATCAATACTCGTTACCTGGATGTCGCCACTGGGATCAAGCAGCACATTGCCCCCGCTGCCGACGCTGCCGCTGGTGTCAATTTGGCCAGTGGTGATTTCGAGGATGGTTTCGATCCGGAGGTCGCCCCCGGCTGAGCCGGAGGTGGTGAGGTTGCCGGTGGTCACCGTTGAATTTGACTGCAGGGCGATCGCGCCTCCCGGTCCATCGGTGGCGCTGGTATCGAGGTTCCCTGCTGTGATGCTGGAGCCTGCAATGGTGATGTTGGTTCCTGCGCTGGTGATATCCCCGACCGCAACGGTGCCGGTGCCGCGGAGGGTCAGGTTGCCCTCGGTCGTTAGGGCGGCTTCTGATAGGTTGAGGTCACCTCCCACCAAGTCCAGATTTCCGGGGCCGCCGCTGAGGGCGGTGAAGCCAGACCCGTCCTCAGCGCCAAACTGAATGATGTCATCCCCGGCGCTGCCCGTGAGCACTTCGATGCTGTCAAAGTCGAGGACGCCGAGGTCTAGGGTCAGGGGACCGCTGAAGGCGGCAAAGCTAACCTCATCAATGCCCGCGCCGCCGCGAATGAAGCTGTCGATCTCTGCGGTCGGCACAATCTCAAAGGTGTCGGCCCCTGCCGCCCCGTCAATGGCTGTCAGCTCACTGATGGTGAACCCTTGAACGTCGACGGTACCCGTTGCGGTCACGTTGAACGCATCGCCGTCTGCCGTACCTACGAGAGTGCTGTTGTTACCTAAAATCGCCTCAAAGTTCTCAAATGGGAGGGCCCCCAGCTCAATGATGCCCCCCGCCTCGGCCTGAAAGGTATCAGTGCCGTCGCCGCCGTCGAGGGCGCCTTCAAACTGACTGCCGTTGAGGACCGTGTCGTCTTCGCTGCCGGCTGCGATCGCCTCAAAGTTCTCAAAGCGCACGGGGGAACCAAGGCCAGACACCCGGCCCTGATCTCCGCCTGTAATGGTAAACGTGGTGTCTTGATCCGGGCCGAAAAGCGTAGACCCACCGGTTAGGACGGTGGGCGCGCTGAAGCGGGCTGCGCTGTTGAGGGTGACATCGCCGGTGCTGTTGACCTGTCCCAGAATAATTTCGGTAAAGCCGGGGGCGATCGCGCCCAGCTCGGCCTGGGTGAGGAAACCTTCCGCACCCCCCAGCTCAATGTCGGCATTGATGTCATTGAGCTGCAGGGTTAGGATACCGCTGCCGCTGAGGGTCGCCTCACTGCCAATGTCAATTTGGTCCCCAGTTAAGGCAATGTCACCGCTGCTGGCCATCAGACCATCCGCAATGGTCAGCCCACCACCGTCAAACGCGATGGGGCCTCCCACGGTCACCGGCGCAAACACGCCGATATCGCTCCCGCCCTCAGCCTGGCCCACGGTGAGGCTAGAGAACTGGGAGAACTGGGCCACAGCAGCGTCACTCAGGGTCAAATCCGCTGATTCATCTGGGTTGACCGGAGCCATGGTGCCTAGCGCGATAGTGCGTCCTGGTGACAGGGTCTGCAGCGTAAAATCTCCGCTGCCCAGCAGCGCGTCGCCGAAAAATAGCTCGTCCACGGTCAAGGTCGGGTTGGCACCGAGGTCGGTGCTCCCCCCTGCGTCAGTTTCTAGGCTGCTCGCCACAATGTCACCGTTGAACTGCGTTGCCCCTGTACTCTCAATCGTTAGGCTGTCTAAGGGGGTCTCGGCCCCCACCGCGCCCCCAAAGGTGACCTCCCCCGTCCCAGCGGTGACAAGCAAGCCGTCCGCGGCTTCTACCGTGTCCCCGAAGGCGATCGCGCCGGTGGTGTCTTCGTTATTGACAATGACCGGGGCGCCGTCGCCGTTTAGGGTTGCGGGGCCATCCAAGGTAATGGCGGCGTTGCTGGTGGTGATGTCGCCATTGACCTGGACGCCATTGGCCCCGGCGAGGGCGATCGCGCCCCCTGCCCCCACTTCCCCAGACGTATCTACGGTGCCGGAGGCGTCAATAGCGCTGGCCTGGAGCAAGTCCGTATCGGCGTTGTCGATCTGAATGCGGTCGGCTGTAATGGTGATATTACCGCCGCTGCTGTCCGGCAGGGCTTCCTCTGGGGTCGTGCTGTTTACAAAGGCGGATAGCTCGCCGCCGATCATGACGTCTTCCCCGCTCGTGATGGTGATGTTCCCCGCGAGAAGCGCCACCTCTATGCCATCGGGCTCGGCTCCGCCCTCCCTCGCGAAGGTAACGATACTGCCGCCAATGTCGACGCTGCCTTCATCTGCCGTGATGGCGACGTCTCCGCCCCCAATGGTGGTGTCACTGCCGTAGAACGGGTCGGCTTCGGTGCGGATGCTGTCGGTCACAGTGACGTCACCCGACACCGACGACAGCGCCACATTGCCACCCTGGAGCACGGCGCTGTTTGCGATCGCGCTGATTTGCTCGACGGTAAGGGTGTCGTTGGCCGATATGGTGACGTCTGCCGCTTCTATCGAGAAGACCTCAGTGTATATTCCACCATCGCCGTAAGTTGTGACCTCTACAGTCGCGTCGCGGGCGTCAACGTAGCCCAAAGTGACGTTATCACCCGAAATATCCAGAGTGCGATCGCCCGTAATGGAAATGGTTTCTGCCACGTCCATAGTGACATCACCGCCGTCCGCACCGTCTGCATCAGCGGTGAGTACAACGTCCGCCGCCTCAATTTCAGGAGCATCAATTTCAGGAACGGGGGCATCCAGGGTGAGGGAGACGCCCTCGGCGAGGATAATGTCGTTATTAGCGCTAAAGGTTAGATTTGACGCTTCTAAGTCTGCGTCAAGGGTAATATCGTTACCAGCATTGGCAGTGATCCTATCGCCGATGATCATTCCGCCCAGGAGGTTGACGTCGTTGCCGGCAGTGAGAGTTAAGTCCTCCGCGTTCACCACGGCTGCATCGAAGGAAATGTCCTCTGCTGAGGTGATTTCCAACGGCTGCAGGGCGTTAATTTCATTGTCAGCAATAACCTCTAGGCTATTGACAACGACCAATGGGGCATCAATGACAACGTCACCCCCAGTCTCTCCAGCGTCTAGCGACAGCGCTTGCGCATTTAAGCTCGCGTTAACTTGGATGCTGCCCCCAGAGACCGCGCTGAGGCCAGGGCCATCGAGAGTGATGGTGTCTGCCTCAATACCGAAGGTAATGTCACCCTGGGTTTCTAGGGTCAGGGGAGAACTGAATGTCAGGTCACCGTCGATTTCGATAGGCGCTGTGGTAGTGGGGTCCCCAAGCCCAACGCTGCTGAAGGAATCAGGAATGCTCTCTAGATTTTGAGAAACCGCGTTAAACACAGAAATGTCAGGCGTCAAAGACTGAAGCTGCAGCGCTCCGGTGCCCGCGAGGACGCCCAGATTGGGCAGAATGTCGGCCTCCACGGTCAAATTGCCGGCTCCCGCATCGACGGCCTCAAATAGGGTGAGTGGGCTCTCTCCAGCCACCTCCGTCACACCGCTTAATGTGATATCGCCGCTGTTCGAAGCGATTGGTACGAAGCTAGCAATGCCGGCTTGCGATACGCTGCTGCCGGTTAAGGTAATGGCGCCGCCGTCAGTTTCTATGCCGCTGAGCTGGTCGGCTGAGGCCCCGATATTGATTCCTCGATCAAACCCAGCGCCAAAGAGACTCTCGCTGTTGCTGGTACTCAGTCCAGCGATCGCAACATCGCCACCTCCAGAAAGAAGCCTGCCCCGAACTGAGACAGCAATTCCGGAATTATTCGCGGGGCTGTCGTTCGTGCCTGAAACAATGATGTCGCCACCGTTGGAAACGATGTCGCCAATGCCAGGCCCGCTTCCAATCTCCACAGCGCCGTTACCGCTACCGTCAGCATCACCATTGAGAATGACGGTCAGCGCCCCTCCGGTAGCCGTTATGCCGCCGAGCAGTTGGATATTGTTGGCCGCCTCAAATGTAATGGTGCTATTGCCTCCAGCCGTTTTCTCAATTGGCGCATCCGCGTTCTGCGTGATGTTGCCTTCCTCGTCTCCGCCAATCTCCGTCGTGATGATGACGCTAGTTCCAGCGTTTAGGGCGCTGTTAATTGTGTTTGCTCCAACCTGATTACTCTCAGGGGCGTTAGTCGCGCTCCCGTCGGAAGCGGGGCTTAGAGTGCCGCTATCTCCCGCAACGATATCGATATTGGTTGGGTCAATCAGCCAGGTTCCGCCGATGCCGTTGGGCGCGCTGGCATTTGGCGTGCTGGTGAGGTTTAGCGTGCGTCCTGAGGTTTCAATAAAGCCCCCATCCCCAGCGATCGCCCCCCCTCGCGCCGTAAGAATGCCGTCAACTGTGGCAATTCCATCTGACCAGACAATGACTCGTCCCCCGTCCCCTTCGCTGAGAGCATCGGCGCGAATTGTGGTGTCGGCAGTCACAAGGGTCTCGCTGGCGTTAGGAATGGTGCCTTGACCGCGCTCGCCGCCGCCCACCCGCACCGTGCCCCCATCGGCGCCGGAGGCATCTAGACGGGCGCTAGCCACCACAACGCGATCGCCCACCAGGTTGATTTCTGCAGTGGATCGGCTGGCGTCTGAGGCGTCTAAGCGACCGGAAGCGATCGCTGTACCGGCTTCTCCCGGCACCGTCACACCCGAACCGCTGAGTCGAATTTCCCCAGTCTCCGTCACCTGAGCCTCACTGGCGCTGCCGCCGCCGCCCGTGAGCAGCTCGGGCAAGGTCAAAGGCGTGAACGGCAGCGCGTCTTCGACAGGCGCTTGGGTTTCTAAATCTAAGCTGAGCAGCAGCCCTGACTGGCTGATGCGCACGCGGCTGTCTCCGTCTACTGCCGCAATGGTGAGGCGCCCCCCAGGCGCAGCGAGGGTGCCGGTGTTAATCGCACTTCCTCCAATCAGCGTCAGGGATTCACCCGGCGACACCGACAAGTCGCCCCGATTGACGATTGAGCCCGGAGTGGCCACCGCAAAGTCAAACGCTGCGGGGTCTCCGACCAAAGTCTCATAGTTTGCGTCCCCCATCGCCGAAAACCAGCTGTCTTCAAACCCAATGCCTGTGGCAGTGGTAGCGGTGAAGGCGCCCCCCACGTCCAGACGGGCATTCTCACCAAAGAGAATACCTGCAGGGTTGAGCAAAAACAGGTTGGCATCGCTGCCGCTGACCCGCAGCAGTCCGTCGATGCGCGAAGCGTCGCCCCCCGTCACCCGACCCAAGATATTTTGAATGTCGGGGTTTGAGAGGAAATCAGCAATCTCGCCCGAGTCAAGGCCGAACTGCTCGAAACTGTGAAACAGGTTTAGGCCGTCACCTGAGCGAGTGCCGCCCTCAATCTCGTAGGTGCGGCCATTTTGCCTAACTCTGGTATTGACTGAATCCCCAGCGCCTACGATGGATTGGGCTGCAGCAGGGCTCTGGCTGAGAAGCACTAGAATCGCCGTCAGGAGAGAGAACCGCATCTTAAGAAGAAAAGTAGGCATTCTACAGTTAGAAAAAGATTAAATATAACGGTCACTTAGAGCTAGCTCGATGCTCAATTAGCCTGAGCAGCTGGCATTTGGACATTTGTGCGGGACGTCTCTGAAGGCTGCTGCAGTTCGAGCAGTTCGATGCGCTGCTGCAGTCGGGTAACGGTGTCGTTTCTCTGCTGCTGGTGATAGATGCTCTGCGCTTGCTGAAAATACGCGATCGCGTCGTCAACTCGGCCTATGGTGGCGCTGATCGAACCCAAATTAGTCAGCACAATAGCGCGGGTTTCGCTATCCTCATCCACTCCATCACCCGAAGCAGCTTGCAGGGCTTCCTGGTAGTGATCTAGAGCCCGTTGATTTAGACCAATATAGCTATGTACGTCGCCCAGTGCTTTATAGATCCATGGGTCGTCTATATTGGCTTGCGCTAGGGGCATGAGCACCTCGATCGCCCGATGGTAGAGCCGCTCTTCGGTGTAGAGCGCCGCCAAGAAAAAAGCCCTTTCCTCGGCTGACAAGTCTACCCGCTCAATGCGGCGGCGATCGCGCTGTAGCAGGGCTAAGTCTTCAGAAAACAGCAGCTGAAACCCAGAGCGAGCGTCCCCCGCATCGGCGGTGGAAGAGGCCCCAGTATCGGTGACTACCTCGACGGAGTAGTAGCGCCCTAGTTCCAAATTAGGGGCTCCAGGATAGACAACCTGGGTGCCGGTGGTTGTGGTTTGCCACACCAGCAGGTCTCGCTCGTCGCGGGCGTAGGACCACCGCCACACCGACACGGTGTAGCTTGAGGCGTTCTCAACCGGATTCCACTCGATGGTGAAGGCGTCGTCTTCAAGCCAGGTATGGCGGGGAGAGATGACGTAGGGGATGGCTGGATTAACGCCCCCCAGCAGACGTCCGCTGCGTACGCCCCCACCCCGTCGCCGGCCCGAGACGCTGCGAGGTCCACGTCTGGGGGAGCCAAATAGACCGGCTGATGCCTCTGGAATATGAATGGGGAGCAAGACCCATGCAATGAGGATAATCGCGAGGGCGCGGCGCACAAGTTTGCGAGTGGATAGCATTTGAGGCATGGGACCTAAAGGTGAGAGAGTCAACGGCTATCGAATCATGGGGCGTTCTCTATCTCATGAATTCAATCTTGGTGAATTACTAGGCCGGTTCCAGGGTAGCTGATGCTAGGACGGATGACGAACACGATAGCTCAGAGCCGCCACGCCGACCCCTGACACCACGTAAGCGATCGCTGCCGGCACCAAAGGGAGCCAGAGCCCTAGCCCAGCTAGCCCGAAATAACATATTCCATAGAGCGCACCTAAAATAATGACGCTGGCTGGAATCAGCCGGGAAAGACGGATAAATCCCCAGAAGACCACCCCCCCTACCAAGGCCCAGCTCCCGATCCACAACAGGTTATACGGCAGCGCAAACCACCAAATTAAAGGCCGATTCTCCAAAACAGCGCTCAGCAGCTGGCTCGTCATCTGCCCTTGCAGAATTACCCCCGGAACATCGGCGTAGGCCGTGTTGTAGTAATCTGCGTTGCGGTCTGATAGGTCGTTGTAGCCGATGAGCACAATGCGCCCATCGATGGCCTCCCGCGGAACGCTGCCGGTAATCACGTCCTTTAAGCTAACGGATGGCGCGAATTTGGCGATATCTCCCCGATGAGCCCTGAAATTGAGCATCGTCTGATATCCGCCCACCGCCGGGTTGACCAGACCCCCTTGAACAAGGGAATATCCGCCGCTGTGCTGGGGATAGAGCTGAGGGACAACCGTTTCTCCAAACTGCAGGTCAACGTCATACTCGGCCTGCCACGGATCGGTGTAGCCGATGCCCTCTCGCGTTTCCAGGTAGCGCCGAGCTAGAATTAGGCTAAAGCTATCTTGGGTGTTACAAAATTCAGCGTCGGCGGTCTGTTTAAGGAAATGGCGACGAACCCTGTTGCCTCCGTCGTCGAGAAAATCGTTGAACCCAACCCGTTCGATTGGAAGTTCGGTAGGCGCACGAGTGCCCACGTCCACCCCATCCGTAGACTCACAAATGCCGATCACGTTGCTGCGCTGCTGAAGCTGATTGGCCAAAATTGACTCTGCTGGAAAGTCTCGGTAGAAGTCAATTCCGATGAGCTGTGCCCCCTGCTCATTTAGGTTGTCAATGGCTTCTGCCAGCGCCTTGTCAGGAACGGTGCCAATTCCTGGCTCGTACTCACCGTCAATCATGCGCTCCCGTAGCCAAGAGCCACTTGACTGGTCCACCGTCACGGTCAAGAAGCGCTCGTCTTGGGGTTCGCTCGGTCGCTGGGTGAGCAGATGGTCGAAGGCCCGCAGCTCAGCGCCCTGCATTACCCCCACCATCCTCAGCGCTCCCACGAGCACCGTAGTAGCAAGGCTCATGAGCAGCAGCGATCGCCGCTTGATCCGCCGGAACGGAAGCTGTTGACTGGCCTGGATATATTCTTGATGGAGCTTTGTCGGCGCAGGGCTTTTCTTCTCCGCTTCCGCCGTAGCGATCCAGTCAGCGGCCTCGTTGCGATCGCGTTTCAGCAGCAAATAGCTGTCCTCTCGCTCCGCGTCGTGCCACTCCTTCGCTTTTACTAACAGCCGCGTATGCTTATGCATATGCTGCGGGTTACTTTCGATGGCGCGATAGAGTTCTCCAAACTTGGTGAGAAAATCGCCACTATGGGGGCGAAAATCAATGGGTGAATTGTGCTCTAGAGCGGGAGGCAGCTTTGAGATCAGCACCTCCTGGGAGAGAACTGGGATAATGCGCTTGTTGAAGGCCTCTGCGTGCTCCACTGATTTAAGGCAGGCTTGGGACCCTATGGCGCTAGGGGACAGCACCACCACGACGTTTTCAGCATTTTCAATCGCCTGCTGCGTATCATCTTGGGCCTCAGTGGCGTAGTGGTCATGCTCAAACCAAGTCGTCTTGCTCTGCACCTGGAGCGTCTGATTAAGCCTGCGGGCAAACTCCATATCTTCTGGGGCAGCAGCAATGAAGACATCTACAGTTTGGTCAGGGGGCTGAGCTAGGCTCTCTTTGATGAAGTGCTGCTGCAGATCGGTGGGGGGATGGACGTGGCTCTGGGCGACATCCAGCCAGGTGGCATAGCGCCGCAGCTCGTTACCCCGCAGCAAAATGCTGGGATTATGTTTTTGACGTTCCCACTTCAGGGCTTTGCGCAGCAGCAGCTTGTGGGTGCGGTAGTATGCTGCATCCTGCCGCAGGGCGCCGATCATCTGCTGAACATCGGTGGCAGCTAGCTCACCGTCAATAACTTCTAGCCAAATAGGTCGCAGGGACTTCAGCACCGAGGGGAGCTTCAAGTTATTGATCGCCTGCATCTGTAACGGGATAATCCGCTTTTTAAGTTGCAGTGCCTGGTTCAAGATCTCCAGGCAAACTGTCGTTTCTAGCGCCTGGGGAGACAGCAGGAAGATGACGTTATCGGTCTCTTCCACCCCGCGAGCGATCGCCCGGTCCAGGTTTTCCCCGGCCTGCACATCCGTCTGAGGATTCCAGACGGGGATACCGGCTCGGAGCAGAGCCCGCCGAAGCAGGTCAGCAGGCTGGAATAATGCAGCACCATCGGCCTGCTCTAAATTTGCATATTCATCCGCCGCACACAGAAAAACCTGAGTCGCGCCGTCGGCGTGTTTGACGCTCTCAATAATAAATTCAGCGTGCAGATCTGTAGGGCGGTAGGGGGGCTGCTCATCCGTAAAATCCGCCGTGAGCCAAGCTTCCGCCTCTCGCCGGTCGTCTCCTATTAACAGATACTGAGGCTGTCGCTGCCGCGTATCCCAGGCCAGCGCTTTGAGCAAAAGCTCGGTGTGCAACTGCACGGCCTGATCATGCTGCCGCAGTAGATTGAGCAGGCTTGTCAACGCCGCTTCTGGGTTATCCATGCCCTCCCGGAAGAAGAGCCAGTTGATCTTGCCAATCTCAGGGTGGACGTTGGTCAGGGCCGAGTGGCGTCCGGCGGCTTGGTAGGCCTCCCACTGCCCTAGTGTCCCCTTTGGATTGCGCTGCTGCCAGGTGCCATAGCTGATGGTTTCGACATGCATCAGCGGGATGATGCGCTTACTGTACTTGAGGGCAAGCTGAATTTCCTTGAGGCAGTAGGGCGAGTTAACCGAGTGGGGCGAGATGATAAAAATGAAGTTATGGGCTTTGCTAATGCCGTCGTCGATCTGGGTCTGAAAGTCCACCCCGATGGGAATATCGTTTTTGTCGAGCCAGACGCTCAATCCCTGCCGGTTAAGCTGGTCTGCTAGACGACTTGCGAACTGGAGACTGTCAATTCTGCCATAGGAAATAAATGCGTCAAAATAGCGGTTGACGGCTTGGCTGGCCTGGATAAACACCTCATGTAGCCGCGTTGGAGGCAGGGTATTCTGGTGCCGACTGGCCGTTAGCCAAGTTTCTGCTGCAACAAAGGCATTCCCCCGCAGAAGATGCTTTTTGCGGCGGCGGTTGCGCTCCCAGTGCAGGGCCTTGACCAAAAAGCGCTTGTGGCTGGCGTAGTAGTCTTCGTCGTTCCGCAGCACCTGAATTAGCCTGGCGACCGGCCCTTCACCCTGGTCTAGCGCGGCCTGGGCCGCTGCCGCCCCCTCAAAGTCTTCTAGTCCGTCGCCGTCCTCCTCAGCTCTGGCGATCGCCCTAAAGTCGATAAACTGAATTACCCGCAGCTCATCGGGCATGACCACCTCGTCCACAGACCGAATCAGCAGGGGAATGATGCGCTTATTGTAGGTCTGGGCAAAGTCTAGCTCTTGCTGGCAGTATTGAGACGCTAAAGAGCTAGGAGACAGCAGGTAAACCACATTGTCGGCTTTTTCCACTCCCTCTCGGATGGCCTGCTCAAAGTCTGTTCCTGTTTGAATATCGGTGGTATTAACCCATACGGTGAAGCCCCGGCGCTGCAAAATGCGGTGCACAGCCTGCCGCTGCTGGCGGTTCTCCTCGCTGTAGGACAAAAACACCTGCGTCATCCCGCCGTCGGCCCGCTTCAGGCTCTCGGTGATGAACTCAGCCTGCAGGTCTGTGGGATAGCAGGGGGGCTGCTCATCGAAGGGGGTGGTCAACCAGTCGTGGGCCCGACGCGCATCTTCTGCTTCTAGAAGATAGGCGGGCTGCCGCTGCTGCCGTTCCCAGGCGATCGCGTCTTTGAGCAAGTAGGTGTGCTGGTGCACATAATCCTGCTGGCGGTGCAAGATATTCAGCAGCCCCTGGAACCCTGCATCAAAATCATCTATGCCCTCGCGGAAATACACCCAGTTAATTTTGCCAATTTCGGGGTGCATGTTGACAAAGCTGGAGTGCAGCCCCTCTGCGCAGTAGGTGCTCCAGTCGGCATCAGTGCCGCTGGGGTTGCGCTCATTCCAGAGGGCCTGGTCAATTTCCTCAACGTGCAGCAGGGGGACGACCCGCTTATTGTGCTTTAGGGCGAGCTGAATCTCTTTGAGGCAGTAGGGCGAATTAATTGAGTGGGGCGAGATGATGAACAAAAAGTTGTGGGACTTTTCGATGCCGTCGTCGATCTGATTTTGAAAATCGACCCCTAAGGGAATGTCGTCAAAGTCAAACCAGACATCCAAGCCTTCTGCCAAAAGCCGTTGATTGAGACGGACTGCAAAGGCTTTACTGTCCTTTCGCCCATAGGAGACAAACGCGTCCTGAAAGCTGTTCATGATCTCAAGCCTCTAAAATCCGTAGGACCAGCGGGCGCGGTATCCCCTTGCGTCGAGGTGGGTAAAGCTGCTGGCGCTGGCCAATCCCCCTCGGCTGTTCCACCAAGATTCGAGCTGGCGGTTGACCTGGGGCGGGGAAATTCCAGAGACGACAAAGTCTACGGCATCTCCGCTCAGGTGACGGGACTTACGGGCGCCGCCCACCCGGCGGTTGGTCACTGGGTCGCGGTACCAAGAGTTGACGCGAATGGCGCGATCGCCCAAGTACTCCCGCACTTCTTCCATCACTTCGGCAATCTTGAGGATGCCGTCTACCACAGTGGCGTCTACGGGAATTCGCGCGCCGTTTTTAGTGACTTCAGCCCAGCTAAAGTGCCCCCCTTCGATGATGGCATTGCCGAGGTACACGGTGCCCAGCTTTGGCACCGTGATGGGGTTGCCCTTGTTCTCAGACGCGACGGAAACTTCTGGCTCTTCAGGATCGTCTTTCGGTTTATTCTCAGACTCGGTGCCCTCTAGGGAAACGTGGCCGCTAAAAATGTACCAGTTGCTGCGATTGTCCTGCCCCATAAGTACCCCGTCGGGCAGCACCACCTTGGTGTGGTTTCCATCCGCAGGGTCGTCTTCTATCACTTCAAGCTGGGTGCCGGCTTTGACCACCAGCTTTTCCTCGGGCTTGAGGCGGAAGGACTGCTCGGGGCGAAGCTTGAACAGGGTATCTGCCAGCACCACCAGCCGCGTCCCCTCCTGGGGCTTGGGCATGTCAATAATGTTCTTCTCCTGCAGGTACACCAAGATAGCGGCTACGCCGACCTGTTGAGCCGTCTTGTCCAAAACATTTGTCCCGGCCCAAATCCATGGTGAATCTTCACCAGCGCCGCCGCGAAACCCGTTCCAAAGGTCAAAGCCCCACAGGTAAGCTCCCAGAGTGCGGTTACGGGCCTGGTGATATTTCTTAGCAATCAGCACCTCAATCACCTTACGCTCAAACAGCGCCGGCTCGCGAAAATTCCACTCTCGGTAGTGCAAGATGCCGACAAACCACCAGGGCACCCCGGTTTCAGCCTCTACCGCTTCGTAGTGCGATCGCAGCTTGACCATGCGATTGGCGATTGCCTCAACCTGAGCCTGACTTTCGGAGCGAATGGCGCAGTTCAAAAACGCTCGCTCATACTGGGGCTGGAGGACATTAAGGTGAAGATTCATAACAAGTGGGGCTTTGAGCCGCTGCAGCAAAGCTTTAGCCCTGCAGCAACGCACAATTTTGGTAGATTGCAATTCTGGTTGAGTTTACCCCGTCAGGGCAGAATAGTTGCACTATAGCTTGGTCAGAGTGAAGTTTTAGTGAATGCTTTTGAAGCATTGCCATAGAAATTCACAAAAGATTATCTATGACTTGAGAATCTAATCAGAGCAGCGTACTTTTTAGGTACATGCCATCAAAGTCAAAGCTTTAACAGCTGCTTTTTAAGTCTTGGGGTATGCTTAGCGCTAAAAGCCCGCCGCCGCCTTACCGGGCTCTGACAGTTTTTAGCTTTAGTTTCTTCCTAGTGGTGATCATCTATGGTTAAAGCATATGGGTAAAAAGAATGACTACCGCGACTACCTCAAAAATACGCTGGGTGGCATCGTCGATCGCCTAGATATTTCTGAGCTACGCAAAGAGTTTCTCAAAAATCGCTGGCTTGACCAGCTGATGTGGCTAGAGGGGAAAGCAGCCCAAGAGCGCGATCGCCACAATACTCTGAGGATTATCACCATTGTGGGCGGTGTTTTGGTGCCGGCGCTGGTGGGCTTTCGCAGCCCAAGCAATGAGCGCCTTCAGAGCATTGTGGGTTGGACCGCGCTGGGACTGAGTCAGACGGTCGCCATCTCGGCTGCAGTGGAGGAGTTTTTTGGCCATGGCGATAAGTATCGCAACTACCGCAACACTGCGGAGGGAATGAAGATTGAGGGCTGGCAGTTTTTTCAGCTTGCAGGCCCCTACCATAAATATGAGAGTCACAGTGAGGCCTACACCATCTTTGCCGATCGGGTTGAACAGTACATTCGGCAGGACGTTGAGGGTTTCCTAGCTCGCCTTGAAGAGCAACGGGACGAAAGCCAAGACGCGGCCCAAACCGCCCAGCTCAATACCCAAGCAGCCCTGCAAAGCCTCAATCTCCAGCTCGAACAGCGAGCGCAGCGGCTAGAGGAAGAGCGCCAACTTATGGAAGAACGTCAGATGCTGGCTTCCCTGGAGAGTAGCGACGCTGAGTTTACAGTGGAGGCTGCTTCTGCAACGGAGGCCAACGCCGCAACACAAGCGGCTGCAGACCAAAATCGCTTAGCCAGTCTGCCGCCGCTGGGGGCAGCCGCGATGCCGTGGGAGGAAGTGGTGGATCTTAACGCGCTCCAGACGCTGATGGCTCAGAACAATGGGGGAAATCAGAATGGCGCCAACGTCGTTAGATCCAACGGGAATGGGTTCAGCTCTGGGCGCGGTGGCGTGGCCACGGTGCCTCAGCTCGCGACGCCGGAAGAAGTCTCTCAAATTCTGGAATGTCCTTTGGAGGACTGCCAAAAGTATCTACCCGGCATTTTGGCGGCGCTGCACGATTACGACATTCTAGATAAGCATGTGCTCGTCGGCATGCTAGCCACCATTCGCGTCGAAACCTCTGGCATGAAGCCTGTTCATGAGTGGGGGGGAGAACAATACTGGAAACGCTACGAGGGCCGCAAAGATTTAGGAAACATTCACCCCGGCGATGGCGTTCGTTACCACGGTCGGGGCTACATTCAGCTCACGGGGCGGGCCAACTACCGCACCTATGGGAAAAAGCTCGGCGTCGATCTAGAAAACAACCCCGACTTAGCCATGGACCCCAAAATTTCGGCCAAGGTGCTGGCCTGCTATTTCAAAGATCGGGGCGTTGCCACAGCGGCTCGGGCGGGGGACTGGCGGCGGGTGCGCAAGCTGGTCAACGGCGGCTACCACGGCTGGGACGTGTTCTCAAAGTATGTCGATCGCGCTAAAGTGCGGATTGTCGCTTAGCAGCGTTAGGCTAAATCGCGCTGTCATTTCTTTGCCTAGAGTGCTCCTAGTTCGGCTAAAAAATTTGCCCAGAGCTGAGGTCGAACGTTAGTCTATGGGCAACATCAACTCAGACAAACCCGTCTAGGTCAGAACCAATATTTATTACAGTTCAGAGCAACTATGGAAATTTCCTCAGAAGACGTACAGTCTCAAATCCAGTCGCTACGGCAGGAAATTAGCGAAATGCGATCGCTTCAGCTTGTTCAGCAGGAATCGATTGCGTCTTTAATTGCCCTGTCTCAACAGCAAACCGCTGTGATTGAGCAGCAGACGTCTGTCATTCAAAAACTGACCGCCACCAACTAAGCGGCAGTCCGAAACTGCCGCAACACAGAGATCATGACCCAAAGCCAGTTCCGCAATGCCGACAATGCCCTGTTGGCCAATGCTTGGCAGCTCTATACGCAAATCCAAGGCAGTGGCCATAGCGCGTTTCGACGTTATTTAGTCCTTCAAGCCACTTGGATGGCGCTATCCCTAGGCGCCATTTTGCTGGCCCTCCTCTCCGCCCTAAACTTTCCAGCGTCTTCTCCGCTGAGAGTGGGCACAATGGCGCTGGCGATCGCGGCTGCACTGATCTTTGCCAGGGCGAATCAAATGCGAAATCGGCGCCTCTGGGGCGAGCTGCAGAGCGCGGCTGAGGGGCTAGGGCGGGCCCTTTACCTCTACCGCACAGTGCTGCAGCGGGTGCCTCAGCGGCACCACTGGTTGAGCGATCAACTGCAACGAGTCCAGCAGCAAGTAGACCCTACCGAACTTTCTTCAGCCGGAGCGATCGCGTCCCAACCCCAATATTCAGACCTGTTGGCAGAGGACTACATTGCAGAGCGGATTGCCCCCCGCATTGTCCAGCTCTCCCAGCAGGGATGTCAGCAACGCCGCCAGCAGCAGGTGCTGGGGGTCGTCATGGCGCTGCTGGGGGGGCTCAGCGTTCTGCTTCCCGTACTGGCGACGCCGTTTAGCCTCTGGGCAGTCCTGCCTTTAGCGGTGAGCCTTGCGGTGGGCCATTGGTTCAACGTTTCTGAGCTGGCCACTCGCTTAGGGCAGGCGGCCAGCCAGCGCCTCGAGCTGACGCTGCTGCGCGATCGCTGGCTGGGGCTGATGCCCAACGAGCGTACGGGTTCCCAGTTTTTTCGCCTGGTGATGGCCACCGAAGCGCTGCTGGCAGACCAGCCTTTACATGCGCCTGAATTGGAAGACCAGGATGCGATGCTTCTCCAAGCTGCCACGGTCACCCCGTCTGAACCAGAGCTGGAAAGGCCAGAGCAGCCGGAGGAAACATCCGTTACGGTAGAGGTGAGCTTTACGGAAGAGGCGGTAGAGCCTGAACTTGAGCCCGAGAATGAGATTGTCGATGCGGTTCCCTCCGGCGCGCCCGATGCAGTGGTCATTGAGGAGCACACTATGCCCAGCGCATCCCGAGGCGCGCCCCACGCGTTTGTGGTCATGCCCTTTGGCCGCAAGCAAGGCAGTGACGGCAACTGGATTGACTTCAACCGCATCTACAGCGATTTGATCAAGCCGGCCTTGCTAGAGGCAGGGTTTGAGCCCTTTCGCGCCGATGAGGAAGCCTCCAGCGGCGACATCCTCACCGACATGTTTCAGGAGCTGCTGCTGGCGGATCTGGTGATTGCCGACCTCAGCATCGACAACGCTAACGTCTATTACGAGCTGGGCATCCGCCACGCCATGCGCAAGCGCGGCATTGTCCACATCCAGTCGGGACGGGCCTACATGCCCTTCGACATTTTCAACGTGCGCACCATTCCCTACCACTGCGATGACAGCGGCTGCCCCGACCCCGCCTTTATAAAGAAGGACAAGCAGGCGATCGTCAGCACCTTAATTGCCACCTGGGAGTCGGACCGTAACGCCATCCACAGCCCCATCTTCAACCTGCTGGATGGCTTAGTCGAGCCCGACCGTAAAACCCTGCGCACCCCCCTGGCTACGGGCTACTGGGAAGAGTACACCAGTCTGCAGCAGCGGCTGCAGGTGGCCCAGCGGCAAAAGCGCATTGGCGATGTGCTGTTGCTCACCGAAGAAGTGAAAAACCCCCTCGTCAAAGAAGACGTGCTGGCCTACGCGGGCCGCGTGCTGCGGGATACGGGCAATTCCGCCCTGGCCCTGAAGCAGTACCGCCAGGGGCTGGACATCAACCCCGAAAACGTAGAGTTTCGCTGCGAGGAGGCCTACCACCTCAGCCGCCTTCAGCAGGCCAACGAGGCGATTGTCAAACTGGAGGCGCTGCTGGAAGACAAGCCCAATCACACCCAGGCGATGTCTTACCTGGCCCGCATTTACAAGGATTTGTGGAAAAGCAAGTGGTTTGACCTTGAAGAGCCGGAAACCCGCGTAAAAGCCGCCTATGCCGCCGCCCACTTTCTGCAGAAGGCGATTGAAAACTATCTACGGGCCTTCCGCCTTAACCAAAATTCCTATTATCCGGGCATCAATGCCTTCATGCTGACCGCAGTGCTGGACGACTTGGCCAACCGGCTGGGGCCGACGGGGGATTCTGACGAGGTGGCCTACCGGGCGCAGATGATGGACCTCAAAGGTGCCGTCGAGTTCTGTCTGCGCAGTCAAATGCACAACCACCCCAAGGATTTTTGGGCCGCCGCGTCCCTGGGAGATTTAGCGGTTTGCACTGCGGCCGAGCCCATGCAGGTGGCGATCGCCTATAAGAAGGCGTTGACGGCCCTGTGGAATCAGAAGTTTGCCCTACAGTCTATCCTTGACCAGCTCCATTTGCTGGATTTGCTAGCGTTTCGCCCTGAATATGTTGAGGTGGGCCGAGCCGTGCTAGAGGAAGAGCTGCAGCGCTTCAAGAGTACTGAGGTTGGGGCTGAGGATACCAGTGCTGATTCTGCCCCGGTATTCATGTTCTCTGGCCACATGGTTGATAACCCGGCTCGGCCTAAACCCCGCTTTCCAGCCGCTATGGAGTCTGAAGCGAAGCGGCGGATTGAGGAAGTGCTTGACCGTCTCGGCGCGGAAGCCGGCTGCCGAGCAATCTGTGGCGGCATTGCCTGCGGGGGTGACACCATATTTTTGGAAGCCTGCCTGAGTCGAGGCATGGTAATCGATGTCTACCTGCCGTTTGAGCAGCCCGAATTCATTCAGGATTCAGTCAGCTTTGCGGGCGATCGCTGGGTGGAGCGGTTCTATGCGATCGCCAATCACCCCGACGTGACGATTCATCTGCAGCCTGAGCGGCTGGGCGCGGTGCCGGAAGGAGAAGATGTTTACAGCCGCAACAACCGCTGGACGCTATACAACGCCCTCACTTACCGTATTGACTGCATGCGGCTGCTGGTGCTGTGGAATGGCCAAGGTGGGGACGGCCCTGGTGGCACGAATGATATGGTGCAGCAGGTGCGGCAGCTCGGCGGTATCGTGGAACACATTGACACAACAAAGTTTGACTATTGGAAAGCGCGGCAGACGACCTCGGAGCGTGAGTCGGCCTTAGAGAATGAACGTCGAGCCGAGGGTCAGCGGGTTTCAAAGGGAGAACACGAGTCAATGGTGGCTTAGCGTGACTTCCGTTCGCGAGATCGCTATTGACGACCTTGATGCCATCGCCGTGGTCCATCAAGCCGCCTTTGCCCGCCAGAAGAGGTTTCTGAAGTGGGTTGAGGCCAACTTCAAGACATTTACTGAATGCCCAAATCTGTTTGAGCTTGCTATTGCGTTGCCGAATGCGATAAGGGTGGGAAGCCAGCAGCGCCCTACTTTTTATTTACGGTCAACCTGCGGAATCAGACGGCTCAAGGAGAACCGTCTCACTGCTAGACAGTCCTCCTTGATGTGAGTCTAGAGCTGTTTGCGACTATCTCAGATTGATAAAGCTGAGATAGCTTCCCTATATTGCCAATGCCTGCTCAAATCGCCGCAGTAGATCAAATCGCCGGTTTTCATCCACCTGAGCCACCACCCGATTCACCGCAATCAGCACCGCCAGCAGCGACGCCGTGACGATATTCTCGTGGATGCCCGCCCCAAACACCGACGTAGGGATGAAATCCCCCGCCAGCTCCACAAAGGCGATCGCCTCCGCATCGCTGCCGTGGGAGAGCGATCGCTCCTCGTAGTGGTGCACCTTCACCTGCATATCTAGGGCATCCAAAAAGGCGTCGATGGGGCCATTGCCGCAGCCTACGATGGAAAACGCCTGCCCGCTGAACCACACGGTGGCGTTAATCTGCTGGCCTGAGCTGCTCTCGGTCAGTTGGTAGGCCTCTATCTTAAAGGGCGTAGCACGGGATAGATACTCCTGCTGAAACAATCCCCAAAGCTGGGAAGAGGTCATCTCCTCACCGCGCTCATCCATTACCCGCTGCACCACCTGGCTAAACTCAATCTGCATGCGGCGCGGCATTGCCAGCCCGTAGTCCCGCTCTAGCAAAAAGGCCATGCCTCCCTTTCCCGACTGGCTGTTGACCCGAATCACCGACTCATAGGTGCGGCCCAAGTCAGCGGGGTCAATGGGGAGGTAGGGAATTTCCCAGAGGGCACCAGAGGATTGAACAGCGTTGTGAGCGGCCAAGCCTTTCTTGATAGCATCCTGGTGAGAGCCAGAGAAGGCGGTGAACACCAGGTCGCCTACGTAAGGGTGGCGGGGGTGGATGGGAAGCTGGGTGCAGTCTTCCACGGTGCGAGCCACTTCATTAATGCGGGAAAAGTCTAGACCGGGGTGGATGCCCTGGGTATAGAGGTTCATTGCGAGGGTCACTAGATCCACATTGCCGGTGCGCTCGCCGTTGCCGAATAGGCACCCCTCCACTCGGTCAGCCCCGGCCATTTGGGCCAGCTCTGCGGCGGCGATCGCGCAGCCCCGGTCGTTGTGGGTGTGGACGCTGAGAACGGTGTTTTCCCGGTGGGCCATGTGGCGGTGCATCCACTCCACCTGGTCGGCAAAGCCGTTGGGGGTGGAAACTTCCACCGTGGCGGGGAGGTTAATGATGGCTTTGCGGTCAGGGGTGGGTTGCCACACGTCTATCACGGCGTCGCAGATGTCTTTGGCGAAGTCCAGCTCCGTGGCGGTGAAGGTTTCGGGGGAGTACTGGAAGCGCCAGTGGGTGCCCGGCTGCTGGGCGGCGAGGTCTTGAATCAGCTTCGCGGCGTTGACGGCAAGGTCTATGGTGCCGGCTTTGTCCTGGCGGAAGACCACGCGGCGAAAGTTAGGCGCAGTGGCGTTGTAGACGTGGACAATAGCCCGCTTCGCGCCCCGCAGCGACTCAAAAGTGCGGCGGATGAGGTGCTCGCGGGCCTGGGTCAGCACCTGGATGGTGACGTCGTCAGGGATGCGGCCTCCTTCAATCAGGTCGCGGACGAAGTCGAAGTCGGTCTGGGAGGCGGCGGGGAAAGCCACCTCGATTTCCTTGAAGCCGATGGCCACCAGCAGCTGAAACATCTCCAGCTTGCGGCGGCGGTCCATGGGCTCGATCAGAGCCTGGTTGCCGTCGCGCAGGTCAGTGCTCAGCCAGACGGGGGGGTGCGTAATGGCTTTGGCGGGCCAAGTGCGATCGGGTAAGTTTATGGGCTGGAAGGGGCGATATTTGGTGATGGGATTGGTCAGCATGATTGGATTTGTGTTTGAGTGTTCAGCAGGTCCCTGGGACATGGCGGTGCCATGTCCTCTACAAGAGCTAGTGCCCTAGCGTTTCCTAGGGCTTCCGGTGCTTATAATTGCGATGGAAAAAATGTTATGTCAATGTGTTCTGCGCTCGAGGCGCAGGAGCAGCAGCCCTAGAAGCAGGGCAAATGACTGTGGAGAACGCTGCTGCATGAATTGACAGGCAGAAAATCGAGCCTTAGCTCTCGCAGCATAGTCGAAGCGGAAGAACCAGGTCAATAGCCTAAGACTGTAGACAGCATTAATTTTTTGGGCTCAAGTAAATCGTATCAATCTGGGAATACCTTTATTGCCTTGAGTCCCATTTTGATTGCACAAGTCTCATCTTAAATCAAAACGAGACATCGCAGAGGTGCCGCAAATATGCCCTGCTGCAAGCCCTAGGCAAATTCCACGAGCACGCCGTTAGTTGGGGTCTGTAGCATGATGCCTCACCCCAATATTGAAGCTAATGCTGATGCGGATCTCGTCACTGAGGTTGGGTTCAACGCCATGCCAGAACCAGCTTGGAAAGATAACACACAGGCCTGCTTGCGGTTTGAGACGGATTTTTCCGGTTGTCCAAGGCGTCGACTTGCGAACGGGGGGAAGCAGGATTTGCCCGCCGGCTCTGGGGTCGTGAAAGTAGAGATCCCCACAATTTTCAGGCGTCTGCACATAGTAGACCCCGCTCAACACCGAATTGGGATGGTGGTGGAAGGAGCTGTAGGCGTTCTTCGGGCTAACCATGGCCCAGCAGCTAATCACAGCAGGGGTGACTTGCTTTAAGTCCCACGCAAGCTCGTTGACAATAGCGCCAATACTGTCGTTGAGGTTGGCAAATAGCTGACGAAACACTGGCCGCTGATGCAGTTTGTCGCTGCTGTGCCAGCCTGAAACATTCGAGACACTCATGCCGCGCTCGTCCCGCGATCGCTCTAAAAAAATCTCCTCGCGCAAAGCTGGGTTGAGGGTTTCAGCGCCTTTCACGCTGTGCTTCCAAATCGGGGTCGGAAACGTATCTTCTCTGGAAAGGCGTGCTTTTTGGGGTGTCATTTTAGAAAGAGTTGAGGCGCCGTTAAAGCAAGGTGGGAATTTACAGCATTGGGACAACAACACAAACTGAGCCTGGGTCCATAGATAGCCTACCAGTCTCGGATGGAAAACCTGGCTAGCTCAAAGCAAAAACAAGAGTATTGAATTGAGACCAATAAAGATAATAACTGTCTCGATATAAGACGAAAGTGTGCGATCGCTTAGAGTCAAAAAGCCGGGGCAATGCCCCGGCTTTTTGACGTGAACGGCTGATTTGTGAGTTCAGAATATGTGCGCGTGCAGCACCTCTACGCTACAGAGATAGGCGATGCCTGAATAATCATCGAAAAACTTTGCCGCGATCTCATCCGAAATCTTCACGGCCATATCTCGATTGGGCGTAAGCACCTCGATCTTTACATTCGAGAAGCTGTCGCCAACGGTGGGTTGTCCTGACGAGCGCACGTTACGACTGCCTTTACCGCCAGCGTCCACCACGGTATAACCGGTGGCCCCGGCTCCGTCGATAATCTTAGCGATTTTTCTCAGCAGCAACTTTTCTGTGACGATAACGAGCTTGCTTGCTTGCTGGGTCATGTGTGTTACCTCTTAATGCATCATAGTCAGTGTTGATGGCCCTTGTTTTTTGCCGCCGGACCAGGGGAGCACCAGCAGACCATGGCCTATCTGGAATCAGTTGCCCATTAGTGCTTGGGCAAGCCCGATGAAGAGCGGTAGTCCTAAGGCAAGGGCAACCGGCGTGCCGACAGCTGTGGACGAGCCAATATAGGCGGAGGGATTAGCTGATGGGATACCGGCTCGCAGTGTGGGTGGTCCTGAAATATCTGAACTGGAGGCAGCGATGACGGCCAGGAGCACAACGCCGCCAAGGCTAAATCCTGTGATGATGTGGGCAATCCAGCCGAGGCCGAAGGCGATGAATCCATGCACGAGCGGCGCAAAAAAGGCGTATAGGGCGTACCACTGGCCCACCCTGCGTAGCTCACCGAGCCTCGCCGTGGCCTCCATACCCATGACCAGCATCAGGATCGAAAGCAGGCCGCGGAAGAGGGGCTCGTAGAAGCTCTCAAACACACTTTCTGGCCGGGTGAGTAGACCTAGAGCGATACCCAGCAGAAGTGCTGATAGAGCAGAGCCCTGGAGGCTGTCTTGGATGATGGGCCATATCTCGACCCGCTCGCTTCCGGCAGCGTCCTGTTTGGGATACCCGCTTGCAGTGATGCGTGGCTGGCTGAGAACTGCGGTACCGCCCCGCTTACTGCGAGATTTGCCTGCGGCCACAGACTGCTCGCTGACATACTCGTCTGCGGTAGCGGGACGCCTGCTGCGAGATTGATCTTTAGCACGGCGCTGCTTTTGGGTATAAACGCTGGCCAAGACGATCGCAGTGACCAGCGCTGGGATATCCATAAAGGGATAGAGTGCGGCGGCCCATGCCTCGTATTCGATACCTTCTGTTTCCAGCACCGTCAGGCCGGCAGCGAGGGTAGAGCCACTTACAGCGCCGAATAAACCCGCGGTCGCAATGGCATCCACAACTCTGACGTTCGGCAGCTTGGCCAGGGTATAGCGCCCGATGAAGACGATAAGGATTCCTGTGAGCACGGCGAACGCTGCGGGCAACAGCATATCTAACAGATTGGCATTGCGGATTGCAATGCCGCCGCTCAGACCGACTTTAATGAGCAACATGAAGACGATAAATTTGTAGATTGCATCGGGAATGGTCAGCCGGCTATTGACAGCGGCAACGACCATACCGCCAATCAGAAAGCCGAGCGTTGGGGACTGCAACTTCCCCAAGAAAAGCGTCAAGAAATCGGACAGAAAATCCATGTTGTTATTTCTCCTTAGTTTAGGTAATAAAGGGGGGTTAGGACGGCTGGCGTAGCCTCAAAGTCTGGCTGGGTGATGCTGCGTATCTGGTTGAGCAGCAGGCCAAAGCAATAAGAGGAAAGGGGAGAGACTTTGTTTGCTTTAGGAGTTGGAATCGCTCTCTCCCCAGAAACTGAGGTTGAATAGCGACGGGGACAGGCATTTAGGGATTTGGATAGGGATGTGCATAGCGAGCGAATCGGATTGATTGCAGGGGATTAGGTGCCGTATCCCTTGAGCAACCTCCTTTTCAGACTAGGTTGTACTCAGCGGACAATGTCCGCGCCTTTCATAGAGATAAGTCTATTCAACTCGTGTTCTCTATGGAATTTAGTCTATATCAAAATCCGCACGAATTCGCGCCTGCTGACTGCAGATTTAGACTATGATGTCAAATCAAAATGATAAGTTTTTCTTTTCATTATCTTTCGAGCTATGTTTATAGCTGATGCAGTAACGTCAGAATTCCATAGGGATAATCTATAATCTCAGCAGCAATGCAGCGCCCCGCTGTGTTCGGCGCGCTGCATTGCGATCGCTCTAATTTTTGTCGATTAGTCCACCTGTGTCTGAGGCGCTTCAGGTGAGTTGGCTGGTGTCGCGGACCGGGAATGATGGACCAAGTTACCCCAAGCCATTGCTATGAGCAGACCAAAGATACAGCCGAGGCCAAAAGCCCAGCCGTGAGAGGGCTCTAGGGTACAGAGTAAGCGGCGCTTACGATCGTAGACGTGAATGCTCCAGCCTTCATCGACCGGTGCTTGAAGCTTTTTCATAGCTCATGCTCCAGATGGAATATATATTGCAATTCAACAAAAAAGTCTAGGCCTGATGGCGGTGGTGCAACCGCCTAAATCCTTCGCGCTGCCTAGAAAAATGCAGATATTCCAACTCCTGCTTTAAGGATGACGCGATAAGGGGACTCTCGTAAAGCGTTAATTTCAAAACCCATCCATAAGGCCTAGCTATAGATACTGCGATCGCCGCCTCACATCGCCCCATAAATTTGGCAGTGGCGTCAGATATCCCATTGTCCGTTCTAAGCTAGTCTGGAAACAGGTTTTAGCCAATCGGGCTGGGGAAAGCAGCAGGATTCAAAAGCTGCGGAGATTTAGTCCAATTTTAGTCCAGCTAGAAATAGCGATCGCTCGCCTATTTAAATTTCAAGGGTTCTGGAAGTTTGATTATTTGCGTACCCCGCAACTAATCAGAGCCATTTACGGTAGCGAGGAACTGTGACTTCAAGCATATCTTGTCTGAATTGGACAGAATATCCTTGAAAAAGTCGGCAGACATCATATGCTTGACAAAGTCCTGCTGCTGTCTCACGGAAGCAAGCCTTTAATTATACCCCGAGCTCTAAAGGTATTGTTCACGTAGCTCTTGCTAAGCAAGCTCTGGATGCTTCGAGCTGTCTTCGTCTCACGCGAAGGTAAGCCTGCCCAGCTTCCTATCACCTTGGCTACAGCGTTTGCCTTCCACAAGTCTTGACCATCGATTCTGCCATGGCGGTTATCCTCTCGACCAAGCCATAGTCCACATTTCATACAGTATCCAGGTTGAGACCAGTATTTGAGAATTGGCTGTTTTGCTCCACACCAGTTACAAGCTGACCGAAGGCGTTGTTCGTGATAAGGGCAGACGCATACGTCGCGGAAAGACCAGAGTAGTAGATCGTGTATCGGTTTGCCAGTGCACTTTTGATCTTCGTAGCAACAAGGACACCAAGCACGTTGATATCGCAAGATAGTGTCGCTACTGACGTATCCACTTAATGGAATTAGCGTAAGCAGACGTAAATTTTCCCTTTTCGTCAGCTTTGACAACGCAGCAACAGTCGCTCTAGTCTCCTCACCCATATCAATCCACTTGCCCATGTGCACATGGGCCGGTGTAACTGTATGCTTGTAGACCTTATCCATCTTGCCAAACCCCTTCCTGGCGGGAGTGTCCTTCCACTCAGAGCCGATGAGAGGTTGAATAAATCGATGAATCAAGCTAGATACGTCCAAACAATGGGCCTCAGCCAGCCTCATCGCATAGCTTGCAAGGCTCTCAGTGGCTCCTGTAACAATTCCTTCTGGTTGTAGGGAAAATAGTCTGCTAGGCTCAGGCAGAACAGTTTGCCGCATTTCCATAGTCATCAGCTCTTTCCTGCCCTGATTTTATTTTCAACAGATTTATATAGCATCTTTGATATCTCCGACTTTTCGACGCTTCGGTTTGGGGTCTCCTACGCGTTTAGGCATTGAAGCTCCGGCTGCCGGAGGTTTATTAGGCACTTTGGCTTGTGGATCAGCGATTGGCTCAAGTCCTAGCTCAATCCGTAATGCATTTTGTGAAATAGTCGCATCAAGAACTCGCTCCTCTTGTTGAATCTCACGCAGCATAGTTGAGCAAGCATTCAAAGAGTAAGCATATTTCTCTAGATCAGCCATCGTTATGACTGCTGACTTCCCACGATTAACCAACACTCCTGCGAGAGTCCGCGACAGCCAATCTTTTAATATTCCAACACAGCCGAGACTTCTCTCATAGCAGAAGTCCCAGGAGCTTAATAGGTCTGGCTCTTCTTCTAAAGGAAGATATTTCTGGAACGTTAAGACAATATTTTTGAAAATTTTCTCATCCTGAGAAGAACCTAGACGATAGCGAGGATAGTGGACATCAGTACTTCTGCGGCAGAGCTGAGCGCTAAGATTTCTCAGATATAGAAGCTCATATGTCCCTACTAGAAGAATGGGAACTTTACTAAGATTTGAAATTGATTTTATACAATCTGATTGATCCTTCAAATGCTTTGCAGTAGAAACTTTGCCTAGATTCTGTGCCTCATCAAAAAAAAATAGCTTAGGGCGGCGGTGCTGTAGCGTTTTCTCAAGGAGAAGACGCAATCTTGCTTTAGTGCTAGATGGCCCATTAGTTCTAGCAACTAGAGGATCGCTACGGTCTACCAAAGGGTCTTTGAGTGATTCTAGCGCTCTTATGTAAAAATCTTTCCAGGAGAAGATGCGAAGATCTGGGGCTGGAGCTTCAAAACCAGCAAACAATATCCGTCCCTTGTCTTCATCTTTTTCAAGCTCCTGAAGAAACTGATCAGATATCCTCTGAATTGTTCTCCTCAATAGAGTTGTCTCGCCTACTCCCGTTGGGCCAAATAGAAAAATTACGGCAGCTCCAGATGGCTCATTGAGAGATGTCACAAGCCTTTCTGCTGCTGTGACTAAATGTGGGTGCGCTAAAGTATAGTCCTCGAAGTATTTAATTCGCCGCTCAATCGAAGAATTTAAGAGTTCGAGAGGGAATCCTTCTTTTGAAGTCATTAGTACTCTCCGTATAGCTCAAACTCTTCATCGGCCAAGTTTGCTCGAACTTTAGGTATGTCAAGAGGCTGCTCCTCGCCCATGTCTGGTAATGCATAAAGTAGAGCCTCTTGAGGTTGTACTTCACGTAGTGGTGTATTATTTGAGGAGGTAGATAGGGCCTTGGGAACGCCGCCATCGATTACTCTCAAGACAGCTTGATTATCAATAGCTTTTAATCTTTGTTTGAGCAATTCTTCATGTTCTTCTACATTCTTAAGGAACTGAGCTAG
>JBHJHJ010000216.1:0-4789 GCA_050330955.1 Elainellaceae cyanobacterium | reverse complement strand
AAGGAGCTAGAAGGCTGTATGGCAGAGCATGCTGGTGAATATGTCCGCCTCATTGGCATTGATCCCCAAGCGAAGCGCCGCGTTCTAGAGACCATTATCCAGCGCCCTTAGTGGCCTATTCCCCAATCAGACCAGACGGTGTCTATGGATGCGCCATTTAACCCGAGACGTGACGCCTGCTTTTACATCAGTGGTGACGTCCAGGTCCACCCCTCGGCGGCGATCGCGGCTGGGGTATTTCTCCAAGCAGACGCCGATAGTCGCCTGGTGATTGGTCCAAATGTCTCTATCGGGTCCGGTGCCCTGCTCCATGCCCAGGGCGGCGTCCTGTCTTTGGCCACTCGCGTTACACTGGGGACAGGTGTTTTAATCATGGGCCGGGGTCGCATTGGCGCAGGTGCGTGTATTGGCCCTAGGGCGACACTGCTGTCTCAGGTGGTGGTGGAGCCAGAGCAGATGATTGAGGCGGGTAGCCTAGTTGGAGAAGCGCAACTGTTCTTTGAGCCGACTCCGGCGAATGAGGCCTCAAGCCAGACTCGCTTTGAGACGGCGGCTTTTGAGGTTGAGATATCGTCAGCGAGCGCGGCGAAACTAGACCCACCCCATGCCTCTGAGAATGGGGCAGCTCGCGGGGCACCTAACCCGACTCAGTCGGCTCGCCCGACTCAGGTCTACGGGCGAGTCGTGGTAGAGCGACTCATGCGAATGATGTCCTCACCGCAACCTCTAGATGGCGATCAGCGGCCCACTGATTCCCCGCCCCGGCAGTAGAGAACCGAGTAATCTGTGCGCCATATCCATCTAGGGCGCGATCGCACCGAAGCATAGATGGTGGATATATGGCAGACTTAGCGTCCAAGCTTGACTCTCAGCGTTCTTCCTCGCAGCCGCATCCCGACTTTAGCAACATGGCTTTGGGGCTGGTAGCCACCTGTAGCTTCCCAGCCATCATTGGTACGGCCGACATGATGCTGAAGTCTGCTGGCGTTACCCTACTGGGGTATGAAAAAATTGGCAGTGGCTACTGCACTGCTGTGGTGCGGGGGCGCTTTGCTGACGTCAAAATTGCGGTGGAAAGCGGCGCTGAGACCGCGCAGCAGTTTGGTCAGTTTGTGTCTAAATCAGTCATTCCTCGCCCTCTGCCTAACCTAGACGCCGTTCTGCCCATTGGCAGTAAGCTGGCACAGCTGATAGAAGACCGGGGCTATAGCCGCCTGAGCAATCAGGCGGTGGGGCTTTTGGAAACGCGGGGGTTCCCTGCCATGGTCGGGGCTGCCGACGCTATGCTTAAGTCCGCCGAAGTGCACTTAGCATCCTATGAACTCATTGGTTCAGGGCTGTGCACTGCTATTATTCGCGGCAACGTTGCCGATGTTACGATCGCTATCGAGCGGGGCATGCAGGAGGCCGAACGCATTGGTGAGCTGCACTCGGTCATGGTGATTCCAAGACCATTAGAAGATTTAGAGCATACGTTGCCAACGGCAAGCTGCTGGCTGGATAAGCCCTTGACTCTGCCATTGACCCTTAAAGAGAAAGCTGAAGAGAAAGTCGAAATGCCGGACTTGCGCAGCCTCCCTGCTGAAGAGGCGGTCGAGGTAGAGATTCCCAAATCACAGCCTCAGGAGAGGCAGGCCCTTCCGTTAGACGAAGGGGATACCCAGTCAATGGACTAGGGCTGGACCCTAACCGTTGCGCCCAAAGGGAGCGCGGCGTAGAGCGCCTGGATGTCTGAATTCTTCATGCGAATGCAGCCGTGGGAGATGGCCTGACCAATGGCCTCAGCCTGGTTTGTGCCGTGAAAGCCGATCTCATGGGTGTTGTTGTTCCAAAATCCTATCCAGTTTGTGCCCAGCGGATTGTCTTCACCTGGCGGCACCAGCTCACGGGTGAAGGGATGTCTCCAAATCGGGTTCTCTTGTTTTTCAATCACTTGAAACTCGCCGACGGGGGTCTCCCAATGCTCCCGACCCACGGCAATAGGGTAGTCTGCCAGAACCCGATCTGTGCGATAGACGGTGACGCGGCGATCGCTTAAATCCACCACTGCCAAGTCTGCGACGCTATCAATAGCAGCGCTGTCAGGTTGCGCATCCATGGTGGACTGAGCTGCTGGGAGGACGGCGGCCATGACGCCTCGCTGCGCCTGCAGGGCAAATGAAGCTTTGGTGGGCTCAGCGTCGTCGGGGTCAGCCTCGGTGGGCTCAGCTTCATTAGTTCCAGACCTAGGCGCAGAATCGCCCTGAGGCCGCCGGAGCCAGGACACAAAGGTCGAACCCGTCTGCAAATCCGACTCCGCAATGGAAGGAGAGGAAACGCTAGAGTAAACGCGCACGGCAAAGAGAAGCCCTGCTGCCATAAAGCAGAGCGCTGAAAAGGCTTGGGTGATAGATTCGGTTCGTCCCATGGGAGCCAAAACTAGAGCGCCACTCAAGGTGCTAGCGATCGCACCGGCTAAAGCACCGACTAAACGTCAATTAGAACGCCGCTATCGTCGGTCTCTCCACTACCGCGGTGCACGGTCTTTACCCATTTTAAGCGCTTTGGCCGAATCGAGATCCGAATCGAGGTGCTTGCAATGACCACCATCCAGTGGAGCATGTACAAGGTTGTACGGAGGCTACGCAATAGGATAGTCATGCCGGTAATCAACCTCTGTACCGGCGATACAGCCGGCTGAGCAAGGGAAGCTATTGGGGTGTCTGCGGATGAAAGCTGTAGGCGACCTACGCGATACAGTTGCCACTGCCGCAGAGACAGCCCGACAATAGAAAAGCTAGTGGCTACCGTGGTGAGGGCGCTGAAGATCGGCAGCCGATTTCGCGCGATCGCCATCAGCAAATCCGGCAGCGCTGCAGCAGGGATCAGGTACTGAATGATCCAAAACACCGCCAGGTCTATGTTCTTTCGCCTCCCCAGGCGATTCTGCGCAATCAGCCGCCAGTAATCCAAGTAGCGCTGATAGCCGCCTTCTGCCCAGCGGTTTCGCTGATGCCAAAGACCAGTGGCATTCGTTACCCCTTCCTCCCCTACGGCCGGATGACTCAGGTGCAAAATATCCCACTGGTTGAGGTGTAGTCGCAGGGTCAAATCTAGGTCATCTGTAATTGTCTCTTCATTCCAGCCGTGGCAGTCTTCGATCGCCGCCCGGCGAACGAACTGACCATTGCCCCGCAGTTCCCCAATGCCGCCCAGGGCAATGCGCCGCTCTTGGACGTAGCTGTCCAGCAGCATTTCGCCGCTCTGGGCGCGGGTCCAGAAGTTGACGGGCCAGTTGGCGATCGCTTTGCGGACCTGCACCGCCCCAATGTGAGCCTGATCGAATAGGGGCACCACGCGACGCAGCAGATCGCTGGGAACCCGGGCATCGGCGTCAAATACGGCCATAATGTCGGCCTGGGTCAGCGGCCAGACTTCGTTTAAGGCCCCCGACTTACCGCCTCCGGAATTTTCGGGCCGATGAATGACGTTGAGATTGGGGTAGACCTGGCGCAGCCGGTCTAAAATCTGCGGAGTTTTGTCAGTACTGTAGTCGTCGATCAGCCAGACGTCGTAATGCTCGTCGGGATAGTCTAAGCTGCACAGGTTTTTGATCAGATCGGCAATGACGGTTTCTTCGTCTTTGGCGGCGACCAGTAGAGAGATATAGGGGTAATCAGCGTGCTCCCCTAAGGGCTCTGGCATTGCTAGAGGGCGGGTAAAGACCGCTCTAACAAGGTGTACGCTCACCAGCGCCGTCAGGCCAATCACGATCCAGGAGCCTCCGGGAACGATGTGAAGCGCCACGGTGCTGCTCCAGACCGCCGTTAAGGTTACCGCCGCTTTGCGGCGGCGGCCGAGTAGCCCGGACTTAAATGGATTCTCTGTGGAGGGAGCGTCAGTTTGGCGGCTTAGATCAGAGGTCTCAGACAGTCCCGGCTTGTGAGTTAACTCGGCGATGACAACAACAACCCTGAGCTGAGGCGGCGACAGAAACTTGATTGCTTATCGCGCCAGCAATGCGATCTAGCGGCTGGCCACAGGTAAACGGTGTTAGGGTTCGCCCCCAAGCCGCGTCGTTTATCTATGGCTTCCTACTTACTGCAGACTAAAGGTTGACAAGGGTATTTTAACGCTGGACCCGCCGACAATTTTGCTCCCCTGCCGTTTCGGCAAGTTTTCCACAGGGAACACCGGCTTTTCCACAGGCATACGGACGTTTTCCACAGATCTATCTGCAGAGGTATACAGGTCAGATGGCGAGTTTACGCTGCTGACAACCTGTTTTGGGGATGCTCGGCTGGTTGATTTGTACAGGCAACTCCGCTTTGTCGGGGTTAGGTTTAGCCCGGCGCGATCGCCGTTATTCCCACTCAATTGTTCCGGGGGGCTTTGAAGTGACATCATAAACCACTCGGTTCACTCCGGCTACCTCATTGACGATACGAGTCGAAAGTCGTTCTAGTAGGTCATAAGGCACCCGAGACCAGTCCGCCGTCATGCCGTCTTCGCTGGAAATTAGCCGCAGCACGATGGGATAGGCGTAAGTGCGCTGATCTCCCATGACGCCAACGCTGCGCACGGGCAGAAGGACGGCGAACGCCTGCCAAAAGTCGTGGTACATCCCAGAATTGCTGATTTCTTCCCGCACGATGTAATCAGCCTCTCGCAGAATCCCTAGCCGCTCCTCGGTGACTTCTCCAATGATGCGATTGTCCAGCCCTGGGCCCGGGTAGGGGTGTCGCCGCACGTTCTCCTCGGGTAGGCTATTGGAGCGCCCCTCGCGACGCACTTCGTCCTTAAATAGCTT
>JBHJHJ010000215.1:0-2213 GCA_050330955.1 Elainellaceae cyanobacterium | reverse complement strand
TGAGCGGCTTAGCGCTGCCGTCGGGGGAAATGGGCTCGCTGCTCAGCGGCGGTTGGATTCCCTTGCTCAATGCCCTTGTCGCCATTAAAGTTGCGCTAGGCGCCTGGGCCGCTATTTTGGTGTTCATTCGCTACCGAGGGCTGCTGTAGCGCTACGGCTGCTTGGGTCCAGGGGGTGGATCTTGGGTATTTTCGCCAGTGGGTGCGGGGTCTGGGGACATGTTATCCGGTCGAGGGGCCGCATCGCGGGCGGGGGCGGCAGGGCCAGAGGCCTCCTCAGCATCAGGATTTTGGGGGATATCTGGTGTTGGTTTCGGGTCTGACATAACAATTCCAATAGGGTTTCAAGAGCAACAAAAATGCTTCTGACCCGTGAGCCAGAAGCATTGATGCGTCAACCTTATGATAAGTCAACGCTGCGATAGGACTGTTATAAGATTAGTCGATCGCCTTCTTCACGTTGTCCTTGACGTCTTCCTTCGCATGCTGAGCCTGGGCCTCAACCTGCTTCGACTGGCCTTCAGCCTGCTGCTGAGGATCGCCCGTTAGATCGCCAACTGCTTCTTGAGCTTTACCCTGAATGTTCTTCGCGGTTGCGTCCATTCTGTCTTCAGTACTCATAGTTATATCTCCCGTTTCGGTTGATTTAAAGTGAGCTATTCAGCTCAGATATGCCTGTAAGATACTGCCGCACGGCCTAATCGTTTATCTGTCAAAAGGGCTGATGCTGAATAACCAATTTATGTATCCTGAGAAGCAGCATCTTGAGCTACGCTTTGAGGCTGCGGAGACACGTTTGAAGGCGTCATTAGCGCCTCCTTAAGCTGGTCCGCTTCAGCTAGGGTCGCTTCTGGGTCGTTGTCCTTCGTTCCTTGGACATAGTTGAGCTTGACTTCCTCAAGCAGTCCCGCCAGCAAGTTTTGCAGCTCGCGCTGAGTTTTGACGTCTTGGATCTCCTGTAAGAAGGCCTCGCGGAAGCCTTGGGCAAGCTGGTCAAAAAGGACGCGGCCCTCTTGGTCACTATAGGATTCCACCAGCACCTCGTAGGTCTGCTGGGCTAGGTAGTCCGACAGGTCGAGGATAGCAGCTTCGGGCACGTTGTCTAATCCAGGCACCTGCTGGATGCCGCGATAGAAGTCGGACTCCTTGACTGCCCCTTGAATACTGTGACGCAGCAGCGCTCTGACGTCAGGCTTCACCTGGGGCAGCACGCGGTAGATCGCAATGTCGAGGAGGCGATCGCTCAGGGCATCCACCTTATCTACATCAGAAACTTGAATGTAGGGCTTTTCCCCGCCCAGGAGGGACTGCACCAGCGCCCCCGTCTCCACCGACTCCTTGGCCTGGTTGATCAGCCGCACCAAGGCAAAGGTCGCCACCCGCTCCGATAGATAAGCCGCAGGTTCGTGGGTCACCTGCTGAATTACCCGCTCCATGTTCACCAAGCCCGACTGGTTAAGCCGCACTGAGACGGGAACAATCCGCAGCCAGCGCCAAAATGGAATGAGCAGCAGTAGGTCATACCAGCGGCGCAGCATCGCGTCGAGCCATGAAATACCGGGCTGACGCAAGCTGGCCACGAAGGCCTGCCGCAAAAACTCAGCCCCAAAAAAGGCGCCAAACCACAGGTCCAAATACCAAAACCGATCGACGATGCGGCCATTGTCATCGGTATTGCGAAAGTAGTTGCGCGCCAGCAGCGGCTCCAAACGCGTCTGGAAAAGCTGGTATGCGGCGGGCCAGCCAATTTGGTCGAGGAAGTCAGCACTCCAAAACGTTCTGAAGGCGTCTTGAGCGTTACCCTCTTCTGTAATGTCGCGAATCCGGCGCTTGAGTTTACCGAAGGTGCTGAACTGACCTGCTGACGCAAACGGATTTTCCTCGACCAAGGCAACGCTCTGCTGCCGCAGGCTGGTGAGCATATTGGCCACTTCAGCCGTGCCGAGGCTCTCTGACGAGCTGACCTGCTGGTCCAGCACATCCACGGTTTTAATGTACTGAAATGTGATGGGGTGGGGCTCGATGCCCTTGACTGGATCGTAGGCGGTGACGACGGCGGGAATGTAGCGTAGGTAGAGATTCCGCAGCGGCAGATAGCTGACGTTGAAGAGGGCGATCGCTAGGTTGACGACGGCAACAGTGGCCACAAATTTGCCCCACCAGTTTCGCGATGGGTGGGGCTTGGCGGAGGACTGAGCATTGGGAAGAGAAGCT
>JBHJHJ010000214.1:0-6248 GCA_050330955.1 Elainellaceae cyanobacterium | reverse complement strand
TCGAACTGAGCGATGGCCTCAGCTTTGAGGATCTCACGCTGGCCCGTCGCGGTAGCAATACGGTGATTCGAGTGGCAGACACCAATCAGCGGCTTGCTATCGTAATTGGCACCGACGTTACGAATGCCGCTAACTTCAGCTGAGAAAATTACCGCCTTGCTTAACCGGTTCTAATAGAGCCCTATGCTGTAAAGCTAAGTGCTAGGGAGGTCGTCCCCCGTCAGAGATAGCTTTCCTGTTCCCATCATTATCTGGCTGTCTCCTTAACGAATAACCCAGCGCTCGACCACGATTATCCATATTCCAGGGTAGACCTCTGAGGGGCACACCCTGCTATAAAATCGACGGTGGATACGCTGCAGAACTGGAGGACTGTCAATGGGACTTTTCGATCAAGTAGTTGGGGCGCTCGACAACCCGCAACAGCAGGCTAGCGCTGGCGACCTCAGCTCAATTCTGGGTGCGGTGCAGCAAATCGCGGGCAGCCAGGGCACTAGCGCCAGTAACGTTGAAACGCTGATGTCAATCGTGGGCCAGTATGCCCGCTCATCACTGAAAGAAACCAGCCAAACTGCCGGGCGAGATCAGGCCGAGGATTTGGTGGACCGCTTTGCTGGCACAAATCCTAGCATGGATGCGATGCAGGCTCTTTTCTCTGCCCGTCAGCGAGAAGAAATCGCCGACACCGCTTCTCAGCGCACCGGCCTCAACCGAGACATGGTGCTCTCCCTGCTGCCCATCGTGGTGCCTATTGTGCTTAAGTTCCTCAAAACTGGCTCTAGTGCCGAGGGTGTCTCGCGTCAGTCTCAGTCTAATTCTGTGCTGAGCATGTTTCTCGACTCCGATCGCGACGGCGATGTGGATCTGGGCGACGCAATTTCCATGGCTGGACGCTATCTCAGCAACCGCTAGGGCCTAGGCCGTTAAGGCTTAGAGGAGCTCGGCGGGCGAAAGAGTTTTTCAACCGCCGACACAATCATCTGTCTGGGCAGCAGTCGGGGCAGGTTTGCCGTGAGCTGATTCATGAAACTGCCGCTAACCACAACAGGGGCCTTTGAATCGAGGATGGCCATGATATCTGCCACTACCTTTTCAGGGGAAGTGGTCTGCTGCATGCCGCCGCCCGATAAAGAATCTGGAAATCCCGCTTCGTCGAAGAATTTGGTGTCGGTAGGGCCAGGGCACACGCAGGAAACCGCGACGCCGTCGGCTTTAACCTCTGCCCACAGAGCTTCGCTGAAGCTAAGCACAAAAGACTTGGAGGCGGCGTACACCGACAGGTAGGGAATGGGCTGAAACGCGGCGATGGACGCAATGTTGACGATATTGCCGCGCTGCCGCGATCGCATCCCCGGCAAGAACTGATAGGTCAGGTCCACCAAAGCCAAAATATTTAGCCGAATCATATCCAAATGGCGCTCTCGGGGGCGATCGCTAAAGGGGCCATATTCCCCAAACCCGGCGTTGTTGATCAACGTATTCACCGTCAGACCTCGGGCCTCCACTGCCGAGAACACTGCGGCAGCTGCGTCGGGCTCGGTTAAGTCCTGGACGATGACATGGGCATCGATGCCGTGGCGTTGGGTAAGCTCGTCGGCGAGGGCGCTGAGCACCTGGTCGGAGCGGGCGACTAGCACAAGGTTGACGCTGCGGGCTGCCATCTCGTGGGCCAAAGATCTACCGATGCCAGAGGATGCGCCTGTGATTAATGCCGTTTGCATATGATTGAAGCTAGATAGGAGCGTGAGATCAACATTCAGATTCTAACGATCTCCCAGCGCCAATCAAGGCGATCGCCTTCAATCCTTGCCTTTGCGCCTTCTCCGGGGAAGGGGTAGCCCTAGGCTAGTGTGAAAGTCGTGCTGTACCTTGCGCGTCAGGCGGCGAGAGACTTGGCGCACGATTTGGGTAATGAGGCGATCGCCTGTGGACTGAATCAGACCCAAGGGTAGGGCGTGAATAAAGCCAGGAAACTGAATCAGCACCGTCAAGTCTAGGTCCCACCTGACCTCTGTTGTGAGGTGCCCACCTAAGTTGACCTCGTACAGCGCTAGCGCCGCCTGGAAATCCACCTCATACCCCAAGAACTGAGCATCTGGCACCGGAATCGTCTGAATTCGATAGACCCCAGCCTCCTGAGGCAGCAGCTCTAGCCCAATGCAGGGTTCTACATCGTAGCCAAACGCACCGAACCGACCGATCTTCAGGGCGTAGCCGTTTTCGCCAATCGGTCTGACCTGCATGGGGTGAGCGCACCGATGAAACCAGTCGCCGTGGTTGTCCAGGTACTGCGCCACCGCATCTGGCGCGGCATTCATCGCCATACCGCTAGACGACCGACTGTGAAACGCAACCGGCTCATGGGTCTCAGTCGCTTCCAACGGAAAATTTCTAGAATCGGGCGACACAAAATCAGATGCCATTTGCAATAGATTATCTGACGCTGCCTGATGATTGCGGGAATTAGCCTGCATAGGAGACGGAGAAGCGAATAGGGCTATTGAACAACACAGAGCGAAACGAGTGCAGCTCAGAAGGCAATTTTCTCAACCAGTACTAGGATATCCTGCTTACAGGAGATGCTGCTAGGCTATCTGGGCTAGATAATAGCGCTGCGGTTGAGGTGAGTACCCACTGTGCTCATTAGGATACACAAGGCTACCTCATAATTCCTCATGCCTTAATAAAAGAACCAGCCCACATTAGCCTGATTTCACACAATCTAAGCGTGATCGCTGTCATCAGCGGTCAAAAAGTCATAACTTAGACCAATCTATTGAGGTGGTCCTAAGTGGATATCACCGCAGCCGCAAGTCAATACCGCAAAATAGAAACCGCAGAGCAAGAACCCATGAAAGCATTTGTTGCAGGGGCTACTGGAGAAACAGGGCGTCGAATTGTTAAAACACTGGTAGAGCGCCAAATTCCCGTCCGGGCCCTCGTCCGAGATCTAGATCGGGGGCGCAGCATCCTCCCGGCTGAAATAGAGCTGGTGGTGGGGGACGTGCTCAAGCCCGATACCCTGCCCGATGCGATCGCCGACAGCACCGTGCTGCTCAATGCTGTGGGAGCCGCCCCAAGCTTCGACCCCACCGGCCCCTATCAGGTGGATTATGAGGGCTGTAAAAACCTTGTTGATGCGGCAAAGGCGGCAGAGCTAGAGCAGTTTGTCATGGTTTCCTCGCTTTGCGTCTCCCGCTTTTTCCATCCGCTGAATTTATTCTGGCTGGTGCTCTACTGGAAGCAGCAGGCCGAGGACTATCTCCAAGCCAGTGGCGTCCCGTACACTATCGTCCGCCCCGGCGGGCTCAAGAATGAAGACGGCAGCAATCCGATTGTGATGGAAGGCGCCGACACCTTGTTCGACGGCAGCATCCCGCGATCGCAGGTGGCCCAGGTGTGCGTCGAGGCGCTCTTTAACGCTGAGGCTAAAAATAAGATTGTTGAAATCGTGACCCGAGCTGAAGCCCCCCAAAAGACCTTTGAGCAGCTGTTTGCTGGGGTGAGATAGGCTCCTCAATAGCCCACCCGTAATTCACCAGAGCGCGTACCGCTTGCGGAGGTGTAACAGTACGAGGCACAAAGCGGCCCTTGCTCTGCCAGAATCAACTGTGGAGATAAGCCTATAAACGCAGGGTCCTGGTTCTGCCGCACTCTGCCTCTCCTTAAAGGATTGTTAAGATAGTGAGAGCAGGCTATCGTTCCCGTCGCTTCAGGCCCGTTGCATCAAACGAGCTTCACTATCATGCATATTCCTTTTGTCGGTAAGGTTCGTCGTCCTGGCCTCATTGCCTTGGCTATTGTCGGCGTGCTTAGCGTGGGCGGGCTGGCCACCTACCTCATTTACCAGCGGCAAACCCAGCAGATCGACACTGAGGTGCTGACGGTGCCGGTAGAATCTCAGCCGCTGGCGGTGCGGATTACGGCTAGCGGCAGTGTTGAAGCAGTAGACAGCGTCAACCTCAGCCCCCGCACTTCCGACGTCCTGACTGAAGTTTTTGTGGAGCAGGGCGATCGCGTCACGACAGGGCAGGTCATCGCCCGGATGAAGAGCAGCGGCGTCGAGGCGGAGATTGCCCAAGCGGAGGCCCAGGTGGCCCGACTGGAGGCCAATTTAGCCGAGCTGCAGGCGGGCAGCAGGCCAGAAGAAATTGCCCGGGCCGAGGCCCAAGTACGGCAAGCAGAAGCTCAGGTGGCTGATGCCGAGGCGCGGCTGACGCTGGCGGAAGAGCGGGTAAGACGTAACCAGATGCTGGAAGCAGAAGGCGCCGTAGCCTTGGATGATTTAGACAACGCCATCCAGGAGCAGCAGCGGGCAAACGCCAGCCTCAGTCAGGTCCAGGCCGCCGTCCAAGAAGCTCAGGATAACCTGCGCCAGCTGCGCAACGGCAGCCGCGCCGAGGTCATTACCGCCGCCGAGGCCCAGCTCCGGGAGGCCCGCGCCCAGCTCCAGGGCACCCAGGTGCGGCTAGACGATACCTACATTCGGGCGCCGTTCGCCGGCATCATCACCCAAAAGTTTGCCACCGAAGGAGCCTTTGTCACCCCCACCACCTCTGCCTCAGAAGCTTCCTCCGCTACCTCGTCCGCCATCGTGACCCTCGCGAAGGGCCTGCAGGTAGTGGCGGAGGTGCCCGAGGTGGACATCGGTAAAATCACGTCGGGGCAGCGGGTGGAAATTGTGGCAGACGCCTACCCAGATCAGACTTTTGAGGGCCGGGTAAAGCGCATCGCGCCGGAGGCCATTCAGGACCAGAGCCGGGGAGACTTTACCTACTTCGAGGTGGTGGTAGAGCTGGTGACAGGGCAGGACACCCTCAAATCTGGCATGAAGACGGACGCCACGTTCATCGGCGATGAGCTGCAGGAGGCGCTCGTGGTGCCCTCGGTGGCCATCGTCAGCAAGGACGGTCAGCCCGGCGTGTTGGTCACAGACGAGGACGGGGAAATCCGGCTGCGGCGGGTCACCCTGGGCTCCCAGGTGGGCAACCAAATCCAGATTCTGGAAGGGGTGGCGCCGGGCGATCGCATCTTTGTGGAGCTGCCGGAGGGCAAAACTCTAGACAACCTCAATTTCGGTCAGCGGGAGGCGGAATAGGTCATGAACTTTTTAGAGAGCGTTAAGATGGCCACCAAGGCCCTCACCGCCAACAAGCTGCGCAGCACCCTCACCATGCTGGGTATCATCATCGGTAACGCCTCGGTAATTGCCATGGTGGGCATCGGCGAAGGGGCGCAGAACTACGTCACAGAGGAGATCGAGGGCCTCGGCCCCAACGTTTTATTTGTGGTTCCCGGCAACCGCGAGACCCAGCGGGCCACCTTCAGCGTACCTAAAACCCTGGTTCTGGCGGACGCGGAGGCGATCGTCGAGCAAGTGCCCTCCGTAACGCAAGTGGCCCCCGAATACACCAATCGGGGCCTCATCACCCGCGGCAACCGCAACGCCAACGCCAACGTGGTAGGGACTACAGATGGCTTCCTCACCGTGCGTAACTTTGAGGTGGCCCAGGGACAGTTCTTCAGCGACATCGATGCCCGCCGCAGCAACCCGGTTGCGGTGCTGGGGGCAGACTTAGCGGAACGGCTGATGGACAGCCGCGACCCCATCGGTCAGACCATTCGCATCAACGACGTCAGCTTCAGGGTAATTGGGGTGCTGGCGGAGAAGGGAACTAACTTGGGCCTGAGTTACGACGACTCGGTTGTCATCCCCATTCCGACCATGGTCAACCGCATTGTGGGGCGCACCTCTCCCTACGGTATTGAGCTCACCTACATCAGCGCCTCGGTTTCCGACCCCGATCGCATGGATGCGGCCAAGTTTCAAATCGCCAACTTGCTGCGGCTACGGCACCAGGTCGTGAGCGAAGACGACTTCACCATCAACAGTCAGCAGGACATTTTAGAGACTAGTGAAACCATCACCGGAGCGCTGACGCTGATGCTCGCCTCTATCGCCGGAATCTCGCTGCTGGTAGGAGGCATTGGCATTATGAACATTATGCTGGTGTCGGTGCGGGAGCGCACCCAGGAAATTGGCCTGCGAAAGGCGGTGGGCGCCTCTCAGCGGGACGTGCTCAGCCAGTTCATGATTGAGGCGGTAATTTTGTCGGCGGCCGGGGGCGGTGTGGGCACTGGCCTAGGGGGGGGCGGAGCGCTGCTCATCGGGCTGGCGACGCCGTTTACCCCGGTGGTGTCGGGAACGGCAGCAGTGGTGGCGGTGTGCGTTTCGGGCGGCATTGGCC
>JBHJHJ010000213.1:0-23356 GCA_050330955.1 Elainellaceae cyanobacterium | reverse complement strand
ATGCGCTCAGCGCGGTCCCAGGCCGCCTCCCCATCCGCCGCCGCGACGGTAAAGAGCTTGCGGCCATCCAGGGTTACCGGCGCCCGGACTAGATCTGTCGCGTCCTCTGACTCTGAGGCCTCCGCTGCTGCATCTTCCTCAGCCTCAGCACCCGACTCATCGCTGGCGCTCCCTTCGGACTCCACGGTTTCTGCAGCGGGGTCTAGCTGTCTTAGCTTTTCTACAGGAATTTGAGCCTCACCGGGCTGCAGGCTCAGGCCCAGAGCAAGCAGCAGGCCCATAAGGCCGCAGCACAACACCTGCTGCACCCTGCGAGGCCACAGCCTAGAGCGCGATCGCCTATCTATTTGTCTAAATTTGAGTACCACAGCCAGTACCATGCATCGCTCAGGCCTACAGCTTAAGCAATTATGAAAGCTTGCGACACCAGAACTTAATTCTGCTCCAGTCTGATTTTGCTCCAGCAGGAATTGTCTTTCCCTAATGGGAGCCAACAAGTGTGAGATGATCGTCTACAGGGACGGATTATGCTTAAGCTATGGGTGCTTCGCCTTTATCTGAAAATACTATTATTTCCCGTGTAGAAAAGGCGCTGGGGCCTGGGCGTATTTCCCACTGGGAAGAACTTCCCCAAGCGCAGCGCGGGCAGCTTGGCGGGGCAGTCGGGTTGTCTGAGCAGGCTGCTAATTCACGACAGGCCTTGGGGGTGGTTTACCCCGAAACCCAGGACGAACTGGCTGAAACCCTTGCACTTTCTCAGGCTGAGAACTGGTCAATCTTGCCCTTCGGCAACGGCACTAAGCTGGCTTGGGGCGGTTTGGCGACCTCGGTGCAGATTGGCGTCAGCACCTCCCGGCTCAATCGCCTCATAGAACATGCTGTCGGCGATTTGACGCTGACGGCTGAAGCGGGGGCAACCGTCTCCGCCCTAACTCTCCCGCTTCAGGAGCAGCGTCAGTGCTTTGGCTTCAACCCGGCTTACCCTGAGCGAGCGACCTTGGGCGGGGTAGTCGCCACTGCCGACACGGGGTGGATGCGTCAGCGCTACGGCGGCATCCGCGATATGCTGATTGGGGTGTCGCTGGTGCGGGCCGACGGCCAGCGGGCCAAGGCCGGGGGACGGGTGGTTAAAAACGTCGCAGGCTACGATTTGATGAAGCTGATGACGGGCTCTTGGGGTAGCTTGGCAGTGATTAGCGAGGTGACCTTTCGGCTCTATCCCCAGACTGAAGCCTCTAAGACGCTAGTTGTTTGGGGGGAGGCCGACAGCCTAGCGCTGCTGCTGTCTCAGGTGCTGAAGTCGGGGCTGATGCCCACAGGACTTTCCTTAGTTAATCGAAGGATTTTATCCGCTTTAGGCTATGGCCCAGGCGGCGCTTTCCTCGGTCTGCTGGTTCGCTTCCAAAGCGTTGCGGTGGGGGTGGAGACCCAAGCCGAGATGATGGCGCAGACGGTTGATGGCTTAGGCCTCTCGATGGCGATCGCCACCGACAAAACGGAACAGGCGCTATGGCAGCAGCTTGGCGCGCTGCGGGAGCGGGACACTGGCGGCGAGAGTGGCGAGAGTGGCGATCGCGTCACCGCCAAAGTCGGCCTGCTGCCCGCCAATGCGGTGGCCACGCTGGTGCAGCTTGAGGCGATCGCCGACGTGACTGCGGCGGTGACCCACGTCAGCAGCGGTCTGGGCTGGATTGGCCTTAACCTGCGCAGCGCAGCCCAAGTTGGCCCAATTCGAGACCTCTATCACCGGCAGGGCGGCTTTCTGTCTAATTTAGAGGCCCCTTCGGCGTGGAAATCAGATCTGGACATCTGGGGCTACTCCGGCAATACCATGCCGCTGATGCGCCGCATCAAGCAGCAGTTTGACCCCGAGCGCCGCCTCAGCCCCGGTCGTTTCTTGCTGTAAGGCTACAAAGCCGCGCCAAATCAATATTCCCAAGCTCAAAACCATGACAGACGCCCTCACGTTAAAGTCCACCCCCCAAGGCTTCGACCCCAAAAGCCCTCCCGACCCATCGCTGATCGACGCCTGTGTTCACTGCGGCTTTTGCCTCACCACCTGCCCCAGCTACCGCGTCCTGGGCACCGAGATGGATTCCCCCCGGGGCCGCATCTATCTGATGGATGCCGTCAACGAGGGCCAGATTGACCTTGCGGGCACCACGGCCCAGCACTTCGACACCTGCTTGGGCTGCTTGGCCTGCGTCAGCGCCTGCCCCTCCGGCGTTCGCTACGATCGCCTCATCGACGCCACCCGTTCTCAGGTGGCCCGCAACCAGCCCCGCTCCTGGGGCGATCGCCTCATTCGGCGGCTAATCTTTTCCCTGTTTCCATATCCCCAGCGCCTGAGGGCCTTGCTGGTTCCCCTCTTCCTCTACCAGCGGGTGGGGCTCCAGTCCCTCGTGCGCGCCACCCCATGGCTACGGCAGATTTCTCCCCAACTCGCGGCCATGGATATGCTGCTGCCTGCAGTGCCCACCTCTGCCTTTCGTCCCCCTGAGCCGACGCGGGTGCCCGCCCGAGGCGAAACGCGGTATCGAGTAGGGCTGATCTTAGGCTGCGTGCAGCGCCTGTTTTTTTCAGAGGTAAATGACGCCACGGTACGGGTGCTGACCGCTAACGGTTGCGAAGTTTACATCCCAGACAGCCAGGGCTGCTGCGCTGCCCTGCCCCAGCATCAGGGTGAAACTCAGCAAGCTCAGACGCTAGCGAAGCGGATGATTGACAGTTTTGCGCCCCTGGATCTTGATGCGATCATCATCAACGCTGCAGGGTGTGGCCATACGCTCAAGGAGTACGGCCATATCTTGCAAGACGACCCGAGCTACCGACAGAGAGCGGCTGAATTTGCATCCAAAGTCCGAGATGTACAGGAATTTCTGGCCTCAATCCGGCTGACGGCGCCGCTACACCCGCTGCAGCCCGAACCGCTAACCGTGGTTTACCAGGACGCCTGCCACCTGCTCCACGGCCAGAACATCAGCCTTCCGCCCCGCCAGCTTTTGCGGCAAATTCCCGGCGTCGAGCTGAAGGAACCGACAGACGCAGCGCTGTGCTGTGGCAGCGCAGGAGTCTACAACCTGCTGCAGCCCGAAGTGGCGGCAGAACTCGGACAGCGGAAGGTGGAGAACTTGCTCAACACTGGAGCAGCGGTCATCGCCTCACCTAACCCTGGATGTGCCCTGCAAATCCGGCAGCACCTGCGGCTACGTCACAGCGTTGTGCCTGTACTGCATCCAATGACGCTTCTAGACTGCGCTATTCACGGTAAATCTATCCCAGATCCCTGAAGTCGTACCGCGCCTAAAAAGTATCGGCGGTCTCCGTCAGCACTCCGTGCCGCTGGGCTTCTGACACCTGTTCTCGAAATAAAGTTCCAGGACGAGACCAAATTGCTATAGATTCTCCGGGTTGCAGCGACGGTATAAGAAGTAACTAATATGCTTCCGTAGGACGGCGAGGCCATACTTGGCGTTTTGGCAAGTCTTTGCGCTCATCTTTGCTAAAACCTAACAAATTAGTGGGTATGCTATGAACGTCAAAGATTCTTGCCTGCCCATTTTCGCAGCTAGGCAAAATAAGAGATGTACAAAAGTGCAGCCGTTTTATCTTAAAGTGGTAGGACCGACCTTCAGGACAATAGGTGTCAATCATGCAGAAGGTACTTTTTTTCCTCAGCGAGCTTAATCAGGATGACATGGATTGGCTGATTCAAGTCGGCGAGCGGCGCGACATTTCCTCGGGCACGGTCCTCATTTGGGAAGACAAGCCGGTAGACACGCTCTACATCATGCTAGAGGGAACCGTTGTGGTTTCCATCGCAGCTCTGGGGAATAAAGAGCTAGCGCGGCTGCACAGCGGCGATATTGTTGGAGAAATGTCTTTCGTGGAAGCCCGCTCGCCGTCAGCGACGGTCAAGACCTTTGAGCGCTCGATTGTGCTTGCCATACCCCGCGCTGCCCTGAGCGATAAGCTTGAACAGAATGTCGGCTTTGCCGCTCGCTTTTACAGGGCCCTGGCAATTTTGCTTTCAAGTCGGCTCCGGGGGACAGTGAAGCAGCTGGGCTACAGTGGGCCCCGCAACACTAATGGGGCTGCTCATCAAAACCCAGTGCCGTCTAACTTAGCGCTTGCAGAGCGGCGCTTTGACTACCTTCTGCGATCGCTCAAAATTAACGCGGTGCCCCTAGAGTCGCGCCGACAGGACGCTGCACCGATAAAATAGTCGCGTTATCAATGGCGGCTCCGCAGCTAAACTGCTCAAAGTAGCGACGAACAGCTGGCTCAAACTGGGGAAAGTCGAAATGAGCATCTCCCCGAGCAATGTCAGCCCAGAGATACCGGAGCTCGGGCAGCATCTGATCTGCGGCTTCTTCCGATAACCCAAGGGGTTCAGCGGTAAGCATCCGCTTGACAAAATGGGAAGAGCGATTGCCTACATATTCCCGAGAGCGGGTCTGCAGATCCTCCCAACCTGGAATCTGCTGCACGTGGCGCGACTCAATTTGGAGGTGGCCTACGCCGGGGGAAGTTTCGCGATAGCGCATGATTCGGAACGGGTGGGGATAGCTGACGGTCGACCCCGTAGCGATATCGTAGATGGGTGGGGAATAGGGCGCTTGGGCCACATCCTGGACGTGGAGGTGGCCAGTAAAAACAAGCTGTACGCCGTGTCGCGCCAAAAGTTCCAGCAGCTCAGGCGCGTTTTGAAGCATGTAGCGCTGTCCCATGCGGCTGTCCGCCTGGCCCGGTAGGTGCTCGATCACGTTGTGGTGCACCATCACCAAGATAAGCTCGTCGTTGGAGGCCGCTAGCACCTCTCCTAGCCAAGCCATCTGCTCAGGGTCCACGCGGCCCCGATAGGTCTGCTTATCCCCATCAAAAAAGATGGAGTTGAGGCCAATCAACCTAACTTGAGGAGCAATCTGCTGCGTGTAGTAAAGCTGGTCGGTGTTGGCGTAGCCAAACTTGGCATAGTAGCGCCCGAAATCAGCGACGCCGATGGTGGTGTTACTGCCTTGGGGCGACAGGATATCGTGGTTTCCAGGGACAACGTAGACCGGGTAGGAGAGCTGGCCCAGCCGCTGGGCTAGCCAGGCGTGGTTATCGATTTCGCCATCTTGGGTAAGGTCTCCCGCCAGCAGCAGGAAGTCTAGATCGAGCTGATCGAAGGTAGAGAGCGCGGCTTCAAAGGTGGCAATGCTGATTTCGGTGCGGTGAAATCGGTCGGTGGTGGCGGGGATAGTGTGGGGTAGGGCAATGTGCAGGTCGGTGGCAAGGCCGAAGCGAATATCCAGCATGGGTCTGATTGGGGTGGCCGCTAGGTCTTTACACCTTATTGTAGGATAGGTATACCTACTTATTTTCGCCAAGTTTTGTCAGGTGTTTCCCCTAGCGCGATCGCTTCAAACGCCACCGCGATCGCCTCAAGAGAGATACCAGGCCGCCCCGTCAGCGTTAGCTTTGCGATCCGCCCTGGGTCAGTCGTTTGGCCAGAAGTGCTGTCACAGCAGGCAACCGATTCAAGGGCAACGTTGAGGGAAGCTTCTGGGCGGAAGGGGAGGCGATCGCACCACTCGATGAGTACAATCCCTGACGGAACCTCAACCCCATCCCAATACTGCTCGGGGCCTAGCGCCGGCACTTGGTCAGGCGACAGGCGGTACAGGTCAAAGTGATAGAGAGGGAGGCGACCGTCGTCATACTCGTGCAATAGGGCAAACGTCGGACTGACGATGGGCTCCAAAATATTCAAGCACTGACCTAGCCCCTGGGCTAATGTCGTCTTACCGCTGCCTAAGTCGCCCTGCAGCAGAACCGTACTGCCAGGTGGGGTGCAGTGTCCTATCGCGCACCCAAGCCGGCGGGTGGCTTCGGCGTCAGGCAGAGCCAGCACTATCGTGCTGTCCACAGGTTCATTTCCCATAGCGGTCTTGATGCACTTCTGCTGATAAGTAGAGCGCCACAAGTAAACGTAGCTGTCAGGGAGAGCGCCCCCCGCCGGGGGGCGCTCTCCCTTCTTTTTAATTATGCTATACACTTACAACGCTGCGAATTCGGACCTTGACGCACAGCGCGATTGCCCTTTTGTTATATCTAAAAGCGAACCCTTTCAAAATCGGGGGCAACCGAAGTTTGAAAGGGTAGCGCTTTGTCTAATCTTCGCGCCACACAGTGGAGTAAACAACACTGTATGGCGCCCCAAACAATTTAATCGAGAAAAATCGAGAAGCTTGCGCGACTAGAGGTCGTACACGCGGCACTCGTCAGCATCGGGGTTGTTGTCGCAGTAGGTTTCGAGAGAAGACTTCTTGGGCTGCTTCTTTTGCTGGTGAGAGGCCTCGGCCTGAAGCTCTTCAACAGCATCCCATGCCGCTGCGCAGCCTTCTGACGTTGCACCGTCGGTATCGCAAACCGCGCGAGCTTCTTCCCGTTCCTTTTCGATCTGAGTTTTAATATCGCTCATAGGGTTGACCTTTCTTATTTATGATTCAACGTCTCTATAGATTATCCTAGCGTCTCTGGCAGACCTACCTATCTTGCAGATTATCTTTAGACTCAACCCCTAAAGCTGGGGCACGGTTGCGCAATGCCCGGCACATCAGGCCTACTGGGCGATAGACCCTTCTCCCAAAGTCGGCAATCATGCAGGATTCCTAATAGAATTGATTTGGAATCGTGATAAGCGATCGCCTTCATTTCTCCATCAAAGGCATCCAAAGGCGTCAAATTCGTGAAAACATCGTGGCCTAAAGCCCTCTCTTACCTAGGATCTGCTTAGAAGAAGCCTTAAGATGACCCTAATATCGGTTGTTATCGAGTCATACACCCATGCGTTGGACCAGTGCGTTATCCACCTGTACGTCTCTAGAGGCCGCCGTCAATGACGTGGTGGACCAAGCCCAGGCATCACTGTCGGCAGATCCTGACTTGGGATTTGTGTTCATTTCGTCTGCTTTTGCTAGCGAATATCCCAGGCTAATGCCGCTTTTGAAGGAGAGACTGCCGGTGTCCACGCTGATTGGCTGCAGCGGCGGCGGGATTATCGGGACGGCCGGTCAAGCTAAGTCTCAAGAGATTGAGGGCAATGTGGCGCTGAGTCTAGCCTTAGCGGAGCTTCCTGGCACAACTGTAACGCCGTTTCGTATTGTCTCTACCAAGCTGCCGGACTTAGATGGACCGCCCGACCGCTGGATTGACTTAGTCGGAGTCTCCCCCGATGACCAGCCCTGCTTTATTCTGCTGGCAGACCCCATCTCAGGGATGATGAACGACCTGCTGCAGGGGCTAGACTACGCCTACCCCAGCGCGACGAAGGTCGGCGGGCTCGCCAGCACCGGGGCGGCGGGGCAGCAGGGGGCGTTGTTCTACCAAGGGGCCGCGATGCAGGGCGGCGCAGTGGGGGTCGCCCTCAGCGGCAACGTCACCCTAGACGCCATCGTGGCCCAGGGCTGCCGCCCCATTGGCCCGATTTATCAGGTGGTAGAAGGCGATCGCAACGTTATTCTTAAAGTCCAGGAGACCGGCAGCGACACTGACCCCGAACCACCCCTCAACGCGCTGCAGGAGCTGGCCAACGATCTAACGCCGGAAGAGCGAGAGCTGGCTCAGCAAGCCCTGTTCATCGGCGTGGCCCAGAGCGAATTCAAGCGGGTATTAGAGCAGGGCGATTTTCTCATCCGCAACCTCATGGGAGTGGACCCCCGAGGCGGGGCGCTAGCCATCGGCGATCGCGTCCGCCCAGGGATGCGCATTCAGTTTCACCTACGGGACGCGAAGACCTCAGCAGACGATTTAGAGGGCCTGCTGCGCCAATATCAAATGAATCAGACCAGCCCGCAGCAAAAGGGGTCAAGCCCGGTCGGGGCGCTGCTGTTTTCCTGCTTGGGGCGCGGCGAGCACCTTTACAAGGAAGCAAACTTTGACTCTCAGATGTTCAACCGCTATGTCCAGGGTACGCCCTTGAGCGGCTTCTTCTGCAGCGGAGAAATTGGACCCGTGGGGCAAACCACGTTTGTTCACGGGTACACATCTGTCTTCGGGATTCTGCGAGAGCCGGGCTAGATTAGCTTAACGGCGCGCAGCCCGAGATAGAGGCCGAAGGCTAGGCCGGTGAATCCACCCAACATCAAAACGTAGGCGATCGCTCCAGACATAATGTAAGTACTCCTTGTTTAAGCCGTAAAAGGTCTAGTGCCCAGCCGCAGCCGTGCTGCAATAGACTGGACCCCAGTCGTTCTACCAGTAGTTCTAGTAAACCGCATTTCTGCACAGTCCGTTGTAATTAGATCGCCCCAAATCGCCCCAAGATTCTAGACCGCCCAAGGATTTTCTATGACCGCAATCCCCATTCAACTGCCGGCAGACCGCTACGACGTTGTTATTGCCTCCGGTAGCCTGGATCAGCTCGGCGAGAGCCTCAAGGCCGTACTGCCCGGCCAGCGCCTGCTGCTGGTATCAAACCCAACGGTATTTGACCACTACGGAGCGCAGGCGATCGCATCGCTAGAGCAGGCCGGATTCGCGATCGCCACCTGCTTGCTGCCCGATGGAGAATCCTACAAACACCTGGGCTCCATCCAAACCATCTACGACGCGGCCCTGGCCCATAAGCTGGAGCGCTCCTCCACGATGGTGTCGTTAGGCGGCGGCGTCATTGGCGATATGACCGGCTTTGCCGCCGCCACCTGGCTACGGGGCATTCGCTTTGTGCAGGTGCCCACCACGCTGCTAGCCATGGTAGACGCCTCTGTCGGAGGCAAGACCGGCGTCAACCATCCCCAAGGCAAAAACCTCATCGGCGCCTTCCACCAGCCCCGCCAGGTGGTAATCGACCCCCAAGTGCTGGCCACCCTGCCGGTGCGGGAGTTTCGCGCTGGCATGGCGGAGGTGATTAAGTACGGCATCATCTGGGATGCGGAGCTGTTTGAGATGCTGGAGGCCGCCCCTTCCCTGCAGCCTGACATGCCAGCAGCGCTGCTGCAGACGATTTTGATCCGCTCCTGTCAGGCCAAGGCCGACGTGGTGAGCCAGGACGAGAAGGAGGCGGGGCTGCGGGCAATTTTGAACTACGGCCATACCCTTGGCCACGCCGTAGAGAGCTTGACCGGCTACCACAGCGTCAACCACGGGGAGGCGGTGGCCATCGGCATGGTGGCGGCAGGGGCGATCGCCGCTGAGCTGGGCTACTGGGACGGGGCATTAGCGGAGCGTCAAAACCGACTGATTGCCACGGCGGGATTGCCGACGACGATGCCAAAGCTGGATAGCAATAGTATCCTTGACGCTCTCACCGCTGATAAAAAGGTAAAGCAGGGCCGCGTCCGCTTCGTGCTGCCCACGGCGCTGGGAGCGGCGACGCTGGTGGATCAAGTGCCTCAAGAGGTCATCCGGCGGGTGCTTCAGCCCGCAGTAGAGGTCTAGAAGCCTAGCTTCGAAGGCTGTAGAATTTGCCTGATGTTACCTAAATCACCTGGCATTTCGACTAAAATCGGGTAGAACAATCGATGGGAGTGGCCGCCACAGCGTCTTGAGTCAGCGTTTTGAGTCAGCGGTTGAGCGCCCCCCTTCTGCGCCAAAGCTCATCCCCTTATACCGACAATGCCGCCGTCACTCACCCCTCGACTGTGTACTCGCCTTTGTGTTTTGCTTGCATCTTCCGCTGCGCTGATTGCAGCGCCGCTGGTGCTCAGCACGTCTAAGCAGGCCGTCTCCCAGGAGTTTTACCCGCGCAGCTTTGATGCCAGCGGCGATTTCGAGAATCGGGATTTTGAGAGTCGCGATGAGGAAAAATTTAACTCAGCCTGCTTTATCCAGCCCTCCACATTGGTATCTGAGATGGACCAGGTGGCCACTCAAGCCGCGCGGCTGGCAACATGGGTCGAGCAGCCCGAAAGCGCGCTGGCCTCAATGGTCAAGTCATTTGGCCCCCAGGTCATGGCCAATCTGTCGCCCCAGCCCTGGCCTGAACTCAGCGAGCGATCGCAGCTGGCGCGAGTCCCGGTGCTGATGTACCACGACATCGTGCCTGAAAAAGAGGTGTTTTTCGACGTCACCTACGACGAATTTGAAGCCCACCTGCAGCTTATCCAAGACGAAGGTATCACTCCCATCAGCATGGATCAGCTGGTATCTCACCTCCGCACGGGGCTGCCGCTGCCGGAGAAACCAGTGCTGCTCACCTTCGACGATGGCTACCTGGGGCACTACCAGCAGGTCTTTCCGCTGCTGCAGGAGTACGGCTACCCTGGCCTATTCTCTGTCTATACCTTCAAAGTGGGCCGAGACCACGGTCGCCCCGGCATGAACTGGGCCCAGGTTCAGGAAATGGCTGCCAGCCCGCTGGTCACCATCGCTGCCCACAGCATCAACCACCCCTCTGATTTGCGGGAGGTGTCCGATGCCGACCTGCAGAGCGAGGTGACGCAGTCCAAGCGCATTCTAGAAGAGAAGCTGGGTATGCCGATTCACTACTTCACCTATCCCGAAGGCAACTACGACGAGCGGGTGGCCGAGGTGGTAGAAGAGGCGGGCTACCGCGCAGCGCTAACAATGGACAACTTCGAAGACCGCTTTGCCGGAGAGTCTGAAAGCCTGCTGGCGGTGGACCGCATTGGTCAGTCTCAGATTGAGTGGGCTTTAACCGAGGCCTGGGGCGGCCCCCCCGCCCAAGAGTGGGGAACGACGTTTGACTTCGGGGCCCCGGTGCAGCGAGCCGAGGTGATGATTGAGGACGTGCCCATGTCTTTGATCTACGGCGGCAAGCCCGTGACGATTCACGCCAACAGCCGCTATCAGGTGAACGAGATTATCGCCGATACTGACATCGTGGCTGCGGTGGACGGCGGCTTTTTCTCCATGCAGTACCTCGACTCCAACGTCATGATTGGGCCGGTGTTTAGCCAAAGCACGCGGCAGTTTGTGCCCGGCCAGCCTGGCGAGAACCCGCTGCTCAACGGCCGTCCGCTGGTGCTGATCAGTGACAACCGGGTGAAATTTATGCCCTTCGACGCCGACGAGCACAATACCCTTACGGGGCTCAGACAGGCCATGCCGGGGGTCACGGACGCCTTCGTGGCCGCCGCGTGGCTGGTGAAAGACGGCCAGCCCCAGTCCCCGGAATCCTTCAACGGGCTGTTTGACTTTGACGCCCCTCGCCACCGGGCTTTTTGGGGCATCAACCGGGCGGGCCAGCCCGTCATTGGCGTCACCCACGAGCGCATTGATGCGATTTACCTGGGGGAGACCCTGGCCCAGTATGGCGTACGGGAGGCGATTATGCTGGATTCAGGTGCCAGTACCTCCCTAGCCTACGAAGGAGAATCCTTGATGGGCTACATCCCCCGCCCGGTGCCCCACGTGGTGGGTTTAGTGCCGCCAGAGGTGACTCAGAGCGGCGATCGCTGCCCGATGACGACGGAGCGGTTAAGCGATCGCCGCGACGGTTAGACCCTAATACACCGAAAAGGAGCTAACGGTCTTCCGCAGCCGGTCTTCCATAGTCTTCCAGCGGCTGTCGGTGGTGGAGGCGCTAAAGGTGAAGAGCTGCCCACGGCGAACCACAACGCTGGCCAGATTGTGGCGCAGCCCCTCCGGCAGGTCCACCTGATACTCCAGCAGGTAATACTCCCCTTCCTCAGTCTGTCTGGAGCCTGCGGTCACTAGCTCAGCGGCAGCCTGGTTGTCGGCGGTCAGCCCGCGCTTGGCCATCTTCTGACCCACCTCAGAAGGCGAGCCCAAGTCCCGCAAGGTTTTGCCCTCGGGCACCTCGTTAATGATGACGCTGACGTTCTCGCTGGGCTCGACGATATCGTGTAGCACCACCTCAGGACCGTCAGGAACGCTGACCTCCACCCAGCCATTGGGGTAGAGGAAACGAAACCCCTCATAGGAATCGACGTATTTGTTGAAGCCTACCGTTGCCGACAGGCAACTTTGTAGGCCAATCGCTAACATAATGACTGCGATCGCCGCAATTCGCTTAAGCATGTTCTCTCCCCGCATGTTCATTTCCCAGTAGCGCTGTGCTATCGACGTGCTATTTATATCCAATCGAAACTAGGGCTATTGTCCCACTAAGCCTGTCGAAGCACTAGGCTGCCGGGGTCCAGTCCGGGCAGGCCGATAATTCAGCCCAGCCGTAGGGATAAAATCCGCAGATCAGCACGGTACGGGGAGATTGGCCATATGCCAAGCCGTGATAGTGAATGCAGCCAATACAAACCTTGGGCCGGGACGAAACCGTCTTTTGAAACCCGAGCTGCGATCGCAGGATGTGGCGCTTGCTTTGGAGTCGGTGCCACCGGGCGTGGTCTGCCCTGCGAAACTGATGATTTGCTGCTTGAAAGGTATTGAAGACGGATGTCATGAAGCTCACCTAATCCTCTATATCAATTCTGAAATCATCTCGGCATTCCGTCAATTTGACGCTTTTTGGCGTAGGCTTCCCTGGAAGCGCAGCCAGAAATACCGGAATTTGACGTAGCGAAGGCGCTGCTGTCTGCTCAGCATTCCCGGCTTAGGGCGATGGGTCACCTCAGTCTCTGTCAAAAAACGATACATTGGATAGACTGTCTCGTCCCAATCAGAGTCTAAAGACAACAGTAGCGTTCTGCGCTGAGGGCAGCAGTAACTATAAGGTGGTTGATATATCTCATGAGTCATGCCTGGGAGCAAGATCCTGCTGGGTCCAACAGCGGTGGTACAGACAAAAGCGACTTAGACCGCGGCGGTTTAGAAAAAAGTAGCTTAGCCCCAGGGGACGACTGGTCAGGCGTTGACGAAGCGCTATCCCCAGACCCGGCTGCAGTCGGCAAAAATCTAGCGACAGCGAATAGAGCTGCCGTTTCCGCAACCGCCCCGCTGTCCCTTGTGGAAACCGCCTTTCTAGCGAGCACAGCTGGTTTGCTCTGGCTCATCAGCTACTATCTCAGCGTGGGCGCTTGGATGCGAATTATTTTTCCCATCCCCATTGCGCTGGCCTACCTGCGCTGGGGCCACCGCGCAGCGTGGATGACGGCTACTGTGTCGGGGCTGCTGTTAGCCATCTTGATGGGTCCCTATCTGAGCGTTATGTTCTTCATCCCGTATGGGCTTTTAGGCGTGCAGCTTGGGGCCATGTGGACTCGAAAGTCGAGCTGGGGATGGTCTATTGGTTTAGGCAGCCTAATTGCGACCATTAGCTTTTTCTTCCGAATCTGGCTGGTCTCCCTCTTTCTGGGGGAAGACCTGTGGGTATACATTACGGGGCGGATTACAGGGCTGCTGGACTGGCTGCTGGGGATTGCGGTGAACTGGGGCCTCCTGGGGGTCGATGTCCTAGGTCAGGTCAACCTGAATGCGGTCCAGCTTGCAACAGTTGCCATGATTCTCTGCAGCGACGTGGTGTATCTGTTTACCATTCACATTGCGGCTTGGCTGCTGCTAGAGCGGCTCGGCAACCCCATCCCAGCGCCGCCCAATTGGGTACGGGTTCTGCTGGACGAGCAGGGAGGGCGCTAAAGGCGCCATGATTCGTATCTCGCACCGGCCCGATATCGCCGCGCCTTGGCTTGAGCGGTTTCGAGGACGGCGCCCGAGCTGCGTTTGCGTATTGGGGTTTACAGAGACAGGCCTTGTTCCCGGTATTTCAGCGGCGGGGGCTACCCCAGCCGATCGCCAAACCACCGCGATCGCCGACGCCGAGTTCTTGTATTACGGTCCACGGCTACAGGCGCGCCACGCCCTGCCCCCGCTGCAGGCCGGCGCCTCCCCCGCAGTGATTTCGCGGGCCGTCATTGCGGGGCAAGCCATCCCGCTACAGCTTGTCAACGCGGGATTGCCCCAGCCCCCTACGGTTCCCCATTTGGAGCTAGAGGGCCATCCCGCCCGCTGTGTTAGCACTGGGCATACCCTACCAAAACCCATCGCCCTACAGCTGTTTAGACAAGGGCTACGGCTGGGGGAAACCCTAGCGCAGGCGTCAGCGCCTGGCCACCTGATTGTGGGAGAATGCGTGGTCGGCGGGACCACAACGGCCCTCGCGGTGCTGAAAGGATTGGGGGTTGCCGCCGACGGTCGGGTGAACAGCAGTCACCCCAACTGCAACCACCGGCAAAAACAGGCCCTAGTCGAGGCAGGCCTACAGCAGTTTGCCCAGCGCTTCACTCTGTCGTCTGTGCCTTCTCCCTTGGACGTTTGGGCTGGCCTGGGTGACCCTATGCAGGGCGTTATTGCTGCCCTAGCGCTGACTGCGAGCCAGACAACGGGCGTTTTGCTCGCCGGGGGAACCCAAATGCTGGCGGTATATCACCTCATGGGCGCGATCGCCCGCGCTGAGGGCCTGTCCTGGAACCCCGACCAAGTAGTAGTAGGCACGACCCGTTGGGTGACGGACGATCCCACAGGAGACACCCTGGGCCTAGCCCAGGCCGTGGGCGCCCCTTTGCTCACCAGCGAGCTAAGCTTCGCCCCGTCTCGCTATCCGCAGCTCAGAGCCTATGAGGCAGGCCACGTTAAAGAGGGGGTCGCCGCAGGGGGATGTGCGATCGCGGCGCACCTCTACCAGAACTGGCGGCAGGGGGAGCTGTTAAGCGCTATCGAGGCGCTGATGGATGCTTCGGCGGATCTTACAAAACTGAAAAGCTCTGAAGACTAATCCTATCCTGGCTGCATGGGCTGGCCGAGTGGGGATTTAGCCGTTGATGCGGCAGTCTAATAGCTGCTCCTCTAGAGCCGCAATGCGGTTATACGCCGCTGTGAGCTGCGCCGTCAGCCGCTGGGTTTGGACCTCGGGAGATAGGGTACTCTCGCTGCAGCTAGAGTCGATATCGCCATAGGCGTCGTCAACCAAAACGTCCTTATGGGGCTGATGGACAGCGCCTTTAAAATAGGTGGCCCTTGGGCTCAGGGCCTCTTCTGGAATGGAAACCGCGATCGGCGCTTGAGCCATGAGCTGAAGCTTAAGCTCCATCAACGTATCAGAGACGCGAGAATTAAGCTGCTCAACTGCTCCCTGGAGCGCGTCAATCTTGATATTCAAACTGTCGATTTGCTCTTGCATTAAATTTACTCTGACGCCTTTAACATTTACAAAGCTACTGTTACGGTTAAGCACTATGCTAAACAGTTTTTCAACTTATTGACTGTTATTCCTCAATGATTTAAGTATTCCAATAAATTTAATATTTAACTGGTGGCTCGCTTACCTTGGCGATTCAATAGAGGAGAGGCTCTGTTCTGGCGACTCCCAGCAGCTTTGGTGCGGGTAACGCGACTCCATAGCAGGCGGTGACTCGCTTAAGGTAGCGCTGCAGGACCGATTGTACAAAAGGGTACTCCCAAGCCTGACCCCAAATCTAAGGATGTATCGTGATGCAATCTACTATAGATATCGCCGCTGGGCTTTAGCAACGTTTCAGAATAAATGCTCAGATCTTGTTACGGATGCGACAGTCGATGCTCACAGATTTGTGAACTCTGATTGCAAAATTTATGTTTGCTGCTAAAAGCGAAGCCTTCATTCTATAGTTCAGCCTCCTCTATTTCCTTAGCAAACAAGATTTCACAAACCCGATGGGGATCCCAACAGTGAGGTTCACCGTCTAGAATCAGATATATGCGTAAGCGCTACGTCGACTGGCGCAGCTTAGGCTTGGCCTATCAAAATACCTCCTATAGACAGACCCATCGATGTTAAGCTTTGAGCAATTCTTTTCCGACTGCGTCGGATCCTGGACCACTGAGCGGACCTACCACGCAACGCTGACGGGGGAGGTTGAGCGATCGCACACCAAGTTTCAGGTCAATGCGCTGACGTCGGTGGACAAGCAGAAAATAATTTCCGGGCTTTCGTCGTCTGAGGAGATTCCAGGGCACATTTCCTTTTCCTCTGAGCTGCTGGCTTCGGTCGTAGCGCTCAAGAGCGGCCAAAATGACATGCCCTGTCCTGGCTTCTCGATTGCCTTCGATACGGAGTCTGAGAAAGGGGAAACGGTGGCCATGGACCTCAACGCCCTATTTATTCCAGACGTCTATTTTTCAATGGAGACGAAAGGTTCACCGTTTGTCCTGCCCCCGGCGGCGCAGGTTGAGCCTCAGAGCGACCTCGTTCAGGGCATCTATCTCCGCGACCGGGGCTACTTCGACGCCAGCGCGATCGCCGGCTGGTTCACCTATCAACCGACTCGACAGACCCTAGAGATGACCACCTACTATTCAAAGTCGGTGGCGGTGGATCAGATGCGGTCAATCACCCCTGCGCTGCGAATCAGGACCATCGTGACCTATCAGCGGTCTGAGGGCGAGCCTCCGAGCGTAATCGATCTAGTTGGCTTTGGGGTAGAACACAAGTCGGCGGAAAGTTCTGTGGACCCGTCTCAAACTGCGACTTGGGCCCAGTCGTAGCTAAATTACTCGCGGCGTGTTAGTGAGAGGCGGGTGCTATCTCCCCCGAATCGTTCAAGATCACCATAGCTAAAGCCGTCAAGGAAAAAAGTTTGACTACATCGTCCCAAATTTCGCTTTCCCTGCAGCGGCGATCGCTTCTCCTTAGTTTGGTGGCCCTCGCCCTAAACGGCTGTCGCGCTGGGACCTACCCCCTCACGGTTCACCTGCTCGATAACGCAGTGCCGGCACCTCTACTAAAAGATTTCAGCCGACAGCAGCCCCAGACGGTGCAGCTCAAATCCAGAGCGCAGCTCTCAGACCTGTTTCGCGACCTGCAGACAGCAGCGGACCAGGATACAGGTGATGGGAGCGAAGCCCAAGGCAGCACCCTAATTTCACTAGGAGACTACTGGCTAACTGCAGCAATTCAAGCAAAGCTCATCCGTCCGCTGCCCTTGGGTTCGCTGCCCGGCTGGTCTCGCCTGCCGAAGGCGTGGCAGCATCTCGTCACCCGCAGTGCAGACGGTACGCCCAGTCAGAGCGGTTCCATATGGGGTGCGCCCTATCGCACTAGCAGTCTGGTCATGGCCTACCGCCAGGCTGAGCTAGCGGCCCATGGCGGGGCCCCAGCGGACTGGTCAGATCTATGGCGCGATGATTTGGCGCACAAAATCGCTATGCTAGACAGCCCTCGCGCAGTCATTGGGGTGGCTCTAAAAGCCCTGGGGCAGGACCCAAACCAATCCAACCTGGCCTCAGTGGCGGCCCTAGAAGAGAAGCTGACTGCCCTGCACCGCAACGTCCGGCTCTATAGCTCCGATGCCTACCTGCAGCCGCTGATCTTAGGAGACGTTTGGGTGGCGGTGGGTTGGGCGACAGATATCTTGCCGCTGGTGCGCCGGAACCAGCGGCTCGGGGTGGCCCTGCCCCAGTCGGGTACCCTCACTACAACTGACCTTTGGGTGCAGCCAGCAGTTTCGGCAAAAGGCGCCTCAGCCGACCTGCAGGATATTGCCAAACAGTGGATTAGCTTCTTTTGGCAGCCTGAAGTTGCGGCTCGTCTTTCTCTGCTGAATGCAGGAGTATCTCCAATTCTGTTTGAGCAAGCCCGCGCCTCACTGCCCGCGCCCCTCAGGGCCGACGAGGTGCTTTTGCCCAGCCGCCGCATACTAGACCAGAGCAGCGCCATCTTACCGCTATCCTCTCAAGCTGATGAGGCCTACCGGCAGCTCTGGCGCGAGACGCGCCGCGCCGCGGCTGCTCAGCAAGCCTGATGGATGGGGGATTTGCCCTAGAAGCTAAATCGCCCCCGGGGAGGTGCTATGCCGGGTGAGTCTAGGTAGACTTGACAGTTAAGCTGTTGCAAATTGGGCCCTAGCAAATTGGGCTCTAGCGAATCTGGCTGGGTCGTATCTGGCTGAGTCGTATCTGGCTGAGTCGTATCAACGGGAAGGGCTGCATTGTCAGCGCCTAGGTCTTCACACCAGTAAGCCCCTAAAAAAGCGCCCTGGCGATTAAACACCCGGGTGCTGTAGCCAAACTGCAGCGCCGTGATGCCCAACCGGCGAACAAACTGATATCGCTCTAAGTAAGTGTAGAGGCCCCACAGCTGTCGATTGACCACGAGATCGACCCGCCGAGCTGCGGTGGTTTCGCTCGGGTAGGCAATCCAGTCTTCCAGCAGCTTGCCGCCGTACTGCTGGTCGGCCCACCACAGGCTCGGTAAGGTGAGCTCGGACGCTTGAACGGTATCACGGGTAACCACCGCGCGGTCCGATAAGTCGGCGTCGGGCTGCAGTAAATCGACTTCTAGGGGCGGGGCGGCGATTTCAAGCACTTCCTGCGGCAGCGTTTGGGCGATCGCTGCCTTTGCCGAAAGCCTAACCGCAAGGAGCAGTGCAAGCCAAATTGTGCCGTCCCCAATTACCCTACAAGCTTGCCTAAATAAACGACGGTTGGTGCCTAACAAGGCTTAAAAACTCTTCTCTTGTCTTTTGATCATCCTGAAAGACGCCCACCATGGCGCTGGTCACGGTCCAAGATCCGGGCTTTTGCACCCCGCGCATCACCATGCACATGTGGGTAGCCTCCATCACCACCGCCACGCCCTGGGGGTCTAGAACTTCCTGGACCGCCTCGGCAATTTGCCGCGTCAGGCGCTCCTGCACCTGCAGACGGCGGGCGTACATCTCCACAATGCGGGCCAGCTTGCTGAGGCCCACCACCCGCTGATTGGGGATGTAGGCCACATGAACCTTGCCCATAAACGGCAGCATATGGTGCTCGCAGAGGCTAAAGGCGGTGATGTCTCGCACCAGCACCATTTCATTGTGGCCCTCGTCAAAAATTGCGCCGTTCACCAGCTCTTCTAAAGACTGGGTGTAGCCGCTAGTGAGAAACTGCATCGCCTCAGCTACACGCTTAGGCGTCTTCAGCAGACCCTCGCGCTCCGGGTCTTCACCAATGCCCAAAAGCAGCGATCGCACCGCATCCATCATCTCCTCCTTGGTATCGTCCACCGGAGGCTTCACCGTAATCATGCGGCCATGATTGGTGTTGCGATCTGGCCGAGGCGTCAAGGGCGAGCTAGAGCTGGGAGAAGCAACAGTTCCATTGCGGCCTGTCTCGTTGGCTTCGTCAAATGAAATAGTCATAGAAATCGTGAGTTACGTTGAAGGAAAAGCAGCAGATGCGGCGTCAAATACCGCTGCGGTTAAGTCTGGCGCTAGATTAACGCTAACGCAGCGCCCTGAAGCGCTGATTAGAGCAGCTTGATAAAGGAGATTCCATCAGAGCGCGCCTCCACTCGGCATAATTTTTAGCTCCTCAATTACAGCGTGGTGAGGAAGCGTCACGGCCTGAACGATCGCTTGAGCCACTACGTCGGGGGTTAACATTTTAGATCGATCGAAATCCGCCTGCACGCTGTCGGTGTCCCAGATGGGAGTATTCACCGCTCCGGGTGAGAGGGTGATTATCCGAACGCCGTCGCCGCTGGCCTCCGCCCTTAGCGCCTTCGATAGCATGATCAGCCCCGCTTTACTGACGCCATAGGCCCCCCACTCGGGAAAGGCCTGGTAGCCTGCAATAGAGGCGACGTTGATGATGGTGCCCTGGCCGCGATCGCGCATGTGGGGCAGCACCGCCTGCATGCAAAGGAAAGGACTGGTGAGGTTCAAAGCCATCACCTGCTGCCAGTCGTCCAGCGGCATCTGCTGCAGCGCCCCGGTGTAGCCCATGCCTGCGTTGTTGACCAGCAGGTGAACCGCTCCGCAGGCGTGAATCACGGCCTCAATTTCAGATTTGACCTGGTCGAGCTGGGAGAGGTCGAGGGGAAAGACCTGGGCCGATATTCCATAGCGCTGCGACTCAGCGGCAACCTCGGCTAAGGCGTCTTTGGAGCGACTCACCAGCGCTAAGTTAAATCCTGCCTGAGCCAGCGCAAGGGCCGTTGCTCGGCCAATACCGCTGCTTGCTCCGGTCACGAGAGCGCACTGTTGAACTGAGCCAGTCATCTAAAATTAATTGACGATTTGTTGCCCTGGCTAGCATAACACTATTGCTTGAACCAGGGAGCGAGGGTCAAATCGGCGCGATTGTGCTAAAGACTGAAGCCTGAACGAGTCCTGAGCGCGCAAGCGGCGCATCCTGACCTTGTGCCTCACCTAATCTGGAACCTCACCTAATCTGGCATCTCGGCAAACCGGCCGATGTGGCGGAATTTTTGATAGCGCGCTTCTCGGCGCTCGGCAGAACCCATCTGGTCAAGGGTCGCCAAATTGCGGATCAGTGCCGCTTTGAGAGTATTTGCAGCTTGGATGGGGGCCGCATGGGCGCCGCCTGTAGGTTCATCGAGCTGCTCGTCCAAAATGCCCAGAGCTTTTAGGTCAGCGGCGGTAATCTTGAGCGCCTCCGCAGCCTCTGCCGCCCGACCGGCGTCTTTCCACAGGATTGCAGCGCAGGCCTCAGGGCTAGCCACGGTGTAAACGGCGTGCTCAAACATCAGCAGGCGATCGCCCACCCCAATGCCCAGTGCCCCGCCAGAGCCTCCCTCTCCAATGACCGTGCAGATAACCGGCACCTCTAGGCGAAACATCTCTCGCAGGTTGTAGGCGATCGCCTCCCCCTGCCCCAGCCGCTCTGCCTCCAGCCCGGCCCAGGCGCCGGGGGTGTCAATGAAGGTAAAAATGGGCATGCCGAAGCGGTCGGCGTGGTTCATCAGCCGCATCGCCTTGCGGTAGCCCCCGGGAGAGGCCATGCCGAAGTTGCGGGCCACGTTGTCTTTAGTGTCGCGGCCTTTTTGGTGACCCATCATCATAATGGGACGGCCCTCCACCCGGGCAATGCCCCCCACAAGGGCCGGATCATCCGTGCCCGTGGCGCGATCGCCGTGGAGCTCAATCCACTCGTCGCTGATGGCCTGAATGTAGTCTAGGGTGCTAGGACGGCGGGGGTGGCGCGCCACCTGCAGCCGCTGAGCGGGGGAGAGGCTGTTGAAAATTTCGTGGCGCAGCTGGTCAGCGCGGGTTTCAAGCTGGTTGATCTCTTCGGACACATCGACGTTGTTTTCGTCAGCCAGCTCTCGAATTTGAAAAATCCGCTTTTCTAAATCGACAAGGGGTTTTTCAAAATCCAGCAGAATGGGTTTGCGTTCCTGGGTAGCCATGGCGGCGGGGGTGGCGTGGATTAAAGGGGGGCGGCTTAGCAAAGCGCCAGCTTTGGAGCAGCGCCCAGTAACTTTTGAGTATAGGGGTGCTGCGGCCCATTGAACAACTGCTCTGCTGCGCCCATCTCCACAATTTCCCCCCCCTGCATCACCGCAATGCGATCGCAGAAAAACCGCGCCACCCACAGGTCATGGGTCACAAATAGGTAGGTTAAATCAAATTCATGTTTGAGGTCGAGCATGAGCTCTAAAATTTGGGTTTGAATGCTGGCATCCAGCATGCTCACCGGCTCGTCGCAAACCACTAGCTTGGGCTGGGTGATCAGAGCCCGGGCAATGGCAACGCGCTGCTGCTGCCCTCCCGACAGCTCGCGGGGATAGCGGGAGTAGAAGGACGACCCCGGCGTCAGCCCCACCTTCTCCAGCATCTGCAGCACCCTGTCTTCTGCCGCGCTGACCGTCGCCATGCGGTGAATCAGCAGGGGTTCGGCGATCGCCCGCCCCACGGTCATCAGCGGGTTGAGGCAGGCGTGGGGGTCTTGAAAAATCATCTGCAGGTGCCGCCGGGTCTGCTGCAGCTCGGCGCGTGATAGGGCTGTGAGCGCTTGCCCCCGAAAGCGTACCTGGCCTGCGGTGGGGCGCACCAGCTGCAGCACCGCGCGCAGCAGCGTGCTTTTGCCGCAGCCCGATTCTCCCACCAGCCCCAGAATTTCCCCGCTGTGGAGGGTAAAGCTCACGCCGTCCACCGCCTTGATGACCGCGCGCTGACCGCTGAGCCGGGACAGCAGCGGCTGGGACAGGGCGTAGTGTTTTGTCAGGTCCACGACTTCCAGCAGCGGGGCGGCAGATTCTGGGGCTAACCCTGGGGCTGACGCTGGGGCTGACCCTGTGGCTGACTCGGCCTGGAGGCGAACGGCGGCGTCTCGTAGGGAGCGGGTGTAGGGATGCTGGGGCTGACGCAGCACCTGCTGGGCATTACCGGCTTCCACCACTTCCCCGTGCCGCATCACCGCAATGCGCTCGCAGTACTCCGCCACCACAGACAGGTCGTGGGAAATCAGCACCAGGGCCATTTGCCGCTCGCGGCACAGCCGCGCTAGCTCGTCTAGCACTTCGGCGGCGATGGTGACGTCGAGACTGGTGGTGGGTTCGTCCGCCACAATCAGCTTGGGGTTGAGCAGCAGGGCTAGGGCGATGGCCACCCGCTGCCGCATCCCGCCGCTAAATTCGTGGGGATACTGGCCCCAGCGCTCGGCGGGAATGCGCACCGCTTCTAAGGTGGCTTTGACCCGCTGAGTAGCCTCCCGCCCAGAGAGCTGGGGTTCATGGGCTTTCAGGGTTTCGAGGCAGTGGTCCCCCACGGTCATCAGCGGGTTAAGCCGGGTCATGGGGTCTTGGAACACTAGGGCCACCGCTTCGCCGCGAAACTGCCGCAGCCGCTGGGGGGAAAACTCTAGCACCGATTCGCCGTTGAACCGCACTGTGCCGGAGACCTGGGCGGAGGGGGGCAGCAGCCGCATGATGGCGCGACCCAGAGTAGATTTGCCGCAGCCCGACTCCCCCACAAGGCCGATGCGATCGCCCGCTTGGAGGGTGAGGGAGACCTGCTTAAGCGCCCGGTGGAGCGGTTCTATTTCCCCTGTGGTGTCAGTTTCGGGGGCAGCGGCCTGCTGCGGCTGACGGTAGATGACTTCTATATTTTCGACCTGCAGCAGTGGAGTGATCATGGGCTAACGCAATCAGTACTGTGTGCAGGTTACCTCGATAAGTAGGGCGCCGTAGGTAAACGTCGCTGTCGAATGATTGGGGAAGGTTTCTTAGGCTGATGCCCGGTTAATGTGTCGCGGCTGGTTTAGGTCGCTGGGTTGGGGGTCTGGTTTAGGGTAGTGGGCGGGGCGGGCTTGCGGCTGGCGCGCTTACGCTCAGATTTTTTCTTCAGGCCGACAGCTTGAGCTTCGTTGCTGTCGGGGCCAAACTGCCCTCGGATACCGTCTTTCATGGCGAGGGTGGCGTTGTGGAAGGCCCATTCTGCTAGACGGGCCTCATCGGTGGCGGCTTTGTAAGCGGCTTTTTGCTCGGCTTCGCGCGGCTGGGCGGTGAGCTTGGTGGTGTAGGCGTCTTTGACGATTTCGGGGGCGGCTTCCATGCGCGGGGGAATGTAGTCTTTGACGTAGCTGAAGCCGTTGTAGGATTCGATGTCGCGTTTGATGGTGGTGCCGTTGAGGCGGCGATTGGTGTTTTGAATCATTGTGTTAGGGGTTTATCACCTAAGTACAGGCTTATTGTGCCCGTTGACACATTTGTGGCGATCGCCGCTACTGAGAA
>JBHJHJ010000212.1:0-16474 GCA_050330955.1 Elainellaceae cyanobacterium | reverse complement strand
GCCGCTGCGCCTCACCCAGCCGCGCCAAGCTCCAGCCCAAAACGCTGTTGACGCTCAGCCCGCTCTCCCCCCGGTGCGGCCCCGTAATCTGATATAAATCTGCAGACTGCTCCAGCCGCGCCACCCCACGGCTCCCCGCCTTGAATTCATTGCGAACCCAGCCTGCAATCAGCGATAGGGCCAGCGGGTTACCCTGCACCTCTGCCGACAGCGTCTCCCGCGCGTCATCGCTGCCCTCCACCTCCAGAGCGCTCAGTAGCGCTGCCCCCTCCGCTGGCGCTAGCCCTTTTTCCACCTCGCACCACCGCGACTGCCGCCAGCCAAAGTAGCTCGGTGGATATTCCCGGCTCGCCAGCAGCAGCACGCTCGGCGTCCCCGCATCCTGAAACCCCTGCAGAAACGCCCCGTAGCCGCTTTGCCAAGTGCCCTCAGCGTGCAGCAGCGATTCCATATTGTCGATCGCCACCAGATATCGCCCCGTTTGCAGGTGGCGCAGCAGCCGTCCCGGCAGATCCTTATCCGGGATGGCCTGCACCTGCTCCAGCGGCACCCCCAGCTCCTTCAGCGCCCGCCCCGCCAGGCTGGTTATGGAGGTGCTGGTTCGCACATCAATCCAAACCTTGCCCGCAAAGCCCTCGCTGTCGGTAAAGACTTTCGCCGCTAGTGTCGATTTACCAAAGCCGCCCTGCCCCCGGATGCCGACGATAGAGATAGCCATATCTCCCAACCAGCCCAACAAATCTTCCAGCTCACCCTTTCGGCCCTGAAAGTGGCGCACATCAGGCAGAGGGCTGCTATAAATGAGGCGCAGCTCCTGCCCCTTGGGGTTGATGATGGTTTGATTGACCGTAGCCGTGATGTCTCGGGCGCTGACGCCTTGAAGTACGCTTTGGTCGTTGGAGCTATTTTGGGTCACAGTTACGCCTTTTGGCTTACATCACCTAGATCGATGTCTCCCTTCGTCTCCACGTCCACCAGCATCTCCTGGCGTACTTTGTCAGCAGAGGCGTCCGCCTCCTGGGTCAAGCGGGTCGCTCGAATCGACTTCCGCGTCTTGACGCCCTTCAGCAACACCTGATCTACAACCTTTTTCTGCACCTCCGCCGGGAGCTGGGGCCGCACTTCGCTAGCGATCGCCTCCACCAGCGTCTTCACGTCAGCGTTGGCCTTCGCCGCCGCTTCTAATTCCTCCGTGAGCGCGGGCAGGCCAAACAGCTCTGGCTGGCTGTCCATTAGTATCGGTGCAGCTTCAGCTCCCTGCAAGAGCGCCGCCGTTTCAGGCGATTTTGCAGTCAGGGTAGATTTCAGCGACGTTACCTTTTCCCAAACCGTCGCGCCCAAATCGGGAATTTTCTCACCTATCGTCTCGCCCAGCTTCTCGACCATCTTGGTGAGCAGCAGCGTAGCGATCGCAGCGGCGGTTAGTGGTTCCATGGGAGGACTCAGAGTACGACTCATCTAAGCTACTCCATACGCAGAGCGATCGCCCAAGCTTGCCGCGCGGTTAAATTACCTTGATTCATTGAGCGCTTTATCGAGCGGCGTACCCAATTGGCTGAGGTTGAGAACCGGCCATTAGCGCTACCCATGTCAGTTTCCTGAAAACAAAAACCGCTGAATTACGACATTGGGCTCACGGGAAAAGCACGAATATTGGCAGTTGAGGCCTTTTATTCTAATACTCAAGCGCACTGAGCTGGTGCACACACTGCTTTCGAGAACAGTCAAATCTCGCCGACAGATTGCCCCAAGGCTAGATTGACCTTCACAAAATCTTTGACTTTTCTACTACCCATTTGGAGATAATTCTGATGACTTTTCAATTCGTTCAAAAGACTCGCAAGACCTCCCTAAAATTAGCCGCTTCTGGCTTAGTGGCCCTTCAAGCCGCGGTTTTAGGAACCATTGTTGGCGAAGTCATTAGCACACAGCCCCAGCTTCCTAACGCTCGCGTTGCCTTTGCCCAAGATAACAAGGTCCAAGAAGTCGAGAGCGCCACTGTTTACGTCGAAACTGACCGGGGAAGCGGCAGCGGCGTCGTGGTGGACCCCAACGGCCTCGTGGTGACGAACGCCCACGTGCTAGAAGGTGCAAGCGAGGTCAGCGTCAAAATTCAGGGTCGCCAGTACCAAGCTAGGGTGGTTTCCATGGGCGACTCTCGCTGCTTAGACTTAGCCCTGCTGCAAATTGAAGGGGCTCAAAATTTGGCGATCGCGCCCCTGGGAGACGCTGAGAGCGTATACAAAACCCAGGCCATCTACGCCATTGGTTTCCCCCTCGGCAATTCCATCTCCAGTGACTCAGCCACAATTACGCGGGGAATCATCAGCAACATTCACCCAGATATTGGCCGGATTCAGCTCGATAGCCCCATCAGCCCTGGCAACTCAGGGGGCCCGATTGTGGACAGCGACGGCAATCTGATTGGCATTGCCACCTCCGGTGCCCGGGGGGCAAACGACATTAATTCCGCCATCTCCGTCGATAAGGTGACGACCTTTATCAACGCCTACCGCCATGGGGTGTCAATCCCCCCGGTGATCATGCCGGGTAGCGCCCCCGATGGAGACGCCCTTTCGAAAGCGCTTCCCGTCAACGGCGATGCTGTGCAGGGCGTTCTGCAAACGGGAGACAGCCGCCTCTGTCTCAACAGCGGGCTGAGCGACCTCTATACGTTCGAAGCTGAAGCGGGCCAAAACATTATGCTAGAGCTGAGCCAAATGGACATGGGCGGTCACGTCTTTTTGGTTGGCCCCGATGGCGAGCTGGTGGCGCAGGCGACCACTGAAAGCCGGGAGCAATCGAGCTTTATTTTGGAGAAGCTGGCTCAAACGGGAACTTACACGGTGGTGACGAGCGCCGCAGATGCCAACTATTCAGGCCGCTACCAACTGCGGGCGACCCGGCCCATTTTGGTAGAGGCTGGGCTCGTTCACAGCAGCGTCGCGCCCTGCTTTGATGAGGGTCAGCGATGCCTGACTTACAAGTTCCAGGGTTCGGCCCAGCAGGCCATTACGCTGATGCTGCAGTCAGAGTTCGCCCCCTACATTATGCTCATCAGCCCCGATGGTGAGGTTGTGGACAGCGGACGGACTGATAAGAGCATGGCGGTGAACTTCACGCTGTCGGAAGAAGGCTGGTACACGCTGGTGGTGGGCACTCAGACTCCGGAAGATGGGGGTAACTTCTTCGTGGCGATTCACGATACCCAAACGCTTGCGGAGCCTGCTGTCGAAATTTCTCAGCGGTAGGAGACGTTGCTGATTTGGGGTATGCCTTTGTAGGGACATGGCGCCGCTATGTCCCTATGCCTGCTTTGGGCCCATTCAATGCCGCAAATTCATACCTTGATTCATCAACGCCCAGTAGCCGCCCTAATGGGAGGGTTTTGGCCATTGCTTCGCGCATCTCTACGGAAACTGTCACACCTATAGCCCATGCCAGTTTTGGGTCTGTGGTGAGATCGATAAGGAGGTCAAAAACTAAGGGCAGTGGGAAAACCGCAATGAAAAGATTTCAATGGCAGAGTGCGATCGCCGTAGCAGCGCTGATGATTTTAGGGTGTGAGCAGCAGCTCAGCAACGACTACCAGTCCACCGCGACCACCGAATACGTTTGGAAGGTGGAATACGTCGGCGATAGCGATCGCCCCACCGACACCCGCGTCGAGCTATTCGAAGAAACCGCTACGTCTCTAGAGAACGTCAACGGCCAGATGCCCCCTGCTGCCGTCACTGGCCCCGACGACAAAGGGCTATGGTGGCCCGCGCTGCCGCCCCGCCCTACCGTAGACGACCTCGAGGCCCGGCAGCAGCGCCGCGAGCGCATCGGCACCCCGGAGCTGCTTAAGCGGGTGGACTACACTATCACCTATTGGAACGACGGCGGGCAGCGCACGGTGCCGACGAACTATTCGGTGTACCGGCAGGTGGTGAAGGCCACAGAGGCGGGGCGCCCGCTGGAGCTGACCGTTGCGGCCAACGGCTCGGTAACCAAAGCGGAGCTGCGCTAGAAATCTATGCCTAGCCCAGGGCTAAAATCTCTAGCTATAGATTGAGTAGCGATCGCGCTGCTTACGCCTATCATCAATTACACCTTGGACTCACTGCCGACCACTTGCTCCCGCAGAACTCATGATTTTCGAAGGTTCTGGGCTAATAGAATTGTTGATGGGTCAGCTCATCAAAACCGCTATCTCCAGTCAGCTCAGCAGCGCTGAACATGTCGAGGTCGATATTTCTGCGGCCTTGGGGCAAGTCCTTCAAGGGGAAGCCAAATCAATTTCGTTTTACTCAGAGGGGCTTTGGTTGACCTCTGACCTCAAGATTGACGCCCTAGATCTTGACATTGCAAACCTCTCCCTATCTTTGGTTAGCGCCATTAGGGGCCAACTGACCTTGGCAAAGCCCCTAGGTCTATCTGTAGAACTCACGATTTGCGAAGAGAGTCTAAATCAGTTTATAAACTCGCCGCCAATCTACAGCTGGATAGAGACCATCGTATTTCTGCAGGAGCAGCAGGCTTTTTCATTAAAGCCCCGGCAGATTGACATCGAGCTTGAGCACGGCCAGCTCAAGCTCGATGTCGAGGCGCAGATGGCGTATCACGTTGCGGCTCCGGTTGCGCCGACTTCTGCTATCGGAGTATCCGGGATCTTGAAGGTGCTCCCTCAGGATGCAGCCTATGCCCAAAGCCTCAGTGAAAGCCAGCCGGCATTGGTCTATCTTCAGGAAGCGCGCTTCAAGCCGAGCTGTGTCCCGCTGCTAGTGGAGACCGCCGCCATTCTAAGCTGGGTAGCCCGCCTGATTGGCCTCCGCCAGCTTGATAGAGAGGCTTTCTCTACCGTTATCCGCTCGGTCAACGTCTCTGAGGGTCAGCTTCAGGTTGGTTTAGATGCACAGGTCAGGCAGCTCGACCCGCTTATGGTTCATCTTCATGGCTCAGTCGCTTGACGAATGACGGATCCAACAACAAGCTGAACTCAGAGGCTTAAACCCTCTATTCGTAAAGTAACGTCACGGAGACATCATGAATCAGTCGCTGCCCGTTACCGACATTAAAGCGATCGCCCTCCGTCTCCACCCTGGTCAAGACCTCAAAACTGAACTCACCCAACTCGTCGAGGCCCAGGGCTGGCTGGCAGCCTGCGTCCTTTCCTGCGTGGGTAGCCTATCGCAGGCCGCAGTTCGGTTCGCGGGTCAGCCCTTAGGGATGCGGCTCAAGGGATATTTTGAAATTACCTCTTTGAACGGCACTCTCTCCCAAGAGGGCTGTCACCTCCATATCGCCATATCAGATAAGCGGGGCCAAATCTACGGCGGACATTTGCTAGAAGGCTGTGAGATTTACACCACTGTTGAGCTGGTGATTGGCGTCCTGCCTCAGATCCAGTTCCACCGACGGCAGGATCCTAAGACGGGATACCCGGAACTTCTGATCGATCGTGTTTCAGGCCCCCATTCCTGAATACTGCTTTAGTCCGCGCTGCCAGAGCCAGCGGTTTAAGCCTAGGAACAGCGCTGTCCAGGCCGTCATGATGGCTAAGCTGCGCAGAATGTCGGTTGGTAGACCGACCAGCAAACTGGCTGGGAAGTGGATTAAATAGGGAAAGGGGAGCCAGACAATAACGTTGCGGACTGCGGCAGGAAAGATTTCCAGTGGGGCAATCATGCCGGAGAGAAACAGAAAGAGCAAAAACCAGAGGTCTTCGATGGCGCTGGCTCGCTCAGTCCAAAACGCAAATAGGGCAAACGTGTATTGGATTGTGAACCGCAGCACGAAGGCAAGTCCCACGACTAGAATCGTTAAGGCGACAGTGCCGAAGCTAGGGAGCCACACGGCCTGGGGGTAGAGCACAAAGAATAGTCCTATGACAAGCGCAATAAACGGCAGCCTGGCAAAGCGCTCCGCGAAGTGCGAGATCAGATGATGCCACCCTGGATCAATGGGCTGCAGTAGCCTGGGGGAAAGCTTCCCCTCAACCACCTCACGCTCAAACTCCCAAATTACCCAGACGACGCTGAATTGACGAACGAAAAACACGGCGATAAAGTAGCGGGCAAATTCGATCGATGACAGCCCGAACTGGCCTGTTGCTGCCGCTTCAGCCCAAACCCCTAGCAAGATCAAGGGCAGGCTGCCCGAGAGTACCCAAAACATCAGCTCGGCCCGATACTCCACCATGTAGGCGTAATACACCGAGGTCAGGGTCTTAGCAATGCGGAGGGGGCGATTGAAGAAGGTCATAGCGGGCGGTGTAAGGGGGAAGTGCAATAGACTACGGCGGTCGAAAAAAGGGCGCTGGTGGCGCTGGGATGGCAGCCGATGCCGTGAGCCTTGACGGCGGCCCAGCGGAGCCACAAAATCATTACATGTTTCTGCACTATCCTCACAGAGGCTTTATGGACTTGTCGAGCAAAGCTTTAGAGAATGACAGTAGTGAACCCTGAGCTTACAGGGCCAATCAGCCAACTGTCTTCTCATCGTGGACGATCTGCTGAAGCAGCATTCAAGGCATCGCTGCTGAAGGGAGGTTGGCATCTTTGGCCTTGCTTCACCATCCTGAATACCTAATCAGTCTACCTAAGGACACTGCTATTGGCTTGAAAGACCAAGCATCGGAATATCTATTGCGCCATCAGTAAGAGTTTTATGGCTAGAAAATCTAATTCATTAAAGCATCAGTCGGCACGGCCTGAAGTTGGCGTTTATGACTGCGAGGTTCGTTTAAAGTTTCGTTTGGTTGAGGATGAGGCCATCTTGGGCGATCGCGAGCGCCTGCTGGATAGGCTGCTAGAAGCGTTCGCCTGCGGCCCTGACGAGTATTTAGAGCCTATCTCTGCCGAGGCTCAAGTGGAAGCGGTGTCTGAGACCCATGCATCTGCCGAAATGCGTCGTCAGGTGATCCGCCTGAGAAATTCGAGGGGGGTTCAGTAGCCTCGCGATCGCTTGTGAGCATCCGCTTGCGAGTAATCCGCTTCGAATAGTGTTGACAGAGGTCGAATGCATCTAATATCTTAGTAAGAGTGGCAGTCAGGCCCCCATCGTCTAGAGGCCTAGGACACCTCCCTTTCACGTAGGCGACGTGGATTCGAATTCCCCTGGGGGTATTGCCCAAAATCAAAAGCTTATAGGGACATGGCAGCGCCATGTCCCTATTGTGTATGTACTCTTATCCCTACGAGACCGTCACCGGTACATCGCTGCCTAAGGGATTCAATTCATTCACAAAGGCCAGCAGTTGTGGCATCGAGAACTTGAGGTCGCTCTTATCCTTCAGTAGGGAAATTGCGCTGTTCTCAATCAGCCCGACAAAGACCTCCGCCACGATGCGGCTGCCGACCGGGCCCATCATGTTGCCATCGTGTTTCACCTTCGCCTCCCGCAGGACGTAGTACCAAAGCGGCGTTTCTTTATCGAATCCGTGCTTGGTGACGATTTCCCCATGGGGGCTACCTGCAATTTCCTCTGCGGTCAGCGGCGTGAAGCTGAGCCCTGCGTCCTGCATTGCCTGAGCAACCGCCTGACCCGTGGGCAGCTTGACAAGCCGTCCCCGAAGCAGATTTCGAGCCGCTAAAGAGATGAAGACAGGGGGTAAGTTCTGCTTCTGAAATTCGGGGAGCTGCTGCAGGGCAAATGACAGCTTGGCGTCAATTTCCCGCGCGAAGTTGAGGTCGGGGTGGCTGTCGACATTGTCCACATCGGAAAAGTCATACAGCCGGGTCCAATCCACAATCCAGTTGGACGGAACGCTTGGGCTACCAAAGAAGGGGTCATCGCCTTCGCCGCGGCTGCCGCTGACTTCAGAGAACTCGAACAGAAGCTCCATCGTCGCCACAATGCCGCTGGGGTGGGAGTTGAAGATGCGGTTCCACTCGTAGGAGGGACGGACCATGCTGTGGCCGAGGCGATAGCCTGCGACAGAGAACTCGATGGGCATGCACTCTTTGCGATCGGCCGTGTAAAACTTACGACCGCTGTTGAGGACATCCTTGAGCACCTCAGGTTCGATGATTCGAGGCAGGAAGTCGTGCAGAATGATGCTTTGGTAGTGCAGGATGACTTCCTTTTGAGCCGCTTTGAATAGGTCGGTGCCCTGTAGCCCAGGCTGAGTGCCGGCGATCTCATCCACCTTTTTGTTGTGGAACTTGATAAACGCCAGGTGCGTTTGAGACACAGCTAGATTCTCATCGTTACGCCCATCGCCAATGACCGCCTTTTTGTCTGGCGTGCGCGGCAAGTCGTTTTCAAAGGTTCCAATGATAGGCCCACCCGGCGCGCCCTCAGGGGTCTCGCTGTTGGTGCCCACTTTCATGTGTACCCCATCGTCTTCGAAAAACTCGGGGTTCTCTTCGGGGCCGTTGCCGTAGAGGCAGTCTAGGTCAAGGCTGGGGGTCCGCTGGTTGGAAATGCTGTCTGGGTCCACGGTGCCGTCTTTGCCAAGCGGTGTAGGGTCGCTGGTGATGTCGTGGTCAATGAACTGACCCAGGTAGGTGTAGCCTGCGGGAATGTCTGAGTCTCCGCTGCGGTTGATTTCAGCCGTAATATCGACCAGACCGGGAATCTGACTAAAGCTTGCCGGCACAACTTCGGTTTCCATCGCCAAACCAAGCTCGATCAGCGCTTCTGCGTTGGGCTGACCGCCTTCGGGAAATAGCCGACAGAAGACCCGTCTCGGGACCGGAGGACGCTCGTCGTACTTCGGTCCGACGGGGTCAGTCGTTGGGTTGAGATACCAGGGGCAGTACTTCTTGAAGACTGCACGTAGAACATCCACTGGAATCAAGTGACCAACGACCCAGCCGTCTTCCTTGAGAAAGTAGCTTTCGTTGCCGTGTTTCATAGCAGAGATCTCCTAAAAAGATGAGACACTCCGCGATAATATTCGCCACCAGAGAAACCTGAGGAGAAATTAATGTTTTTTTTCAAAACGGTGGAGCTATTGCCATCTCCCGATACAAATCTTCAGGAATCTCAGCGGCGGCGATCGCCCTCCATACCGCTTTGCGCTCAACTGATGCTAACGATTAGGCTGCGATTCTTCACCTATAGCGCTGGCCACTTCGCTTAGGACATTTTTGGTGCTGAACCGAACAACCCTGGAGCGAAGCGGCGAGCCATCGCGCACAAAGACTTGTGGCGATGGCTATATCAGCAGATTAAGACTCCACCCGCTGCAGCACGGTGACCTTCGGGTCGATAATCTTCTGCCCCTGGCCCGGAAATTTAACCGCAAGGCAAATCTTGTTCCCAGCCCCAAAGATGTGGGTCACCGTGCCCGCTCCAAAGGCCTTATGCACCACCAGATCCCCCACCCCCCAGTCGTCCTCGTGTGTGCCGGGGGCGTCCACCTCTCGCTGCCGCACCTCGCGCACTGGCGTCCTCATCTGCTTCGGAATCGCGCCAGCGGAGTTGCTCAACAGCAGGTCGCGGGGCAGCTCCGCTAGAAACAGGGAGGGGCTGGCGGGCTCACGGGAGCCGTAGAGGCGGCGGGCGCGGGCGTGGCTGAGGAACAACCGCTCCTGGGCGCGGGTGATGCCCACATAGCAAAGACGGCGCTCTTCCTCAATGGCGGCGGGGTCGTCTAGGGAGCGGTAGCTGGGGAACAGCCCCTGCTCGAGGCCCACCAAAAACACCACGGGGAATTCTAGGCCCTTGGAGGAGTGCAGGGTCATCAGGGAGACGCGATCGCGATCCTCGCTGAGGTCGTCGAGGTCCGAGGCGAGGGAGGCATTGGCCAAGAACGTGGAGAGGCTCGTGTCCTCGCTGTCTTCCTCAAACTGCAGCACGGCGTTGTAAAGCTCCTGCACGTTTTGCAGGCGGTTATCGGCCTCCTCAGTGCCCTGGGCCTTCAGCTCATCCAAGTAGCCCGACTCGTCTAGCACCTCCTGCACCACCTGGGAGGCAGAAATTTGGTCCATTTCCCCTCTGAGCCGCTGCAGCATTCCCGCAAAGCCGTTCACCGCCTTGGCGGCGCGGCCCGCTAGGGTCTTGACTGAGGTCTCGTCGCTGATGATTTCCCAGAAAGGAACGCCGAGCTGGGTCGCGGCCCCGTCCAGCCGCTCCAGGGTGGTTTTGCCGATGCCGCGTCGGGGGACGTTGATCACCCGCTTGAGGCTGACGGTATCCGCCGGGTTGGCGATCGCCCGCAGGTAGGCCAGCACGTCCTTGATCTCGCGGCGATCGTAGAACTTGAGGCCGCCGACCACGGTGTAGGGGATGGCCTGCCGCACCAGCACTTCTTCCATCGCTCGGGACTGGGCGTTGGTGCGGTAGAGAATAGCGATGTCGCCGTAGCCGAGGGCCGGGTCGGTGACCATCTGGGAGATAGTGCCGACGACGAACTCCGCCTCCGCCACCTCATCGTCGCTCCGGTGGCAGTACACGGCCTCCCCCTCAGCGCGGGTGGGCCGCAGCACCTTGTCGATGCGCTCGGTGTTGTTTTCGATCAGCTGGTTGGCCAGATGCAGAATGTTTTCCGTGGAGCGGTAGTTCTCCTCCAGCTTCACCATGGTGCGGGTGTCATCATCGGGGAGGCGATCGCCAAAGTCCTGCTGAAACTCCATGAGGATGGTGAAGTCCGCAGCCCGAAAGGAGTAGATGGACTGATCCGCGTCCCCCACCACGAAAATGGAGCGGTGCTGCCAGTCGTCGATGCTCGCCGCGCCATTGGTCACCAGCAGGCGAATGAAGTCGTACTGGGTGCGGTTGGTGTCCTGGTATTCGTCCACCAGGATGTGGCGAAAGCGATTGTGCCAGTAGCCCAGCACCTGCTCGTTTTGCTGAAAGAGCTGCACCGGCACGCGAATCAGGTCGTCGAAGTCCAGGGCGTTGTTTTGGGCCAGCGCCGCCTGGTAGTGGCGATACACCTCGGAGATGACTCGCCCCCGGTAGTTGCTTTGCTCTCGCTCTAGCTCATCTGGCGACCAGCCCTGGTTTTTGGCGTTGCTGATGGCGTAGCGCACCGATCGCGGGTCGAATTTCTTGTCGTCCAGGTTCATTTGCCGAACGACGATTTGCTTCACCACCGATTGAGCGTCCGACTCGTCAAAGATGGAAAAGCTGCGGGTCCACTGGTGACCTTGGTCATCTTTATATTTCTCAATGTCGAAGCGCAGGATGCGGGCGCACAGCGCATGGAAGGTGCCAATCCACAGCTCTTTGGTGGTGTTCTTGTACACCTGCGATCGCAGCTTGGTCTGCTGGGCAGCGGCGAGGGCCTCTAGGGGTTTGCCGTGTTTCGCCTGGGCACTCTGCTCGGCAAATAGGGTTTCGATGCGCTCCTTCATTTCCCGAGCGGCCTTGTTGGTGAAGGTGACCGCCAGAATATTTCCCGGATCCACCCGGTGGGTCAAAATCAGGTTGGCGATGCGATAGGTCAGCGCCCTAGTCTTGCCGGATCCGGCCCCCGCCACAACGAGCAGCGGGCCGCAGTAGTGCTCGACGGCCTGACGCTGGGCCGGGTTGAGCTGGGCAAGAAAGTCAGCCGAGGGGGGCATGGGTGTCGCAGGGTTGGGGAACGTGACGTAGGGGCATCGCTATGCTATGCCCTGACCTGTATAGGGTATCGCATCCGCCCGATGCATGGTGATGGTATGGCGACGTCGACACGTTGCGTTTTGTCGGATATGCCCCCGCCCGGTAGGGGCGACCAGCCGGTCGCCCTTACGATGCGTATACCCATATCCACGTGCGTCAACCCGTGTTGCGCATCCCCGCCGCGATGCCGTTCAGCGTCAGCAGCGCCCCCCGCAGCAGCTCCGCCCGGCTGTAGCGCGATCGCATCATGCCCGTGGCGGCGCTGGCCTTGTGCTGCCGCAGCCGCTTGAGCAGCGACACCTGCAAAAAGCCCAAGGGAATAATGGTGCTGTTGCGCAGTAGCACCGAGCGCTGCAGCTCCGGGTCGCCGTCCAGCAGCCGCTCATGGCCCGAAATCTTCAGCACCAAGTCCCGCGTCAGGTAGAATTCATCCGCAATTTGCTTGAACAGGCGGTCAAAGCGATCGCGGTCTTCGGGTTGGGTGAGCTGCTCAACGTAGTGCTGGGCAATCTGCAGGTCGGCCTTTGCCAGCGTCATCTCTACCTTTGAGATCACCATGCGGAAGAAAGACCACTTGAAGTAGAAATAGCGCAGCAGCTTCAGGTTCTCGGTGGGGTTTTCCTGCAGGAACTCGTTCAGGGCGGTACCGACCCCGTACCAAGACGGCAGCAGCACCCGCGACTGGGTCCAGCTAAACACCCAGGGAATGGCCCGTAGCCCGGATAGCCCCTTCTTCTTGCCGCCCCGCCGCGCCGGGCGAGAGCTGATTTGAAGCTGAGAGATCTCCTCGATGGGCGTCACCTGGTGGAAGAAGTCGATGAAGTCCGGCTCCTCGTAGATGAGCGCCCGGTAGTGGGCCCGCGATCGCATCGCCAGCTCTTCCATGATGTTGTTCCAGGGCTCGATGCCGTCGAACCCGGTGTTGAGTAAGCTGGCCTGCAGCACCGCTGTAGCCACGGTCTCCAGGTTGTGCAGCGCTAGCTCCGGCAGGTTGTACTTTGAGGCCAGCACCTCCCCCTGCTCCGTAATCTTGATGCGTCCGTCGATGCTGCGCCCCGGCTGGGCCAAGATCGCCTCATAGGCCGGGCCGCCGCCGCGCCCCACAGAACCGCCGCGCCCGTGGAAAATCCGCAGAGACACGCCATAGGGCGACACCGTATCCTGAAGCGCTCGCTGAGCCTTGTGGATTTCCCAATTGCTGCTCAAAAAGCCCGAGTCTTTGTTGCTGTCCGAATAGCCCAGCATCACCTCTTGTAGATCAGGCGGCGGAGAAGACGGGCTGGGTCCACTTTGGCCACCCGCTAAAAAGGTGCGGTAGAGGGAGAGGTCCAGCAGCTCTTTCATCACCGCAGGAGCCCGCCGCAGGTCCTCTACGGTCTCAAACAGCGGCACGACGTGGATGCTGCCGCTCCCCGTGGCAGGATCGTATAGCCCCGCCTCCTTCGCCAGCAGCAGCACTTCCAGCATGTCGCTCACGTGGTTGCACATGCTGATGATGTAGGTCTGACAGAGCTGGGGGCCAAACTCTTGGTGAAGCTTGCGCAGCATACGCAGAGTCACAACAGTTTCCTGGGCTGTCTCTGAGAACGGCATTTCTGCCGGGATTAGCGGTCGCCGCGTCTGCAGTTCAGACACCAGCCACTCCACCCGCTCCGCTTCAGAGAGGTCGTTGTAGGGGCGGGGCAAAACGCCCATGTACTCAGCAATTTCGTTGATGGTGTCTGAGTGGCGGGAGCTATCCTGTCGGATGTCGAGCCGGGCTAGGTTGAAGCCGTAAATTTCGGTTTGGCAGATGAGCTGATCTAAAGCGTCGCAGGCCAGCCCTGTCTCTTTGAGGCTGCGGTGGATCATCTGCAGGTCTGACAGGAACTCTGCGCCGCTGGTGTAGATGAGCTGGGGGCTATTTTCAGGCAGATCGGTTTGGGAGAAGTCGCTGTGCTGAAGCTGCTGGTTGCGATCGCGCGTGTTCTCCAATCGGCGCTTGATATAGGAAAGCTTCAGCCGATAGGGCTCTTGGCGAAACTTGACCGCGTGCGCGTCGTAGACATCTGGCATACGGGCCTGGTCTTGCTCCAACGACTCCAGTAGGTCAGGTAGGACATCACTCCAGTGGAGGGAGAGGCTCAAAAGCTCGGTGAGATTATCCACTGACTCAATATACTTGCCCAGCACCATATTGCGCTGGTAGCACGCCGTCTTCCAGGTGATGATTGGTGTAACTGACGGGTTGCCATCCCGGTCGGAGCCTACCCAAGAGCCAAACTTGCAGAAGTCGTAGCGGGGCGGCGTCAGAGCAGGAAAGGTCGCGCCCAAAGCATTGCGGAGCCGCTGATAGAGCTGAGGAATCGCGTCAAATAGAACTTTGTCGAAGTAGTGGAGCGTAAAATCTACCTCGTCTAGCACAGAGGGCTTGAACTGGTGCAGCTCGTCAGTGCGCCACCAAAGCCGCACTTCCTCCATTAACCGCTGCCGGACGCCCTCAATTTCAGGATTAGTCAGATGTTCAGCGCCAGACACCGAATCAGCCTGCACAGGAAGGACCTCAAGCTGGTCTAGCTCTCGCAGGATGCGAACAATGCGCCGCTGCTTCCCCCGAATCGTGTGACGCACAATTTCTGTGGGGTGAGCCGTGAATACTAAGCGAATATCAAGCTGATTGATTAGGGCCTGAATATGCTGTGGCGGTACGTTAAGACGCCGCAGCTTGGGGAAAATACTGTAGAAAGTACGCGCCTCCCGCCGCCGCGATAGGGTACTCTGCAAACTCTGCTCTAGGGACTCAGTCTGTGGGTCAGCTTCCTCGTCGTATAGATGAGCTGGCACGGAATCCGACGTAAAGAAGGACTGAAACTGCTCGGTTTGACTAAGACGTTCGTGGGCAACGCGGTAGTGCTGTTGCTGGTCCCGCTGCTCGTAGTGTTGCTCGACAATGTTGATAAGCTGAAAATAAAGCGCAAATGCGCGGGTCACTCGAATCGCGTCATTCAAATCTAGGTTTTCAACCAGGTCTAGCGCCTCGTCGCCACCAACCTCCGGAGCTTGACCCTCAGGAGAGCAGAGCACCAGCAGTTTTTGAAGCAGCGCCACAAACGCTTCGCCGCCTTCTTGCCGCAGGACCGATTCCCAAACCTTCTCCATTGCCTTGAGACGGTAGCGCAGGAATGAATCAGTTTGTGCCAAGGAAGTCGCTATGCCCTGCCGCTGTTGGACCACAGTGCTAGAGACAGAGACGTCATCAGAAGAATGAAGCGTAGAACTCATAGTGGTGTAAGACAAAAAAACAACGAAAGACTGGCAAGTTCATCGAGCTGCGGCCCAGGCCTACCACTGACTGTTGTGAGTGAAGGGCGATATGGCAGCGGACGGGCCCGTCCACCGCAGTGACTCATAATTGATACAGTCAACTTCTGTCGCCGAAAATGGGTCCCTATCTAAGGACTCTACTAGAAAAACCCCAGCGTGCAAATTATTTGACTCGAAGTTGCTATCGAACGATGACAGGAATCTCCGTGTTATCCATACCAAATGGCTAAAAATCTGACATTATCCAGGCATCGTAGTGGTGTAAAGCCCGCAGTAGCCCCTTCACCGATCCTGACTTGCTTGTGCTTCAAGGTACGGTGACCGCCGTAGCTACGGGGTCATGGAGCGTAATTTTTTGACCTGTTAGGGGCGTCACACTCGTATGCCTTACCTTACCGCTGCAGCCTCAAGTCTGAGAGATTGAGCAGCGGCAAGCGGCTGCCTCGAAACGCCTCTTCGCCAGCCTGACCCATGTTCTGCGTTGCTTCTTCCCACGCCCTTAATCCCAGAATGATGCCAATCAGCGGAACTGTCGCAACGCTCAGCATCAGATTGGTGACAACTAGCTTAGATTCCATGTGTGTTAAGCCACAGACTGATTTTATGACGTGTAGTGATGAAAATGCGCAGGTACCGCGCAAATTCAACTCATAGACCTATACGTTTCATTTATATGGTACACGCTGGGCTCTACTGCTGGCTGTTCTTATCACCTCACTCCCGTACCGCAGAAAAAGCGCTGCCTGCAGCGCTCAGACGCGACTTCTGAGCACCGTGAGCAGCGTCGTAAAAGTTTTAGGCAGAGGCGCTGTGACATCGATAAGGCTGCGCGTCACTGGATGAGATAGACGCAGTCGCCAAGCATGCAGGGCTTGTCCTGATAGATTGACGCCGAGGGAGCGGCCAGAGCTGTAGACTGGATCTCCCACAACGGGATGGCCGATGTGGGCGCTGTGGACTCGGATCTGATGGGTTCGCCCTGTCTCTAGCTCGAAATGCATCAGTGTATAGGGCCCTAACCGCTCTTTCACGTGCCAGTGGGTGAGGGCGTAGCGCCCCTTCTCAGGCGCCACCACCGCCATGCGCTGGCGGTCTATTGGATGGCGGCCAATGGGATGGTTCATGGAGCCATCGCTGGCGCTAGGGGCTCCGTGGACCACGGCAAGATAGTCCCGGCGGGCGGTTTTAGCCTGGATTTGGGCCTGGAGATCCTGCATCGCCTGATCCGTCTTTGCTACGACGATCGCCCCTGTGGTGTCTTTATCGAGCCGGTGCACAATGCCGGGGCGCTCGACGCCACCAATACCCTTGAGACTGGGACAGTGGGCGAGCAGGGCGTTGACCAGCGTGCCCGAAGGATGGCCCGGGGCGGGGTGTACTACCATGCCAGCGGGCTTATTGATGATGACGATCGCCTCGTCTTCAAAAAGAATATCGAGGGGAATCGCCTCTGGCGCCGCGTCTAGGGGCTGGGGCGGCGGAATCACCACAGTGACGCGATCGCCCTCGCCCACCGTCTGCCGCTTAGAGACCAGCTTCCCATTGAGGGTAATTTGCCCCGCCTCGATGAGGGCCTGAATCCGCGATCGCGACAGCTCAACGTTCTGGGACAGCCAGCGATCTAGGCGATCGC
>JBHJHJ010000211.1:0-4285 GCA_050330955.1 Elainellaceae cyanobacterium | reverse complement strand
ACAGCGACCACAAAAATCAGGGCAAACACCACCTCGTTGATGGCCCGCATCGCGTCGAGCACCCGCCGTATGGGGAAGACAAGCCACTGGGGGCAGACGTTCTCAGAGGCCAGCACGCCCAGGGGAACGCTGAGAATGGCGGCCAGCAGGGTGCCCCAGAGGCCCATGGAAATGGTCTCAATGGTGTCAGCCAGGTAGGACTGCAGGTTGGAAAAGTCCGGAGGGAAGTAACGGCTGATGTATTCCGCCATGTTGCCGCTGCCCTCTGCCAGCTCGACCACGTCGATGTCGCTCTGAAAGGCGGAGTAGATGAGCAGGGCGATCGCCAACAGAAAATAGCCAATGCGCAGCGGGGTGATCCGCTTTTCCTCTTTGTCGAGCATGGCCTGCACCGCAGGGGTTTTGGTCAGGCGAACGGGCGAATCGTCGACGGTGTCGGGAGCGTCAGGGGCGTAATTGGCCATGGTTACAGGGAATAAATGGTAGGGGCGCACGGTCGTGCGCCCTTCTTCGCGGGTGGGTCATACGAAATATCCATACGCGTTTTATCGCAGATCGCATGCATATTTCCAGACATGCCGTTTGAATGCGTTAGATACCGCAATTAGGGCGCACAGCCGTACGCCCCAACGGCTAGGCCCTACTGCAGCTCTTCAAGCTGCTTATCGAGCTCATCGATTTGCTGCTGCTTCTCTTCCTCGCTGAGAGAGTCGTCATTCTGCACCTCAAGCTTGCTCTTGGCAACCTCAAGCTCGCGGATGGTGTTCCAGCCTTCGTCATTCGCTTCCCGGAAGCCAGACCAGCCTAGGGGACCAAGGACCTCTTCGTCTTCGATGTTGTAGAAGAACTCTTGGATTTCGGCCTTGAGACAGTCAGGCAGGTCGTTGCGGTAAGCGATGGGGTCACTAGGAATCTCAGGGGAAGTCCAAATCACCTGCACATTCTCAGCCGCTGCAGGATCAGATTCTTCTAAACGGGCCAAGGACTCGTTGTTGTTGGTAGCAACATCGACTTGGTCGTTGGCCACAGCTTGGGCCGTTGCCTCATGGCTACCGGCAAACACCAGCTCTTCGAACGCTTCGTCAGGGTTGACGTCATTCTGTGCAAAGACGTAGTAAGTGGGCACCAAGAAACCCGAGGTGGAGTTAGGGTCGTTGAAGGCGAAGGTTAGGTCGCCAGCGTTCTCGGTGACGTACTCATCACCGTTGCCGGCCTCAACGTCGATTTCTCCGACGATGGGGTTATCGACGTTGGTGATCAGGTGAGAGTAGTACCCCGTAGATCCGTCATCGGCAATAGTTTGCGCAAACGCTTCTGCATCCGACCGCGCTGCTGCCTCAATGTAAGACTTGCCGCCGTACCAGGCGAGCTGAATCTTGTTCGCGCCCATGGCCTCAATCACCCCGGCGTAGTCAGTAGCGTAAAAACCGTTGACCTCACGACCAGTCTCCTCGGCCATTCTGGCGAGGAACGGCTCCCACAGCCCCTTGAGGTTCTCCTGGGATTCGGTGGAGATGATGCCAAAATCAAGGGCAGTCATATCGGCTGCGCAAGACTCACCCGCATCAGCAGTCTCAGTGGTCTCAACCGTGTCAGCATCGCCTTGAGCGGTCTCCTCAGCGGAGCAGCTTGCGAGAACCGTGGTGCCGAGAACGGCAGCGGTCATCAGAGAAGTCCATTTTTTTAGAGCAAGCGTCATCATGGTTAAAAACGTCCTTGACGTAGAAGTGAAGTAATCAAAGTGAGTGTCTGTGAAGCATCAGCTCAATCGCGCTAGATGTTGCGCAGACGCGGACAGATCAGCGTGTGAGAAGCTTTGAAATCGCTAGGTCATTGACAGGTCAGCGTGCCCCCTCAAAACCAGTTCCTCTGCGGCTGACCCATAGATTTGGTTGAGGCGGCGGTCGTCTAGCGCGTCGGTGTGCCCCACGAACTGGACGCTGCCGTCTCGCAGCGCGATCGCCTGGTCAAAGTAGCGGCGCACCATCTGCACCTGGTGTAGCGAGGTCACGACCGTAATGCCTTCGCGGTTGAGCTGGGTGAGCAGCTCCATCACCTTCCGGGCAGATTCGGGGTCTAGGGAAGCAATGGGTTCATCGGCCAAAATCACCTTCGCCCCCTGCATCAGGCAGCGAGCGATCGCAACCCGCTGCTGCTGCCCCCCAGAGAGGGCCGATGCCCGCTTGTAGGCTTGATTCAGAATGCCGACGCGCTCTAAGGCCGCTAGGGCTCGCGTTTTTTCAGGTTGGCTGAACCCCCGGTAGAGCGATCGCCACACCGAAACGTTGGAAAGGTTGCCCACCAGCACGTTATCTAAGGCGCTCAGCCGGTTGACCAAATTGAACTGCTGAAAAATAAAGCCGATTTGGCTCCGCAGCCGCCGCGCCTTTGAGTGGAGCCTGCCACCGGACTGTAGAGGCGTACCAAAAATCTTGACGGTGCCCTTGTCGGCAACCTGAAGGCCGTTGATATTCCTCAGCAGCGTTGACTTGCCTGAGCCAGAGGCCCCCACGAGCGCAATCATCTGCCCCTGCTCTACAGAGATATCGATATCGGCAAGGGCCACGTTGCCTTTGAAGGACTTGGTCAAGTTGTGGACCTCAATCGCCGTCTCGTCAAGCGGGTCCGAGGGATAATCCATTCGCCTCCTCAAGTGATGGCTAGGGCAAAATGAGCATAGAGCAAGGCCACAGATAAATCCACCTAACGGGTGAATCTAACGCCGCGCCATTGTTGATTGTGAAGTTATTTAGTTAAATTGGCAGGAGGAAGAGGTTAAGTTTAGGTAAAAGTAGCCTTGGGTGCTACTGATTCTGGCTCTGATAGGCTCGCCAGCCTCCCCAAGCGGTGATCTCCCGCTGCTCCTCACACAAAATAGCCTCCCCCAGAACCCCCAACACTTCCTCCCCGCCCGCAAGCTGCACTTTACCCACGCACAGCCCCGGCGGTTCCTGCTGCAAAATCTGCACTAGCCCCTGTGGCGGCACGGCCCAAACTTCTAGGGCTATGGCGGCACCGCCCGTTTTTACTCGCTGCATGGCGGGGTGGCGATCGCCAATGGACCACAGCCGGTAGATGGGCTCGGTTTGGGCTTCGTAGAGAAATTCAGCCCCCGCTGACAGCATGTTGCCGTTGAGCGCTAGGCCCCGCATGAGGGTGCCGTTGACGGCGAGCTTGAGGGTTGTCGGTGCATCTGACATCGCGGACCTGCTAATTTGACGTCAATTTTGAGTGCCGGGTGACGGTAGTTTAATCTCGTACAGTCTCAATCAATTCTCAACCCATACACTTACCCCATGAGCCGCTTTGTTGACGCTGACCCCTACCCCTATCCCTACAACGGCGAGCTTCGCCCCAACAATACCGCCCTAATTATTATCGACATGCAGACCGACTTCTGCGGCAAAGGGGGCTACGTCGACAAAATGGGCTACGACCTCTCCCTCACCCGCGCCCCCATCGAGCCCATTACCCAAGTGCTCACTGTAATGCGAGCGCAGGGCTACACCATCATCCATACCCGGGAAGGCCACCGCCCTGACCTCTCGGACCTGCCGGAGAACAAGCGGTGGCGATCGCGGCGCATTGGGGCGGGCATTGGCGATCCTGGCCCCTGCGGCAAGATTTTGGTGCGGGGGGAGCCGGGGTGGGAGATCATTCCCGAACTGGCGCCCCGGCCAGGGGAGCCGGTGATCGACAAGCCGGGTAAGGGCTCCTTCTATGCCACTGACCTAGACCTGCTGCTGAGCCGACGCGGCATCCAAAACCTTATTCTCACGGGCATCACCACCGACGTCTGTGTCCACACCACCATGCGGGACGCCAACGACCGGGGCTATGAGTGCCTGCTGCTCTCCGACTGTACGGGGGCGACGGATTACGGCAACTATCTGGCGGCGCTGAAGATGATCAAAATGCAGGGGGGCGTGTTTGGGGCGGTAGCCGAATCGAAAGCGCTGCTGGCGGCGATCGCCTGACGCCTCTGGACAGCCCCCCTCAACCTTGATACTCTGCTGGAGCTGTCACTGGGCCCGAATCATGAGCACCGAAAGACAAGCCTGGATGGCTATTTTGGCTAAGGCACCACTGCCCAAGCTTGAGGCGTGCGTTGCCACCTGCGGGACGCTGCCTGGCTTTGAATCATTGCGATCGCCCGAGGTGGGGCTGGCCATGGTGCGGGGCCGAGCCGGGGGCGACGGCGAGCCCTTTAACCTAGGGGAAATTACCCTCACCCGCTGCGTGGTACAGATGGATCACGACGGCGAGACCATTACAGGCTTTGGCT
>JBHJHJ010000210.1:0-5724 GCA_050330955.1 Elainellaceae cyanobacterium | reverse complement strand
CGGACCTTACCAGCTGGTTGTGTTCCACTTCCTGATTGGCGTGTTCTGCTACATGGGCCGCGAGTGGGAGCTGTCCTACCGACTAGGCATGCGCCCATGGATTTGCGTTGCCTACAGTGCACCTGTTGCAGCGGCGACTGCGGTCTTCCTCATCTACCCGATTGGTCAGGGTTCTTTTTCTGACGGCATGCCGCTTGGCATCTCGGGTACGTTCAACTTCATGTTCGTGTTCCAGGCTGAGCACAACATTCTGATGCACCCGTTACACATGCTAGGTGTGGCGGGCGTCTTCGGCGGCGCGCAGATCAGCGCAATGCACGGTTCCTTGGTGACCTCCTCCTTGGTTCGAGAGACCACCGAGTCTGAGTCACAGAACTACGGCTACAAGTTTGGGCAAGAGGAAGAGACCTACAACATCGTAGCAGCGCACGGCTACTTCGGTCGTCTCATCTTCCAATACGCATCGTTCAACAACTCCCGCGCCCTGCACTTCTTCTTGGGTGCATGGCCTGTGGTGGGCATCTGGTTCACCGCGCTGGGCATCAGCACGATGGCGTTCAACCTGAACGGGTTCAACTTCAACCAGTCTGAGCTGGACAGCCAGGGACATGTGATCAACACGTGGGCGGACATCATCAATCGTGCCAACCTGGGTATGGAAGTGATGCACGAGCGCAATGCGCACAACTTCCCGCTTGACCTGGCTGCTGCTGAGGCACCTGCCATCAAGGGCTAAGATGCTTCTTTGGCTCATTTGAGTTAGCAAAAGCGCCTCCTTCGGGGGGCGCTTTTTTGTGCGCTTGCGTTGGGGCGGTCGGGGCGGGTTTGGCAACAGCGGGTTGGTTTTCTCGTGACGTTGCTGCTAAATCCGCCCTTTCATTGGGTCTGGCTTTTTGGGCGATCGCTGGGTGTTGGGTATGGTGTTTGGGGGCGTGGCCCCCAAGCCCCCTGGCTGGGGGACACATCTTGTCCCCCAGCGGCCCCCTGCATAAGGGGTAGTGTACTGGGGATTTGGTGAGTTGGTTGTGTTTTGGTTGCGTTGGGTAGGGCGGGCACTGCCCGCCCTACAACAACAATTTACGGCAATGGCTACCGCATAGCGATCGCATCCCTAACGCTGCTGCGGCAGCGGAATGCGCTTAGTCAGGATGGGCATGACATCCGTGGGGGTGAGGTCCTGCAGGATGCCGCTGCTGCCCGCTAGAGGAATGGGGCCGGATATTCGCTGGAGTGGGCGTAGCCGAACTTGTGCTGGGCAAACGCGCGAATTGTTTCAACAATTCCAAAATTTGATATGATCCCCGAAGCTTTGTTACCTGTGATCCCCAGACCTTCTCACACTCCCCAATGCGCCGCTCCACCCCCCAAAACTGCACCATTCTGGTCACACAGACCGGGCGGCAATCCTTGCTGCTGTCGGTCAAACCGCTTCCCCTCACGCTGCTGTTGGTGACGCTGATTGCCACTCCCCTAGTCTTGCTATTCGGCAGAATTCATCAGCTTCGCCAAGAGAATCAAGTGCTCATTGAGCGAAACAGCGATTTGAGCGAGACCGCCACCGAGGTGGCGAAAGAGCTGAACCAGCTCGACGCAGAAATTGACCGTCTTGAAGAGCGGGCTGGACTGTCTGAAGTCGATGCTCGTGAGCCGATAGAGCGATCGCGAGGCGGGATTCCCATCCAGCTTGCGCCGGAGGAGATGCTAGCGGTAGCAGAGCATCAGCTGCCCTCGATTTCGCTGCGGCTCCACCGTCAAGTCAAGCCTGCCCTGACCAACACCCTAGCTGAAGAAGCCGCCCGAGCCGCTGCGATGCCCACAGGGAAGCCTGCCAAAGGCGCTCGCATTTCCTCGAAGTTTGGCATGCGGCCTAATCCCTTTGGGCGGGGATTTGAGCTGCACAACGGCATTGACTTTCCTGGCGCGACGGGTACGCCGATTCACGCGACGGGAGCCGGAACCGTTGAGAAGGCCGCCTCTAGTCGGGGCTATGGCCAGCACGTCATCATCGACCATGGATACGGCTATAAAACCCTCTACGCCCATCTTTCGAAAATGGCGGTAACCGCTGGTGATTCGGTCGAGCGGGAGGATATCATTGGCTTGATGGGGAGTACTGGGCGATCTACGGGACCGCATCTACACTACAGCGTGTATTACCATGGGGACGCCGTCGATCCTCAAGACTTGTTGAGCTATAGCCCTTAGGTTTCGACATCCCTTACCTTGAGTCGGATTTGGCTCGGGGGAAGCGATTGCGTGTTGTTGGCGGCGGATCTGACAGTAGATAAATTCGAAGTCTGAGGTAGATGCAATGATCTGGCGTAAGCAGGTGTCCTCAATTACCTATCTGGGGGCTAAGAGTGAGTTTCAAGGCGACCTCCACGTGGACGGCAACCTCCGAATTGACGGCATTATTCATGGAAACGTGGAAGTGCTAGGGGATATGGAGGTCTCCCAAAGCGGCCTTGTCGAGGGACCCGAGCTTAGAGTTCAAAATTTGGTGGTCCACGGTGTCATTAAGGCTCGCGTATATGTCCAAGGCCGGCTGAGCCTGAGCCGCACGGCCAGGCTGGAAGGCGACGTAACGGCCAGCTCCTTGGACATTGAGCCGGGGGCCTTTTATCTTGGGCACATCTCTACCGCTGAGCAAAAGACGCTGCCTGTGACCGAGACCTATCCTGAGCTAACGGCAAAAGAGACGACGTATCAGGAAGCGCTCAAGGATAAGTATTGATTTAGCCCCGGTTTAACTCGGCCCGTGGGCTTGGGCCTGCAGAAAGGCTTGGAAGCTGCGGTAAGATCAAGAACGCCGCTTGGTACTGACGCATGGGCAACACATTTGGACATCTCTTTCGGGTCACGACCTTTGGGGAATCCCACGGCGGGGGTGTCGGCGTAATCGTCGATGGCTGCCCGCCCCGCTTGGCGCTCTCGGCGGAAGACATCCAGTTTGATCTAGACCGCCGCCGTCCGGGGCAGAGCAAAATCACCACTCCCCGCAAAGAAACAGACACCTGCGAAATCCTGTCTGGGGTGTTTCAGGGCCAGACCCTAGGAACGCCCATTGCCGTTCTGGTGCGCAATAAGGACGCCCGCTCCCAGGACTATAGCGAGATGCAGACCACCTATCGCCCCTCCCACGCCGACGCCACCTACGATGCTAAATACGGCATTCGCAACTGGCAGGGCGGCGGACGCTCCTCGGCCCGGGAAACCATTGGCCGGGTGGCGGCGGGGGCGATCGCCAAAAAGATTCTCCGCCAGGCGGCTGGGGTAGAGATCGTGGGCTACGTGAAGCGCATCAAGGACCTAGAAGGAGCAGTCGATCCCCAGACTGTTACCCTAGCGCAAGTCGAGAGCAACATTGTCCGCTGCCCCGATGCCGACTGCGCTGAACGGATGATCGATCTGATTGAGCAGACGGGCCGAGCCGGGGACTCCATCGGCGGCGTGGTGGAATGCGTGGCGCGATCGCTGCCGCGCGGTCTGGGGGCGCCGGTGTTCGATAAGCTAGAGGCCGACTTGGCTAAGGGCGTGATGTCTTTGCCCGCCAGTAAGGGCTTTGAGATTGGCTCCGGCTTTGCAGGCACCACCATGACGGGCAGCGAGCACAACGACGAATTTTACATCGACGAGGCTGGACAGACCCGCACCCGCACCAACCGATCGGGGGGCGTGCAGGGGGGCATCAGCAACGGTGAACCGATTGTAATTCGGGCGGCGTTTAAGCCCACGGCGACGATTCGTAAGCAGCAGAACACGGTGACCCGGGATGGGGAAGATACGACGCTGGCGGCCCGGGGACGACACGACCCCTGCGTGCTGCCGAGGGCCGTACCCATGGTGGAGGCCATGGTGGCGCTGGTGCTCTGTGACCACCTGCTGCGGGATCACGGGCAGTGCCATTTGCTGTGAGATTGGCAGCGAGAAAGGCAAGACGCAGGGGTCTAATGAGAGTTGAGCCGTTGATCTTTAGAGTCAGCGCGTCGCATTTGAGATGTTACGGGTTGACTCTAAAAGATCGAGGTGTCGCATTGGCTTGGCGATTACCCTGCTTGTGTGTCCAGTGAACGCCGTCGCATTAGATAGGCGAGCACTTGCCCTTCCTCACTGGGGGATGGTGTTGGGGCTGGTTTGGCTGTCAAGTGCTGGTACTGAGAGCAACTGATGTTGCGAAACCGGCCCGTACGGGGTTGAGGCGGCTTTGGCGAGCAGCGTGTTGGGTGCGGCCTCGCTAGTCGGCAGCTGCTCAGGATATAGAAATGTCATGGGTTTTCCTTTGGTTTGCGATTGGGCAGGAAAACCCCAAAAGTGGTCATCCCTTGTCTTGGGGCGTCTGGGATGGCTGTAGCCATTGAAATACAATTGACTACAGCTCGAAGACAGCGGATCCTGTCTAAGGGTCAGAGTGCGATCGCTGTTGGTACCAGCGATCGCGCTCGTTTGACCAAATTTGGGGATGTCTTGAGCTGCATCGGTTTGCGGCTCATAGCGTACGAGTGTATCGCCTTGGGGGACTGGTGGCAAGGCTAGGCGCTGAAAAGTTTTGGACTGGGTTAGGGAACGTTTGAGGTTTCTCCGCAAGCGGCAGCAATAGAGGCGCTGTCAGTTGCAGGCTCGGTAGAGATTCGGTCTAGCTCGCGAGGGTTCTTCTGAATGGGTCGGCGCCCACGTTGCCCTCCCACCTAGCCGAGAGGCCACCTACGGCCAGGGCAGGGTCCATGCCAAATTTTTCACAGAGCTGCAGGAGCGAGCTATCTTCAGGGGGCAAAAGGCTAATCCAGGTGTCGGTGCGCCGCCATTCGCTCTGACTATGACCAAGGTGCTGGCTGGTGCACTGGCAGAACCATTTGCCACAGCTCTTTTCGAGGAAAGTTTTGATGTCCACGGGCCGGGTCGATACGGGTAGTTTGGGCCTTGTACCTAACCATACTTCATTACGCTGCAGCGATCGCTCTGAAATAGCGCCTCAGCAGAGAAAGATAAGATTGAGGCGGTAGCCAATCTTCTGGCTGATCGGGGTATTCGCACCCTCTCGCCGAATCAGTAAAGTAGTCAACGCTATATTTCAATGACGGCAGTCTTTCCACTTATTCTCATTGCCCTAGGCTGTGCCTATTACTTTATCCTCTACCCGCATCAGAAAATAAAGCGGATGAAGCACAGCGCTGTAATCGAAGTGGATGGCGCCACAGAGCGCTACCCCAATTTGCTGTTGGGCAATGTTGGCATCTTCTTTGATGCCAATAAAGACTACAGAGTTCGCGCCGTCTTCCCGATCCTAACGCCAGGGAACAGCGTCGATTACATCTACTCTTATCACAGCGTTCACGCCGTTCATATTCCAAATCAAGACAGCGCTAGTGCCCAAGACCAGATAAATGTCTCGGTTGCCCGAGAGCTGGCTTTTCTTGTACAAGATCACGTCCGCTTTGTTGAGCCAGAGCTGCTCAGTCTGAGAGAGCAGCGCCGAAAGCTCAGAGAGCTGCTTAGGTTGGTAACCACGTCAGAGGTCTATTCCGGGCATCAGGCTACCTATCAAAAAGCGCTGCTTCAAGTTGAGAGCTTGCTTGACAAAGCTGAGGAGCTAAAGCGGCTGTACGTCCGCTCGATTCGAGAAATTTTAATCGGGAGAAAAGTTATGGCCTATGACCCAAACTTACTCCCAGATAATAGGCTAACGCTTGAGACCAAATACCGAAGCGTTCGAGAGGAATATCAGCA
>JBHJHJ010000209.1:0-13648 GCA_050330955.1 Elainellaceae cyanobacterium | reverse complement strand
GGGTGTGAGTTGGCATGTTAGGTGTTCCCTGTTCTCGATATTTCCGTCGGTGAGCTACTGGTTGGTGATGTCCCAGTCGAGGAGCCAGCTGTCGTGGAAATGCCCTTCGGTGATATGCCGGTCGGTGAGGTTCCAGGCGAGGATCCCCCTGTCGGTGAAATGCCCGTCGGTGAGATACCGGGTGAGGAAGTCCCTGGTGAGGAGGTGCCCCGCAACAGCGCGTTGCTGAGCAGGGCAGGAGAATTTCAGATTGGGGGATTTTCCCCGGATGAAGGTTTAGATACGCCAGGCCGGGCCAACGATGAGATTGCTGTAGCTGCAGCAATCTTCGAGATTCAAGGCGCCGAGCGAACCTCTCCCCTTGAAGGGCAGCTCGTAATTACAACTGGCATCGTTACTGCGATCGCTGAAGATGGGTTCTATTTTCAAGATGCAATTGGCGATGGCGACGACGCCACATCCGACGGTCTGTTTGTCTTCACTGGGATACTGCCCAACTTGCTCATCGGTGATGAAGTCAACGTAGTGGGCACGGTCAGCGAGTTTACCCCTGGCGGCCCTGACTCAGGGAATTTGTCCACCACGCAGCTTATTAACCCCGATGTCGTGAGGCTTTCCGGCGGCAATCCCCTGCCCACAGCGGTGATTATTGGGGAGGGGGGGCGCATTCCCCCCACCGAGCTGATTGATAATGCCCCGCCTGCTGAGGAGCCAGGCATGGAAACTCCGGGTATGGAGATTCCAGGTATGGAACCGGGTATGGAGGACCCAGGCGTTGAGGCTCCAGGCATGGAGATTCCGGGTATGGAGCCGGGCGTTGAGGTTCCGGGTATGGAAACTCCAGGTATGGAGACTCCGGATATGGAGATTCCAGGTATGGAGCCGGGTATGGAGGACCCGGGCGCTGAGACTCCAGGCATGGAGACTCCAGGTATGGACCCGGGCGCTGAGGCTCCGGGTATGGAGACTCCAGGTATGGAGCCGGGTATGGAGATTCCAGGTATGGAAGAGCCTGAAATCGAACCCATCACCGGCATCGACTTCTTCGAAAGCCTAGAGGGAATGCGCGTCACGGTAGTAGCCCCACAGGTTGTCGGCGCGACCAACCGCTTCGGCGAAATCTACACCTTCGCTGCTGGCACTGAGCCGACTGGGCTGAGCGATCGCGGCACCCTCAACATCAGCCCTACGGACTTCAACCCCGAGCGGATTCAAATCGACCCCGACAGCATCACCAGCCCGGTGACAGCTCCGCTGGTGGATGTCGGCGCCACCCTCAGCGACGTGACCGGCGTCGTGGGCTATAGCTTTGGCAACTACGAGGTCATCCCGACTGAAGTCTTTACGGTGGTCGAAGATATCCCTGTGGAAGAGATGCCCCCGATGGAAGAGGTACCCGGCGCTGAAATGCCCGGTGCTGAAATGCCCGGTGAAATCCCTGGTGCTGAAATGCCCGGTGAAATCCCTGGCGAAATGCCCAGCGAGATGCCCGGTGAAATGCCCGGCGAAATGCCAGAACCACCTGCTATAGAGCCTGTGGTCGAAGAGGTGAGCCTCCTGACTCCCACCGCCGACCAGATCACCATTGCCAGCTACAACGTGCTCAACCTCGATCCGGTGGTCGAGAACGTCGCCAACGTAGCGGGCCAAGACCCCGACGAGGTGGATGATGACGTCGCCAACGGGCGCTTTACCGCGATCGCCAACGACATCATCACTAATCTCAACACCCCTGACATCATTGGCCTACAGGAGATTCAGGACAGTGATGGTGCCGAAATCACCGACATCAGCAGCGCTGATCTGACCTACCAGACCCTGATTGACGAAATCGCGGCTGCGGGGGGACCCACCTATCAGTTCATTGACACCCCTGGCCTTGTTCCGGCCTCCGTTGATGAAGCGGGCAACGTGCTCCGTCCCACCGGAGGGCAGCCCGGCGGCAATATCCGCGTCGGCTATCTTTATAATCCAGACCGCGTGTCTCTCGTGGAAGGTTCAGTGGTGCCGCTGACGGACCCCGTAGACCAAGCGGTCAATCCAGACAACCCCTTCTTCGGCAGCCGCATTCCGCTAGCGGCAACCTTCCTGTTCAATGGGCAGGAAGTGACGGTGGTCAACAACCACTTTTCCTCAAAGAGCGGCAGTGCGCCCCTATTTGGAACCATTCAGCCTGCGGTCGAGCTGCAGAGCGATCCAGCCGCCGGGGTCAACGGCGGTCTAGACGAGCGAATTGCTCAGGCTGAAGCGGTGCAGGCCTTTGTGGGCAGTCTTTTGGCTGCAGATCCCGATGCGAATGTGGTGGCTCTTGGCGACTTTAACGAGTTTGAATTCTTGCCGCCGCTCGAAATTTTGGAGCAAGACCTGTTCAACTTGACGAATACCCTAGCCGAGAACGAGCGCTACAGCTTCATTTTCCAGGGCAATTCCCAGGCCATCGACCACATCCTGGTCAGCAACAGCCTTGCTGACCAGGCGGAATTTGATGCGGTTCATATCAACGCCGAGTTTGCCGAAACGCCTCAGCGGGCGAGTGACCACGACCCACTTCTGGCCCGGCTCACCATCGCACCGCCCGTTGGGTTGCCGCCTGTGGTCGAGCCGCCTGTAGTCGAGCCGCCTGTGGTCGAGCCGCCCATTGCGGAACCTCCTGTAGTGGGACCCCCCACTACCGAGCTGCCCATTGTCGAACCGCCTATAGTGGAACCGCCTATAGTAGAAGCGCCTGTCATGGAACCGCCCGCCCCCGAGCTACCTCCGGCAGCACCCCCCGAGATAGCAATACCGACCCCAGGCATTGCGCCGCCGGTCCTGCCGCCCGTTATTTCCCCACTCTTAGGCCTATCGGACAGCAGTGGGGGATTGCTGGGCGACATCAGTCCTGCGGCGGAGCCGTCTTTGATCTAGTAAGAGGCCGCAATTCGGTATAATCGCCCTATTGCGGCAGTTCCCACCACGCAAACTTTATTGATCAAAATCGTACGGGTAGGTTTGGGAAAGCCCCTCCCAAATCTGCCCCCTCTCGCCATGACCCACGCCACCGACATTAAGACCCTAGCCCGCTGGATGGCTGCTGACTTCAGTAACCAAGCTCAGGCCTTCGAGAATCCGCCCATGTTCGCTCATATTCGAGTCTGCATGAGGCCCCTACCCCCTGAGACTCTATCGGGTACTGGGTTCTATGTTGAACAGGCCTACGACTATGCGCTAAACCGCCCCTACCGAGCGCGGGGACTGAAGCTGATTGAAGTTGATGGGCACATCGAAATCGAAAACTACCTCATCCAAGACGGGGAACAGTTCTTTGGAGCGTCGCGAGACCGGGAGCAGCTCGCCCAGCTCAGCGCCGACCAGATGGAGAAAATGCCGGGCTGCAACATGATTGTCGAGTGGACCGGCAGCAGCTTCAAAGGGCAGGTTCAATCCGGCAAGGCCTGCTTTGTCAATCGCAAGGGCCGCAAGACCTATCTCGACAGCGAGTTTGAGATTGACGACAAAACGTTTGTCAGTTTAGATAGAGGGCGAGACCCAGAGACTAATGAGCACGTCTGGGGCTCTGTGGCAGGCCCGTTTGAGTTTGTCCGCTGGCATACCTTTGCCGATGAGGTTGCAATCTAGCTGCAATGCCTGACCTGTCTTTATTTCCGACGATCGCCTTCCCCGTGCCTATCGTTCTCGGGGGCGGTATTCTGCTGGCGTTTGCGTCCAACTACACCAAGCAGGTCAAAGCAGCCCCCCTTCAACGACGCGCTAAGACGGCTTCTCCAAGCCAGGCCGACGCACCCCAACGGTCTCCAGAGAATTCTGCAACCGCAGAAACAGCAATAGAGCAGGTGGCTCCTAAAGCCCCAGCCAATCACGATGCTGTATTGCCTGAAGCAGGCGTTCAGCTTCCGCCCCGACGCCAGCGAAACGGTGTAGTGCCTAGCTCGCGGCGATCGCCTCGGTCAATTTCCTTCGACATCCGGGGCGATCGCCCCTCATGATGGTCCAATTGGCTAGACAGGACACTGCCCTGTTTCTACCGCCGGCCCCAGTCTTCACGCCGTCAGCACCCGGGACAGCCGCCGGATTCCCTCCTCAATTTGGCTCTCATCTAGCTCCGTGTAGCCAAAGATGAACTCCCCGCGCTTCGGGGCCGTGACGTAATAGCCGCGGGCGCTGGTCAAACCGACCCCCAGCCGCTGCGCCCTTCGAATCACCGCATCATCGGGTAGGTCCGTTTTAATCTGCGCCATCAGATGAATGCCCGCGTTTTCGCCCAAGACCGTTGCCCGCGAACCGAGGTGATGGCTGAGGGCATCGACAAGCGCCTGCCGGCGCTGATCATAGCGATGGCGCATGCGGCGAATGTGCGCCTCGAAGTGCCCCTCAACCATGAAGTCGGTGAGGGCATACTGCTCTAATAGGGGAGAGTAGCGATCGCATAGCCACTTCGCTTGACTCACCAGGGGGACCCAGGCGGTTGGCACCACGAGATAGCCGATGCGCAGCGACGGAAACAGGACCTTGGAAAAGGTGCCTACGTAAAGCACTGTATTGGCTTGGTCGAGGCCCTGCAGTGCGGGAACAGGGCGTCCACCGTAGCGGTACTCGCTGTCGTAGTCGTCTTCAAGAATTAGCGTCCCCGCTTGCTGGGCCCACTGCAGCAGCGACAGTCGGCGCGATAGGGGTAGGATGGCTCCCGTCGGGAACTGGTGCGACGGCGTGACGTAGAGCAGCTTAAAGGCTTGGGGGCACTGCCTTAGAGCTTTCACATCTATCCCTTCAGCGTCAACGGGTATGCCCTGGAGGTTAGCGCCCTGTCCCTGAAAGCAGCGGCGAGCCCCTTGGTAACCTGGGTTTTCCATTGCCACCCAGTCTCCTCGGTCGAGGGTGAGCCGCGCAATCAGCTCTAGGGCTTGCTGAGACCCGCTGACGATAATTACCTGCGCTGCGCAGCACTGCACCGCCCGGGAGCGACCCAGATAGTCTGCGATCGCCTTCCTTAATGGCATATGCCCCGCTGCGTCGGCGCTGTAATTTAGCAAGGCGGCGGTGCTTTGACAGTGGCGAGCGAGCAGACGCCGCCACAGCGCCATGGGGAAATGTTCAGCCGCAGGACTGCCGTAGCGAAAGCTAATATCGCCCCCAGGTTCTGCCGTAGCCTGCAGACCGGCGGCCTGCAGGCCAGCGCCAAAGCGGGAGAGCCGCATCGGCCCAGGCTGTTCTAGCATCTTCTGGGCGACCCTATCGATCTGCAGATACTCTTCGGGGAGCCGGGGGCTGACAAACGTTCCCGCCCCGCGCCGCGCTTCGAAGTACCCCTCGCTCAGCAGGATGTCGTAGCTCTGGGTCACCGTGGTCCGGGATATCTCCAGCGACTTTGCCAAGGCCCGCGACGGCGGCAGCTTTTGGTTGGGCTTGAGCCGCTTTTGCAGCACGCTACGGCGCAGTGCCTCGGCAAGCTGCTGATATAGGGGAGTATCGGAAGCACCGTCTAAGGAAATCGCTAAATCCATTAGGCTCTAATTGGACTGGCATAAAAGGATTAAATTGGCTCTTGAGCAAGGCCAATTTAATCCTTACAGTAGCGCAATAGCTGCCTGTTGAACTAAAAGGATTTCCCCATGTCTAGTCCAGAAATGCTGCAAACCACAGACCGAAGCAAGCTTAGAACCCGCCCCCAGCGCGGTCATTTCGAGCGCAGCGTCATCAATCAAATTTTGGATGAAGCCCTTGTGGTCCATGTGGGCTTTGTGATTGACGGCCAACCCTTTGTAATTCCAATGAGCTACGGGCGCGATGGCGATCGCCTCTACCTTCACGGAGCAACCACCAGCCGCATGCTGAAGAGCCTAGAGCAAGGGCTCGACGTTTGCGTCACGGCCACGCTGCTTGACGGCATTGTGCTAGCGCGATCGCTCTTCCACCATTCCATGAACTATCGCTCGGTGGTGCTGTTTGGCCATGCTACAGCAGTTGAGGCTGAAGCCGAAAAGGCCCACGCCCTTGAGGTGCTGTCGGAACACATCGTTCCAGGGCGGTGTGAGCAAGCCCGCAGACCGACCGCCGCCGAAATCAAGGCCACGAGCGTACTGGCGTTTCCCATCGAAGAAGGGTCGGCTAAAATCCGCAGCGGTGAGCCGGTGGACGCTGCTGAGGACTATGCCCTGCCGGTTTGGGCGGGGCAGCTGCCGCTCAAGTTAATGGCTGGAGACCCCATACCGGATTCTAAGCTGCCTGCTGACATCGCTATTCCCGAGAATGTGACCCACTATCAACGGGGGAGCTAGCGGTTCATGTTGCGCTTCATCTTCTGCAGCTCTTCATCCGTCTCCCAGTCTTGAAACGACTGTTCCAGAGGATCAAAACCACTGCTCGGCGCACCGCTATTGAAGGAGTAGCCAGCGGACTGTGACCATCCCGGCGTCTCTGCCGCCTTCGCCTTCGATGCCGCCCGGGCCGCTTCCGCCTGACGCAGCTTCTCCTTTAGCTCCTCACGGCGCTTTTGGGTACGCTGCGCCAGCTCTTTCGATTGGACAATGCGGTCCTGAACGCCTTTCATCTGGCCCCAGAGCTGATTTCCCTGACGCAGCAGCGCCGCTTCTCGCGCTTCAGCAGCGCTGGCCAAATCCTGCCGCCCTGCTGCCTTCGCCTTTTGAATCCGTCCGTGCCAGCGCTGTATCTCCTGGGCTGTGGCAAGAATCTCGTTTTGTAGCTGTTGCTCTCGCACTTTGAAGCTGGCTATCAGGCGGAGGGTTTCGGCCTCCTGCTCTCGCAGCTGTTCATCGAGCGCCTGTAGCTCGAGGTGGGGATTCTTGCGCAGAAATTCTTCGAGTCGCGTTTCTAGGAAGCGGCTGAGGTCTTCGAATAGGCCCATGGGAATTAGATACTCTGACCGATGTAGATTGAGCGTACCTCACCATTGCGGCGAATGACCGCTTCGTCTTGCGATACTGATACCAGGCTCCAGCCGCTGCCGCCGATCGCTTCCCCGACCCGGACGCGTCTGGCGCCATCGTCAAATTCGAAAATAGCGGCGGAGCGATCGCCCAGCTGGAGTAGCCCCACCAGCACGTGAGGCGACGGCGAGACATTGGGGATGACTTCAGGTTCAGGCGCAGCAGCAACCGGTTCTGGGGGGCTAGCGGGGGGTTCAGGTTGAGGTTGAGGCGCAGGCGCAGGGGGCGCGGGCGCGGCTGGTGGCTGAGGCGCCAGCCGGATTGGGGTGGTTTGCACCGGGATTGACGGCAGCAGGGGTAAGTTAGGCGCAGCGGTTGGCGGGGCTGATGGCGCGGCGAGCGGCGGCGGCGGCACTGGACCGGAGGCGCCTTCAAAGGGATTGGCTGACAGGATTGAAGATTTTTCCCCACCCTCTTCCGTATCCGCAGTCTGAGGGGGCTTTTGCGCAATCGTTTCTAAGGACTGGTCTAGATAAGCCAGAAAGGCCTCGTCTTCAGGAGAGGGTGCTGGCGCAGAACCAGGGTTGCCTTCACCCAGAGGCGAAACCGACATCTGCCGGCCACTGACCGCAATGCCAAAGGCTAGGGCAAGCCCCAGACAAAGGCCCGTCGCGATCGCTGGGAAAAGTCCCCACAACATGACTAGAGCGTTAAAGGCCGTGGCGGGCTCTTCGGCGGCGGCGGCCTTAGACGGCATGAAGACGTTAGTCGTAAAAGATGTGCCAGAAGGTTGGGCGTAAGGCCCGGACTGGGGCGAAGCAGCACCGTTCAAAAGGCAGTCGACGTCTTCAAACACTTCGTCCATGACTTGGGCTGCGGACGCTTCGAGGGTGGCGCTATCGACGTGCTTGACGATGCTGCCCCCGCTAGGCGGGTCTGTTTCTGTTGCTTGCAGATTTTGCGCCTGCGGGTCCAATCCAGCTGTGGCCGTGGTCGCGTCCGGCGTTGAGGCGCTGTGTCGGCTGTCGTCTACGGCGTAAAGCGCCAGCGCAGACGAGGCATGAGGCGATTTGGAGCTAGCATCCTGGGGCATCGGCTGTTGATTACATCTGTGACGTCATTGGGCTCAAATAGCCACTCGGGTTCATATCCACACGCGGGCAAAACTATGATGCGGCACCTGACACTACGGTCGATTCTAACCCACGGCGACTGCGCACTTCGAGGTAGATCAGCAGGGCGTTGATGTCAGCAGGGTTGACGCCGCCGATGCGGGTGGCCTGCCCTACGGTGAGAGGCTTCACCTGCATCAGCTTTTCCCGCGACTCCTTCGATAGGGTATCAATGCCGCTGTAGTCCAGGTCTTGAGGCAGCGGGCGATTGGCCTGCCGGCTCACCTGGTCAATTTGGTTTTGCTGGCGCTGAATGTAACCCGAGTATTTGATGTCGATTTCGGCTCCCTCTCGCTCCGCAGTGGCAAGCTCTGCATTGCCTAACCCATACTGGATGAGGTGGCCGTAGTGGAAGCCCGGACGGCGCAGCAGCTCCGCCAGGGTCGCTGACCCTTTGATGCGCTGCCCCGTTTGTGCGGCGATCGCCTCTCCAACATCTTCATGCTCCTTGACCCGCGTAGCTTCTAGCCGCGCCTTCTCGGCGGTGATATTGGCCTGCTTGCGCTCAAACAAAGCCCAGCGGCGATCGTCAATCAGCCCCAGCTCGCGGCCCAAGGGCGTCAGGCGTTGGTCCGCGTTGTCAGACCGCAGAATCAGCCGGTATTCCGAGCGGGAGGTGAGCATGCGGTAGGGCTCCCGCAGGTCCTTTGTGCAGAGGTCGTCCAGCAGGGTGCCAATGTAGCTCTGCTCGCGGGGGAAGACCTGCATCCTCTGGCCGCGCACAAAGCGAGCGGCGTTGATACCCGCCACGATGCCCTGGGCGGCGGCCTCCTCGTAGCCTGTGGTGCCGTTCACCTGCCCCGCCGCGAACAGCCCCTCTACCCGCTTGGTCATCATGGTGGGGTAGCACTGGGTGGCCGGCAGGTAGTCGTATTCCACCGCGTAGGCCGGGCGCATCATGCGGCAGTTCTCCAAGCCAGGGAGCGATCGCAGCATCTGCAGCTGCAGGGCCTCGGGCAGGCCGGTGGAGAAGCCCTGGATATAGAGTTCAGGAATATCTCGCCCTTCAGGCTCGATAAAAATTTGGTGGGACTCTTTGTCCGCAAAACGAACAATCTTATCCTCGATGCTGGGACAGTAGCGCGGCCCTTTGGCGTCTACCCAGCCGCCGTAGATGGGGGACAGGTGGAGGTTGTCGCGAATCAGCCTGTGGGTTTCGGGGGTGGTGCGGGTGAGGTAGCAGTTCATCTGCGCCTGCTCCACCCAGGCCTCGGGGTCGAAGCTAAACCAGCGCACCTCCTCATCGGGGGGCTGGGGCTCTAGGTGAGTGTAGTCCACTGTGCGGCGATCGACCCGGGCTGGGGTGCCGGTCTTCAGCCGCCCGGTTTCAAAGCCTAGGCGGTTGAGGGTGTCCGTCAGTCCTACCGCCGCAAACTCTCCGGCCCGGCCTGCGGGCATGGACTTATTGCCCACCCAAATGGTGCCTCCTAAAAAGGTGCCCGTGGTGAGGACGACGCTGCGACAGCGAAACGCCGCCCCAAAGTAGGTTTCGACGCCCATAACGTCGTCGTTGGAGCCCAGCACCAAATCCGTCACCATGCCCTCGCGCACTACCAAATTTTCCTGGGCTTCCACCACCTCGCGCATCACCCGGGAATATTGACGCTTGTCGGTTTGGGCCCGCAGCGCCCAAACCGCAGGGCCGCGAGATAGGTTGAGCACCCGCTTTTGTAGGTAGGTGCGGTCGGCCATTTTGCCGATCTCGCCCCCTAGGGCATCAACCTCGTGGGTCAGCTGGGACTTGGCGGGCCCGCCCACCGCTGGGTTACAGGGCTGCCAGCCAATACGGTCCAGGTTGAGGGTGAGCATCAGGGTACGACAGCCCAAGCGCGCCGACGCCAGCGCCGCCTCGCAGCCCGAGTGACCGGCGCCGATGACGACAACGTCGAATTCGTCCTGAAAGTCTAGCCTGGGTTCAGTCATTCGTTGGCCCGCGTCGCAGTGTGTTGGGGGTATGCTCTATCGTAGATCAAACCCTTGAGTAAAGGTTGATTGAGTCGCGCTAGGCCTACTGCGACCCCGACATAATCTGCTGCAGCGAGCTGAGCCCTTTTTTCAGGCGGCGCGATACTGTGACCACGCTGACCCCCAGTCGTTCCGCCGTCTCCCGCTGGGTCAAATCGTGCAAGAACACGAACTCTAAAATCTGCCGCGTCCGGTTCTCAAGCTGAACCAGACCCTGCTGCAGGCGAATGCGGTCTTCTTGGGCAAGCTGGAAGCTGCGGTAGCGGGCGTCGGGGATCAGATCCCCCAGACAAGCGGATCCGTCGTCTGTATCGTAGGCCGGCGCGTCCAGACTCAGGGGCGATCGGTTGCGATAGGACAGCTTGACTTCCTGCCACTCCTCGATAGAGACCTCTAGCGCCGCTGCCAGCTCTAGGTCGGTGGGCTGGCGGTTATGCTGGCTGCGCAATTCCCGTGCTTTTACGGTAGCTTTATGCTGCAGCGCCTGCCAACGACGTGGGATGCGGACGGTGCAGCCTTTGTCTCGGAGGTAGTGCTGAATTTCGCCGCGAATGTAGGGCAGTGCAAACGAGCTAAAGGCGTTGCCCTTGGAAATATCGAACCGCTCAATAGCGTTTATCAGCCCCAGGCTACCCACCTGCACCAGATCGTCATAGGACTCGGTGCACTGGTTGACCCAGTGGTGAGCCTCGCGGCGCACTAGACCATAGTTGAGCTGGACAAGCTGGTTTCTGATGGCGAGGGAAGGCGATCGCCGGTACTCAGAGAGCAGCAGTAGGCTCTTGCTGCGGACTGTCCTCTGTTCGGTGGTTACCATAGGGTAGGGCGGGGTAGCTGCACGTAGATAGTGGGTTGATGATGGGCCATCTTTCGAGACCTGATGGAACAACTATTAATGGGAAAACATTGTAGAGATGACGCTGTAGCTGTAACACAATCACCGACGTTCTATCACCTGACTTTTAAATGCACCGGCAGAATATCATTATTCTACACGCTAACTGCTGTTTCCGTAATATCACTGATCTCAATATTTAACAGCAAGGTGTGCTGTCTCTGAGAAGGCTTTCTATATTGACAGAGAGCACAGGGCTTTACAAAAACTTCATCCTAAACATCCGGATAGACTAGAGTCTAGTATCACTAAGCTATAGAACCCAAATCACGGTAGGTTGTTCCCGAAATTTTCACAGATTTTGTTATTTTTCATAACGTAGCTTCAATTTTGTCGCTGGATTCCCCAGGCGGGGTAAGCCGGGGTTGAAATCTTTATGCTGAAATCGCTTATGCTGAAATCGCTATGAATGCTGACGTCTCATCAATTTGGCGGCGTGAGCTTCAAGATATCTTAGGAGGCGCTTCTGGCGGCTTTTTGTTCGGCATTCCGCTGCTTTACACCGTTGAGGTCTGGTCTATTGGGTCATCTGCGGCAGCGCCTCAGCTGCTGCTAGTCTTGGGGGCAACGTTCATGGTGGTGCTGCTGCTCACCCAGGCCGTGGGGTTTCGCCGCACCCTCACCCTCAACCCGGTTGACGCGCTGCTCGAGAGCGTGGAGGCTCTGGGCATTGGCATCATCTGTGCTGCGATCGCCCTGCTGGTGCTGCGGCGCATTACCCTAGATACGCCCCTGACCGAGGCCCTAGGCAAGCTGGTGTTTGAGGCAGTTCCCTTTTCCCTTGGCGTGGCGCTGGCCCGCTCGACCTTGACCCAGCAGGGTCAGCGCCGCACGCCTGCTGAGAGGTCCACGGGCGATCGCGCCAGTGAGCCTAGCCTCGCCCCGTCCCTCGCCATTAGCGAAACGCTGATTGATTTCGATGCCACCTTACTGGGCGCGATTCTGATTGCGTTCAGCATTGCGCCCACCGAGGAGATTCCGATTTTGGCCGCCGCTGTTCCACCCCTATGGCTACTGCTGATTATGACGGTGTCTCTCGTTCTCTCCTATATGATTGTGTTTGCCTCAGGCTTTGCCGATCGCCAGCAGCGGCAGCAGCGGGGTCTGCTGCTGGGGCCGGTCACAGAAACCTTAGCCGCCTACCTGGTAGCGCTGGCCGCCTCGGTGGTGATGCTGATTCTCTTTCAGCAGCTCAGTCTACAGGATCCTTGGCAGGAGTGGCTGAGGGACACGCTGGTGCTGGGCCTGCCGGCGTCTGTAGGTGGGGCCGCGGGGCGAATTTTGCGCTAATAGTGTGGCCTAATCCACTAAATATCCATCTGCGATCGCCTTCTCCACCATCTCTAGTACCCAAGGCCACAGCGCGGGCGTTCCCGCTTTCACCGCAGCCATTCGGGCCATTACCTGCTTCCGAGTAATCTGGCGTCCTCGCCAAGTTCCCCCTGCGGTGTACTGGTTGTGCAAAAACGGCTGAATCCGGTCCAGCGCCGCTGCAAACTGGGCCTCTGGCGTAGCCTGGGCTTCAAATTCATCCCAGGCTGCCTGAAAAGAGCGCGATAGGTCGTCAGGCAGCAGCCCAAACAGCCGCTCTGCTGCCTTCGCCTCTCGCTCAGCCTTGCCCACATTGCCTGCGACATCGTAGCAAAAGACATCGCCGGCATCGATTTCCACCACGTCGTGCAGCAGCAGCAGGGTCATCACCCGCTGCAGGTCAACGGGCGCTGGGGCATATTCAGCCAGCACTAACGCCATCATCGCCAAATGCCAGGAGTGTTCGGCGCTATTTTCTCGCCGGGAATCGTCGATTAGGCGGGTCTGGCGCAAGACTGTTTTGAGCTTGTCGAGTTCGGCGATGAACTGGAGCTGTTGGGGGAATCGGCTCATGGAATATATTTCATCCTTTGGGATCCAGTGCGTCCCGTAGCCCGTCCCCTAGCAGATTAAACGCTAGCACCGTCAAGGTGATAAATAGCCCCGGAAACATAATTGTCCAGGGTGCTGAGAGGGAATAGCCCCCTTTGAAGGCATCCGATAGCATGGTGCCTAGCTCCGGCGTTGGCGGCTGCGCCCCTAGCCCCAAAAAGCCTAGCCCCGCCGCCTCTAGGGTTGAAACTCCGATGGCTAACGTAGCCTGCACCACCAGCGGCGCCAAGCTCGCGGGCAAAATGTGTCGAAACACGATTCGCGGCGGCTTGGCCCCAAAGGCCCGCACCGTTTGGATAAACTCCTGCTCCCGCAGCGACAGCACCATGCTGCGGGTGAGGCGAATGAATTTGGGAATCTGCACGATGCCGACGGCAAACATGACGCTGACCACGCTCGGCCCCGTCACCGTCACCACGGCGATCGCCAGCAGAATGGGCGGAAAGGCCAGCATCACCTCTGTCACCCAGCCCACCCCCCGCTCCACCCAGCCGCGGAAGTACCCCGCCGCCAGCCCTAGCATGACGCCGATGAGTAGGCCAATTAGCACGGAGACGAGACCAACCACCAGGGAAGTGCGCAGGCCGTACCACACTAGCGTCAAGATATCCCGGCCTAGGCCATCGGCCCCGAACCAGTGCTCTAGGCTCGGCCCCTGGAGGCGGGCGGCGTAGTTGCGATCGCTGGCGGGGTCGTAGGGGTTGAGGACGGGGGCCAGCAGGGCGGCTAGGACAATCAGCAAGGTGAGGCCTAAGCCGATGAGGCCGGAGGTGGAGTCGAGGAAACGCTGCAGGGCGCGGTTTTTCAGC
>JBHJHJ010000208.1:0-21171 GCA_050330955.1 Elainellaceae cyanobacterium | reverse complement strand
CCATGCCGCTCCGCATCGCCCTATTGACCTACTCCACCAAACCTCGCGGCAGCGTCATCCACACCCTGGAACTCGCCGCCGCCCTCACCGCCTTGGGGCACCAGGTCAGCGTTTACGCCCTAGACAAAGGCACCGGCTTCGATCGCCCCTTGCCCTGTTCAGTTCACCTGATTCCTGCCCAAGAGGCCCCTGCCGACATTGACGGCCTCATTCGTCAGCGGATTGGGGAATTTGTCGCCGCGCTGCAGCCCACCGTGGGTCAGTACGACATTTACCACGCTCAAGACTGCATTGGCGCCAACGCCCTAGGGCTTCTGCGGCGGCAGAGCAGCTCGACCCAAAGCCTGGCTTCAGCCATGGCCCCGATTGTTCGCACCGTACACCACGTCGAGTCCTTCGAGAGCGTCTACCTGCAGCAGTGCCAAGACCGCTCCATTCGAGAGCCCGACCTTTGCCTGGTGGTGAGCGATCGCTGGCGTCATGCCCTGCGGCAAGACTACGGCATCGAGGCGACGCGGGTGGTCAACGGCGTCGACCGGCAGCGGTTTACGCCCCAAAGGAGTGGGGAGGAAGCAGCGCTGCGGGAGCGCTACGACGGGCTTAAAGGTCCGGTATTTCTCACCGTGGGCGGCATCGAGCCCCGAAAAAATACCCTGCGGCTGCTGCAGGCCTTTGCCCAAGTGCGCCGCGATCGCCCCACGGCTCAGCTCATGATTGTGGGCGGGGCGACCCTATTCGACTACCAGCCCTACCGCGACGAATTTTTTGCCGCCGCTGAGTCCCTAGGGCTGAGCATCGGCAGCGGCGAACCGCTGGTGCTGCCGGGGGTCGTGCCCGACAAAGTCTTGCCCGCCCTCTACCGCTGCGCTGACGCCTTTGTTTTCCCCTCTCTGAAAGAGGGCTGGGGGCTGGTGGTGCTGGAGGCGATCGCCTCTGGGCTGCCTGTCGTCGTCTCGGATCAGCCCCCCTTTACGGAATTTTTGTCGTCCCAGCAGGCGTTCTTTACGGATCCGCTGAACCCAACCGCGATCGCCGCGGCCATGGTGCGATCGCTTGACCCGCAGGTGGCAAAGTCAGTTATATGGCAGGGCCAGTCTATTCTGGAGCGCTATACCTGGACCCACAGCGCCCGTCAGCATATTGAAGCGTATGAGCGACTTTGTGCCAGCGCTGTTACGGATAGTTCAATATGAAGACCGACGTGAGGAAAACCCATGCCTGAAATTCAGTTCAAGATTCAGTGGCCCGATGGCTCTCAAGAAATCTGCTACTCTCCCTCATTGGTGGTGCAAGATTACCTGACGCCAGGGGAGACGTACAGCCTAGTGGATTTTGTGGCGCGATCGCGCACGGCGCTAATCATTGCCAGTGAGCGGGTAAAGCAGAAATATGGGTTTCCCTGCAGTCGGGCGCTGGGGCAGCTTCAGCAGATTGAAACTAAAGCAGAGACCTACCAATCGCTCAGTCAGCCCTTGGTTCAACTGCTTGAATTTATTCAGTGAGCCTCTCAACAGAGACTAGCTCAGGCCAGATTTGAGCTTCTTCACGTATACAACATGTTGACAAGTCATCATGGGAAATACGCATAAGGTTTTTCACTACGATGGATCCCTTAGCAGGGGGATTGCTAGCTTCGTGATGCATAGCAAACGCCCTGATTAGTCAGGCCGTTTGTGAACAAGTCGCCTACGAACTTAAGGCTTTCAGCCTAGTAGGGTTACTCCCAGGCGACAGATCCCTGAAATTGATGATTCACTATGCTAGATCTCTTACTCTTTTGGTCCATCCTGTTATTCCTTTTGGCTAATATCGGCGTAGGACTGCTCGCCACCGATAAAATTCAAGAGAGCAGCGTCAACTACCTTGTTGCCGGTCGGCAGCTGATACTGCCGCTGGCTGCCACAACGCTAATGGCCCAGTCCATCGATGCTAACGCCACTCTGGGCAATACAGACTTAACCGCCGAATTTGGGTTTTGGGCGGGGGCGTCGTTGCCGCTGGGCTTGGCCCTCTGTCTTTTGCTCACGGGCCTTTTTTTTGCGAAGCCCCTCAACAGCATGAAGCTCCTGACTCTGCCCGACTTCTATCGGGTCAGATACAGCCGCACGACGGAGTTGGTTGCCTCTGTCATTATGGTGCTTAGCTTTTCGTTTTTGCTAGCTGGAAACCTAGTTGCAGGGGGCTATATCTTCGAGACTTTTTTGAAGACCAGCTACGTCATCGGCGTGGTGGTGATTGCCATAATCGTATTGCTTTACACCATCGGCGGTGGTCTGCTCGCGGTGGCCTACACCGACATCGTTCAGGTCGCTCTTGCCCTACTGGGCTCCCTGTGTTTAATCGGGTTTGTTATGTTTAGCTTCGGCATTACCATCCCTGACGGGATGGGACCTGCTGCTTTGGGGCAGCTCACAGACCCAGCCTCAGGAGCGCTAATTAATTGGGCAACGCTGCTTGCCTTGGGCTTAGGTGATATTGTCGCCATTGATTTTATGGCGCGCGTGTTTGCCGCCGACAGCCCAGAAACGGCTCAAAAGGCTTGCTTCCTTGGAGCCTTGGGGACGGTAATTATCGGCATTCCCTACTCCCTAGTTGCCCTCTCGGCGCCGGCAGTTCTGACGCAGCTCGGTATTGAAGCCGATGGCCCAGTATTGTTTGCGCTACTAACATCGGCGGCTCCGGTAGGAATCAGTTTGACTGTGATTCTGGGAATCTTGGCGGCGTCGCTATCGACGGCAGACGGCGCTATTTTAGGAACTGCTTCTGTCCTGGCCCATAACGTCTTGAACGTCTCCCATAGAGAAGAAAACGGGGGCGGAAATCGCCTTCTATCTGCGACGCGGACAATGGCAGTCGCTGTCACGCTGTTCGGCGTCTTCTTTGCCCTCCGAGTTCCCCAAACTGGACTGCTGCTGCTGCTGGCGTTTGACCTGGGTTTTGCTGGACTGCTGGTGCCCCTCGTGGGAGGCCTCTTTTGGCCCAAAGCTACCACAGAAGGGGCGATCGCCTGCATTATTATCGGTTCAGCCACCCGTCTGCTCCTATTCGTAATGATGCCCACCGCGTTTGGCCTCGACAACGAGCTGCTCTACATCCCCAACAGCCTGTTTACGCCTGATTTCGATGGTTTGCCCACGCTCTTGAGCCCGCTAGTGGGCTGCGCCGTGTTTGTGGTGGTGTCTTACCTGACCTGTGACGCGCCGAAACAACCGCAGCGATTTTAGCGGCATTTTGTGCTTGCTTGTACAACGGCTTTGATCTATATTTGAAAGGTTGTGGAATCGGTGTTCAGTCATGGCTGTCCCAAAGAAGAAAACATCCAAATCGAAGCGCAGCATGCGTCGGTCTACCTGGAAGCATCAGGCGGCTCTAGAAGCGCAGAAGGCGCTATCGCTGGGTAAGTCTGTGCTGACTGGGCGCTCCCAAAGCTTCATCTACCCGACCGATGACGAAGATGAGGACGACGAGGAGTAAAGCGTTCAAGCTAGTCCGCTTTCCTTTAGCGATCGCCATGGGGGACTCCGTTTGGGTCCCCTGTTTTCGTTGGGTTCTTGTATTTTTGCGGCCATAGCGACGGGCCAAAGGCGTTAAAAATTGATTAGCGCGAGCTGCCGCAGTTGAAGTCGTCCGGCCTGAGATAACGCCATGACAGATTATGACTACCGACTTGCCTCGACGCAAGACCTTGAATTTATTAAGCGCTCTGAGCAGCAAGGGTTTCTGAGCACGGCGGCAGACGCCGATCGCTACGTTGAGTGGGTTGGGCTTAAGAGCTTCCGTATCCTGCGGCACGCCTCCCAACCTGTTGGCGGACTCGTCATTCTACCGAGCGCCCAGTGGTGGTTCGGTCAAAAAATTGTAATGGCGGGGATTGCCTCAGTCAGCGTCTTACCTGAGTCCCGGCGCCAAGGCCATGCTAGGGAACTAATTCAGGCCGCGCTTAATGAGCTTTACGACGCGAAAACGCCGCTGTCAGCACTCTACTCAGCAGCAGACCCACTTTACCGGCGCATGGGATACGGCACGGGCGGAACATTTTGCCACTGGCAGGTTCCCCTGCATCAGATTGGCATTGCTGACGTGCCGCTGTCGATTCAGCCCGTGCCGCTTTGCGTCGAGAGTCTGCGTCCAATTCAACAGGAATACGCTCGTCATCACTCTGGCCACCTCGACCGTCACCAGAGTATTTGGACTGTCATTGTGGACAGCCGAAGCAAAGACAAGCCCGCACATTTCGCTTACGGCGTTGGTCCGGTCAATAGTCCAACAGGTTACGTGGTATTTCGGCTTGAGAGAGGGACGCCCTCCACGCTCACTGTTTTGGATTGGGCCATGACGACGGCTGAAGCGGGGCGATCGCTCTGGGGATTTGTATCGAGGTACGGGTCACAAGTTGATGTGGTGCGGTGGCGCGGTGGTGCACTTGACCCAATGGCGCTGCTGCTGCCAGACCAGACGGCTAAGCTGAAGTCACTAGAGCGCTGGATGCTGCGCTTGGTCAACGTTCCCCTTGCTTTAGAAGCGCGAGGCTACCCTGCCAGCGTCACTGCCGAGCTGCGCTTTAGGGTGATTGATGCGGTGCTGCCGGCGAACCACGGCAACTGGATGCTGTCGGTGAGCAACGGGCGCGGAACCGTGACCCCAGACGGCGAGCCTCAGCTCACGCTCACGGTGGATGCCCTCGCTTCCCTCTATGCTGGGCTTCTGTCGCCAGCTCAGATGCGGCAGGCCGGATTGCTAAACGGGACGGAGGCGGCAATGGCGATCGCGGCCTCACTGTTTGCCGGTCCCTCCCCGTGGCTGCCAGATTTTTTCTAGCAGGGCATGCCCAAAACAATCTCAGGCTGCAACCCGCTCCGGAAGCAGGGTGAGAATATCGACCCCATCATCAGTCACCGCTAGGGTGTGCTCAAACTGAGCCGAAAGCTTGCGGTCTTTAGTTACCGCAGTCCAGCCGTCCTTGAGCACCTCGACCTCGTGGGTCCCTTCATTAATCATGGGTTCGATGGTGAACACCATACCGCGGCGCAGCTTTTTGCCCTTCCCCGCCTTACCGTAGTGGGGGACCTGGGGAGCGGTGTGAAAGATACGGCCCACGCCGTGACCGACAAAATCGCGCACCACGGAAAAGCCTTGGGCTTCGGCATACGCTTGAATGGCGGCACCGATGTCGCCGATGCGCGCCCCCGACTTCACTTGGGCAATGCCGCGCATTAGGCACTCCTCAGTGACCTCGACGAGCCGCTTGGCTGTGGCGGACGGCGTCCCGACAAAGTAGGTGCGGGAGGTATCGCCGTGGAACCCGTCTACAATCGGGGTGACATCAATGTTGATGATATCGCCATCCTTGAGCACCTGCTTGGCGTTGGGAATGCCGTGGCACACCACCTCATTGACGCTAGTGCACAGGGACTTAGGAAAATCGTGATACCCCAGCGGCGCGCTTTTCGCCCCACGCTTTTGGGTCCACTCCTCCGCAGCGTCGTTAATTTCGAGGGTCGTTACACCGGGCTTCACAAGCGGCTCTAAGTAGGCCAATAGCTCGGCAGCGGTCTGCCCTGCTTTGCGCATTTGCTCAATTTCTCGTCCAGAAAGGAGGGTGATTGGTTCGGGTGCCATAGGAACTGCATAACGCTCATATATCAGTGTAGTCCTAAATTATGGTGACCATCACTTTAGAATAGAGTCAGGAGCAGTCAATTTTTAGGGCTATTGGTCTCGGCTAGCGCTAATCCTATGGCTTCGCGTGCTGTTGAATGTTCCTTTGAGTCGTTCTGTGTCAGTTGGAGGAAGCGGAAATGGAAGACAATAGTGGCCATAATCAACAGACCGAGCCGCTTGCCGCTGAATCGCCTGATATTGAGGCTAAGACCGGAAATCTTGCTAATGGTGCTCCTACGCCTGAGAGTGGTGCCGCAGGTCCCGTCGAAATGTCAGCGCCCGAGGTCGAGCAACCGCTTGTCTCGGCGTCAGCGCCCCCTATTTGGAGAGAGGCTCTAGCAGAACCCACGACAGAAGCTGTAGCAGAACCTGTAATAGAACCAGTAGCTGACCAAGCGATCGCTCAAGCACGTGGGACAGATGAAGCCACCGAGCGCAGCGCCCAAAGTTCCGAGACAGTCAGCCCTTCCTCCCTGAGCAGCGCGAACGAGATGGAGCAGACCATCTCAGTTGAGGCGATCGCCACCGTTATCGAGGTGGATAAAAGCGAAGCGAATGAAAGTCAGCTGGTCGAGAGCCAGGTAATCAAGAGTCAGGCGAATGAGCCCCCGGTGGATGAAACTCCGGTGGACGAGCCCCCGGTGGACGGTGCGATCGCGCTCCTGGAGGAGCAGCTGGTCCAGACTCAGCAGCGAGAAAAGCGCCTGCAGACTCAGTCCGCCCAGCTTCAAGAAACGCTTCAAGAGCAGCGGCAGCAGATTGCCCAGCTTCGCGCATCCGTCGAGAAGATGGCGTCACTTCAGCGAGAGCTAGCGGAGGCTAAAGAGTACATCCGTAAGTTGACCCAGGGAATCTCGACTGTCCAGGCTCCGCTACAGCCTGAAACCCTACAGGCCTCAACCTCACGACCTCAAGCCTCACAGCCCCAAGCCTCACAGCCCCAGCTACCGCAGCGATCGCCGGCCCCAGCGCGCTCCGCACCCCGACCCTTCCCCATCTCGGCAGCGCCCGCATCGCGACGTCCTGCGGCCTCTAGTGCGTCGGCATCCCTGCCTCCAATGTCAACCGAACAGGCCCCCAAAACGGAGCAGGCGGCTTTATCTTCTCCGGCCCAAGCTGCTCCACTCCAGCGCCCCCCCTCTACGCCCAGAAAGTCCTCTAGCCTGCAGCGCCGCACTCTCCCAGCGGACAAGAAGCCTGCACAAAATCAACCCAGCGCTCCGCTGCCGAAGCTCTCTGACGCTGACATTGGATGGTTTGACTAGAATGGTTTAACTAGCTCCGTCAGCGGCGGACAACTGACAGATCCGGCAGTGCGATGGAGGGGGTGCTGCAGGGGCCGTTCCACTGTGGATCACTGCCGAGGTCAACCTGTTTCAAAGCGGCGTAGACGTTGCCCGACACCATAATGTTTTTCACCCGGCCCACCACTTGGCCTCGCTCCACCCGGTAGCCCAAATCGACATTCACGGAGAAGTCGCCGGAGATGCCGCCGTCAGCACCCAGCATTTGATCGACCACGATGCCGTGGTCTAGCTGCCGAATTAGATCGAGCAGCGATCGCTTTCCAGGCACCACAATGAAGTTGAACAGGCCCGGCGTTGGATAGCTGCCGATTTGGGGGCGAAACCCGTTGCCTGTTGTGCCACTCCCTAGCTGATTGCCAATGGTGCAATCGGCGTAGAAAATCTGAAGAACGCCGTCCTCGACGAAGACAATTTCCTTAGTGGGAATGCCCTCATCGTCAAAAGGGCAGCTAAAGGGACCGACCCCAGGCTGTTGAAGCAGCGTTAGATGAGAGCTCACGACCTGCTCCCCCAGCAAATCGCTCCAGGGGGACGCCCGCTCAATCACCCGTTTGCCGTCTAGGGCAGACTGCACCGTATCCCACAGTAGGTCAGCCGCTTTGGAGGTGAAAACAACAGGTAAACGACCCTGGGGTGCCTCAACTATGTCTTGGGCCCACTCGATGCGCTGAGAAATTTGCGCCACTAAGTCCTCTTGAGAAAGCCGATCGCGCTGGGTTTGCCCATCCGATACGTTGAGGAAGTCGCCTTCTCGAATACGCTCGACGCTCAGATAGCTGCTGAGGGTCGTATCTGTATATTGGTAGTCCAGACCCCTAGAGTTGAGCAGGCGGGTGGTCTCGGCCTCGCAGGTCCATTCGGCGTAGCACAGCACATCGGGGTAGCGATCGCGAATTTGAGCAATGGCCGCTTCCCCCCAGTCGATTAACTGCTGCACTGGCGCAGGATGTCCGACATCAGCACAGTGCAGCGGCTTAGGCAAGGCTAGCTCGGCGGCCTCGGGCTGGGTCAATCGGGTGACAGCAAGGGCACGGTCCACCAAAGTTTGGGGCTCGACTGGGCCGTGGGCAACTGCGAGACCGGGTCGGCCTTGGCGCCATAGTCGCAGCGCCATCCCCTCGGTTTGCGAACTTTCGATGCGCTTCAGCCGGTTAGCGTCGAAAAAAACAGGATTGGTGCGGGTAAGCGCCTGATACACCTCAGCAGCTTCCGCTCCTGCTTTTTGGGCAAGCTCTAGCACCTGCTCAGACAAAACATCTGGCTTTCGACTATCGAACACCATAGGTTGAGAGGTAACAGCTTGACCCAGCGATGCCGATATTCAGTGGCCCTGAAATGCTGAGCCGCCCTGAGGGACCGAAGCTAAGTCGCTTTGCAATCTTACGCTAAATTGCGCTCTTGCAGGAGCCAAAATCCCGCAAAGGATTGTGAATCCGGTGACTCCTGAATCGCGAGGAAGTGCGTTTTGTCAGCCGTCTGCTTCATCGTTTCAAATGCTTCGGCCTCCCGCCGCACCGAGGCGTCTCCCAAGTTAGCCAAAATCCAGGCGTCGCTCGCCCCAGTATGCATCAGCAGCCCCAATGCCCCGACTTGAGTCGGCTCGACTGAGAGAAAGGCCAGCTCTAGCCCCGACAGCCAAGCGCTAATCGCCCCGGCTCGCGGTGAAAAGATAATTAGGCCGGGAACTGGGGTCTCCGGCTTGAGTGCAGTAAGCGAGAGCGGAAAAGCCTCACCAAACTGAACATCCCAGTCAGACATCTCCAGTAGTGCTCCGGCCTCTAAGCTGACCACCGCCCAGCGATCGCCCCGCAGCGCATCAGGCAAAGGCTGAGGAATTTCGGGGGGGTAGCTTACGGAAGGGGACGTGCCAGGACTGTAGCCAGACATAGTGGGATAGACCGACGCCAGTCGCTCTTCTATCCAATGGCTCAGCGCCAGCGTCCGGCGGCTAGGCACAGCCAGCAATCCGCCATCGTCGCAGGCCTTAGTAATCATATTGGCCATTTGCCGACGAAAAAAGCGGATGCGGTCCGGTGGGGCCGGGGCTTGAGCGATTGCGGCTTCGATGCCCTGTCTCAGCCAAACCGAATTCACCTCACTGCTGTCGCAGAAAGCCGAGTAGCGGTACAAAGCCGATAGGTCTTGTGTCACTGCCATGGGGCTTTCACACAGCAGCAGCTCCCACCGCTTTTTGCCCCTCTCATCCAGCAAGGGACGAGAGTAGAAGTCGAGTTCCCAAACCACCATAGCCGACCTAAACAAACGTCTCGAGGTAAGCTCAGTTATTCTAGCGCTATGCCTGAACCAGACGACTAAATTGGGTTTGACCTGGGAATTTGCAATACGCAGCAATTGGGTAAATTTTCAATAAAGGTAGGACCAAACAGTGGAATTTACAGATTGAGAATGCAACAGTTTGACTATTGGCTATGCTTGTGAAATAGAAATAGTTCGTCGTAGCGTCAAGTCGCCCGCAGCAATCCCATTCCCGTGCAGGGGCTAGACTGATGCAGTAATCGCTTTGGAGATAGCTTTCTAGCTATCGCGATCGCCATTGCGGACTATCGATGGTGACAGGTCGCGATCGCCATCTGTTAAATATTTGCAAAGCCTAAGCCTAAATGTGCATCTCCACTATAGATAACTTCTATTTCAGTCGATAATTTTTCAAAAAGGGCTCTCAGCGGGTTTCTCCCCCGATAAACCATCCTGCCGTAGAAGCGCTGTCGGCGCTGATATAAGGGCAGTTTCAAGTCTAGGGCAAATCAAAACCGATGCTGTACTTTCGGGCACTTCAAGGCCGAATGCAGTCAGCCTTTATTTAATTTTTACCGTTTGCTACTCAACATATCGACCTATTTATATGACCTCTGTGATCCGCCTTACAAACAGCCTTTTGCCAGAAGCTTGGAAGCTTCTGGAAGCTTCTATCCTGTACTACAAGGAGAATGCCGTAGGTACGGTTGCGGCCCGCGATCCTGAGGTAGAAGCGCTCAATTATGATCAGTGCTTTGTGCGGGATTTTGTGCCATCGGCTTTGGTCTTTCTGATGAATGGCCAGACCGAAATCGTGCGCCATTTCCTAATAGAAACGCTGATGCTGCAGAGTAGCGACAAGCAGATGGATCGCTTCAACGCGGGCCAGGGGCTCATGCCTGCTAGCTTTAAGGTGGAAGCTTGGGGTGAGCAGCCCCATCTGGTGGCAGATTTCGGCGAGCACGCCATTGGCCGCGTCACTCCGGTCGACTCCAGCTTTTGGTGGCTGATTTTGCTGCGGGCCTACACCCGGGCGACGGGCGATCGCGAGCTGGCAGAGCGGCCCGAATTTCAGGACGGCATCATCCTTATCCTGAAGCTCTGTCTGGCCGATCGCTTTGACATGTATCCCACACTGCTGGTGCCCGATGCCTCGTTTATGATCGACCGGCGTATGGGGGTGGCGGGTCACCCACTTGAAATTCAGGCCCTGTTCTATGCGGCACTCAGGGCTGCCCAGGAGCTGCTTCTGCCGGGGGCAAGGCGGCGCGAAGTCTACAGGCAGGTGATCAACCAGCGCCTGATTACCCTCAACCACTTTATTCGCGAGTACTACTGGCTGGACTTGAGGCGGCTGAACGATATCTATCGCTACCGTGGGGAAGAGTTTGGCACCCAGGCCGTTAACAAGTTTAATATCTATCCCGACTCCATTCCCGTTTGGCTCACAGAGTGGATGCCTGAACAGGGCGGCTACCTGGCCGGCAACCTCGGCCCCGCTCAAATTGATTTCCGTTTCTACGCCCTAGGAAACTTGATGGCCGTCATCTGCTCGTTGGCCAGCGAGCAGGAATCGCGCTCTATTGTAGATCTGATTGAGCAGCGCTGGAGCGACTTGGTAGGCTACATGCCCATGAAGATCTGCTTCCCGGCGATTGAAGGGGATGAGTGGCGGATTTTAACCGGGTGCGACCCGAAGAACGTGCCCTGGTCCTATCACAACGGCGGCAACTGGCCCCTTCTGCTGTGGATGTTGGTGGCAGTCTCCATCAAGCAGGGGCGACGAGAGATGGGTGAGCGGGCCGTGGCCCTAGCCGAAAAGCGGCTCAGCCAGGACGAGTGGCCCGAGTATTACGACGGGCGCAATGGGCGCCTTGTGGGCAAGGCGTCGCGCAAGTATCAGACCTGGACGATCGCCGCCCTCATTTTGGCTAAGATGCTGCTGGAAAACCCAGACCATCTCAAGTTGATTAGCTTTGATGAAGACCCCGCCATCAGTGAAGGGCACGAGTGGCCCTACTGATTTGCTGCTATGGGCTAAACTGTCTGACGGCTTAGGGTCCCTTCCATCATGCTCGTCAGGTAGTGGCCCGACATAATGCTGCTGGAAAGATGGTATTGATCGCCCGCAACTCGGTGGAGACTTTCAAAGCCGGTACGGCGATCGCGATCGTCTAACACCCAGTAGCGCTGGATGATGGAGTCGGGGGCAATCCACCCTTCTCCCTCAACCCGGCCCAGCTCGCTGTGCTGCAGCACAAAAGTGTAGCGCCGGTTGTTGCTAACAAAGCGGCCCCGGTACTGGAACAAAATTTCTTCGCGATCGCCATTGGGAAAGTTCAGCTTGGTCACTAGGGTGTACCAGTTGTCGCGTTTCCAAGCGACTAGAAGCTTCCCTTTGACCGCTATGGAGGGACCATCTCGATCCAGCCAGCTTCCACTCAAGAACCAGCGCCCATCTTCCATGAGAAACGTATGTGCCACGGATCGCTATCGCTCTCAATTCATCAATTTTTGGGCAGGGGAAACGAGGGCTTCACCCCTATCCTAGAGTCAATCATAGGGTCACTGGAGGGCCACTGGGGCGGCAGGTAGACGTCACCGAGAGAGACAGCGCGGGAGGCCCCTGTGGTGCTGGGGAGATTGCTGGGAATCCTGTGCCACCGCCAGTAGCCCAGAAGCGCGAAGGCGATCGCTTCTTTGTAATCGGGGTTGAGGTGGGCGATGTCGGTGGTCGTCACTAGAATCGCGCCTAGATAGTGCTGGATTCGGTTGACCAAATGCTGGTTATGCCGGCCCCCGCCGCACAGCAGCACCTCATCGGGCAGGCGCGGCAGGTGTTGATAACTCAGCGCGATAGACGCCGCAGTCAGATCGCTGAGGGTCGCCAGTAAGTCCGCAGGGGCTAGGTTATGGGGCTGTGCCTCCAGCATACACTGTTGGAGAAAATCAGTCCCAAATAGCTCGCGACCGGTGGATTTAGGGGGAGGTTGCTCGAAGAAAGGATGACTTAACCAACGGGCAAGCAAGGGCTCGCAGACGGTTCCCTGAGCGGCCCAGTCACCATTAGCGTCGTAGGTCTTTTGGCCTCCTGACAGGGTCTGCACCGCCAAGTCGAGCAGGGAATTTCCGGGTCCGGTGTCCCAACCCAATACCGGATCGGAGCTAGACGGAGGGGGGAGGTAAGCGAAGTTGCCGATGCCGCCAATATTTTGCACACATCGCCATAGGCAGGGATGCCTTAACAACACTTTGTCAACCGCCGGAACGAGGGGGGCCCCCTCTCCCCCCATCGCAATATCGGCCTGCCGAAAGTTAGACACTGTGGGCAAATTGACTAAGCGAGCAATCTCTTCGCCGCGACCAAGCTGCAGACTGTAGGCCAAGCCAGAGTAAGTCGCTTTTGAAGCCGAGCCATTAGGACGAGCCCCATTAGGCAATAGGGGATGAAGCGGACGGTGGTAAACGGTCTGACCGTGGGAGCCCACAAGCTGAGCTGTGGGCTGCCCAATCTGGATCGCTCGGGCCGCTTTGGCGAACGCGCTGGCGATCGCATCGTCCAGGGAAGCCAAATCCGCCAGGGTGATTGATTCACCAGCACATACAGCCCAGATGGTCTGCTGTAGGGCGGGGTCATAGGGATAGGTATGGCCTGCCAGAAGGCGAGGAGCAGGCGCTTCAGGGGGACCTGAGATTTCGATCAGCGCTGCGTCAATGCCGTCTGCAGAGGTGCCGCTGATGAGGCCAACAACGTACATCGATATTACCCCTTACGCCACAACAGTTTTTTGAGTGCGATGGGCCTCCAATACTGCCCCCCGCGCCCAATGGTCCACCGCCAAAATGTCGTCTAGGCTGGGCTGGGTAAGATGATCGCGCTGGTGGCGATCGCAGACCGATTCAATCAGCGCGGGAATGTCTAGAAAGCGAATTTCCTCATCTAGGAACAGCGCCACGGCCTGCTCATTAGCGGCGTTGAGCACCGCTGGCATCGAGCCTCCGGCCCGCCCGGCGCTGTAGGCCAGGTTCATGCAGGGATATTTGTGGTGATCGGGCTCCCGGAAGGTTAGGTCTCCGGCCTTAACCAGGTCTAGAGGTTCCCAGTTGGTGGGCAAGCGCTTGGGCCAGGACAGGGCGTAGAGCAGCGGCAGCCGCATATCGGGCCACCCAAGCTGCGCCAGGACCGAGGTATCCTGCAGCTCAATCAGGGAGTGGATAATGCTCTGGGGGTGGATGACGATGTCGATGTGGTCGTAGTCCACATCAAACAGGTAGTGGGCCTCGATTACCTCTAGTCCTTTGTTCATCAAGGTGGCAGAGTCGATAGTGATCTTTTGCCCCATGGTCCAGTTGGGATGCTTGAGGGCGTCGGCAACGGTAACCTCCTGCAGGCGCTCCACGGGCCAGTCGCGGAAGGAACCTCCCGATGCCGTCAGGATGATGCGCCGCAGCCCGCCGTCGGGTACCCCCTGGAGACACTGAAAAATGGCCGAATGCTCTGAGTCTGCGGGCAGCAGGCGGCTGCCGTGCTTTTCGAGCAGGGGCAAAACCACTGGTCCGCCAGCAATTAAGGTTTCTTTATTGGCTAGGGCAATGTCTTTGCCCGCTTCAATAGCGGCCAGCGTAGGCAGCAGCCCTGCACAGCCCACGATTCCTGTCACCACCGCCTGGGCATCACCATAACGGGCCACCTCTACTACGCCCGATTCTCCAGCCACCACGATGGGCTGGGGCGTCACGTCTGCGATCGCCTCCCGCAGCGCCGATTCTAGAGTGGCGTCGCAGATTGCCACAATTTCGGGGTGGAACTGCCGCACCTGCTGAGCCAGTTGTTCCACGCTGCGGTGAGCAGAGAGGCCGACGACACGAAATTGCTCAGGATACTGCGTAACGATATCTAGGGTTTGCGTGCCAATTGACCCGGTAGAGCCGAGAATCGTGACTGGTTTCACAACGATATAACCTGAATATGGGAATAGGGCGGGCCAGCAGCACTGCCACTATGACTGGTTCTGCCACCATTACTATAGAGCCCTACGCGATACTGCCCCAATTTTTGCTAAACCTAAAAAAGCTTTGGCGTGATCTACATCACCAATGCAAAGACGGCTCCGTCACCTAAACTGCTCAGCGTCATCACGGCTTTGGGCCCCTACAATCACGTTAGCGCACCGGGATCTGTCACAGGCGATCGCGCGCTTCCGGGGCATACTTCATTTATGGAGTTCTGAATCGCACACCCCGGCTCGATTAGGGTTTGTACTGGTCCCAGCGCTCTTTTCGTTTGGGACCGGTCGCCTACGGGGCTAGGACTTACACAAATTATCCACATGTAGAGCGCTAGACAAAAGGCGTCCCCCAGAAGCGCCAGTTTTCTTTGTTGAAAGGCGATCGCCACTGTCGAATCAGCGCTGACTCAAGCTGCTGGCGGGGTCGCGTTTCTTTAGGAGCCTCCCAATAAAAGGCAGTATTGATGGCTGTCTTCAACCTGTAGTGGAAGTGAAGTGCTTGATAGCTGAGGACGTACTGCTTGCAGTCGTGGACGCCCTTCCAACGCTGGTTAGCGCGACAGGTTTCACCGACGTACAGCAGCAGGGACGCGGCGCTATCGATCACGAAGTACAGGCAGGCGCTGTCGGGGTGGCGATCGGCAGGCCAGTTGAAGAAGAAAAAGTTTTGCTGCGGTAGTGAGAAAGGGGCGATCGCCTCAGGGATAAGCTGAGTCTGCGCCTCGAAGAGGAAGCCTTGACTGGTGACAGGCTGGACCCTCGCTTGAAACTGGCCCACGCGGGTCTTCCACTCCCGCAGCGCCTCAGCCGTAAAATTAGCGTCAACGGGCTGCGGCGCTTTGATGCAGGCCCGCTGTTCAGCAGCGGTAAACAGCGAAGGCTGATGGGGTGGCTTTGACGGCATAGCGCGCTGGATTCGATAAAGCTGCTACCCATTTAAGCACACCCTCAGCCGTAGCGTCTTTATCATCTTTCAACGCTACAGGCAGCGGAGTAAGGGCTCAAGCGGGCCAGACCTAAGCAGGGTAAATTCGCAGACGGCGGTTGGGCTCCTCCCCAAAGCTAGAGGACTTCAACCGGTAGTGCTCCACCAGCTCGTGCTGCATCTTGCGAATTTCGGCGGAGCGGGGCAGCAGCTCCACCGGCTGACCGTTGGGAATCACAACTTGCTCCACCGCCAGCCTGGCTTCTTCTAGCGCCTCTATCTCGTCTTCGCCGCCGCTGCGGGAAAACAGGTTAATGTTGATGGGTTCCGGGGGGCCGTCATCCAGACGCAGCATCCGCCGCGCCGCCCGAATAATTTGGGGCACGCTGTTGGACTTGACCGTGTAGATGGGGATGTGGCGCAGCTTGGCCAGGTGACGCAGCTTGGAGTGGTTTTTGATGTGCGATCGCAAGGCCAGGACTACGTCGGCGTGGTCCAGGTCTTTGGTCAGCACTACGGGCATATCCATGGTGTGCACCACCTGCTCTAAGTTCTGCCGGCTGACCCCGTAGGGATACACATGCAGGGGCAAATCCTCCCCATCCGGGCCAACGGACTGGGCCAGGGAACCGAGCCCAGACGAATCGAGCGAATCGTTGAGCATTTGGTCAAACTCTTGCCGGTGGGTGGACGCGTCAGCGCGATGATCGGGCAAGGGCGTCATTTGCCCAGAAGCTCGCCAGCCGAGAGACTGCCCTAGGGGCTGTCCCAAAGACGGGCTAGAAGCACGCCGTCCCACTGAGCTAGACCGCAGCGATCGCGTCTTGCCCGGCTTGGCCGCCGCCAGCTCTTGGGTAATCAACACTTTGCCCGACTCTTGCACCGTGCGCACTTGGGGGTTGGGCAACCGGTCCCGCAGCAGCAAGTCGATAGTTTCAGACACCGAGTCGTGAATGACCCAGCGGTAGCGCTCCAGCATCTCAATGGCGATGTCAAACGTGGGGGGGGCTTTGCGCTCCAGTACGCTCTTCTGGCTGCCCCGTCGCCGGGCCTCATCGTCCCCTAGGGTCACCGACTGAATTCCCCCCACTAAGTCAGATAGGGTAGGGTTCTTGATCAGGTTCTCGATTTGGTTGCCGTGGGCCGTTCCCACGAGCTGCACCCCGCGCTCGGCGATGGTGCGAGCGGCCAGGGCCTCTAGCTCTGTGCCAATCTCGTCAATCACAATCACCTCAGGCATGTGGTTTTCCACCGCCTCAATCATCACCTGGTGCTGTAGCTCAGGGCGAGCCACCTGCATCCGCCGCGCCCGGCCAATGGCCGGGTGAGGAATGTCGCCGTCTCCTGCGATTTCATTGGAGGTGTCGATGATCACCACCCGCTTGTCAAAGTCGTCCGCCAGTACCCGGGCAATTTCCCGCAGCGCCGTAGTTTTACCCACGCCAGGACGGCCCAGCAGCAGCATGGACTGCCCCGTACCCACCAGGTCGCGAATCATGCCAATGGTGCCAAAAACGGCCCGACCTACGCGGCAGGTGAGCCCGACCACGTCCCCGGCCCGGTTGCGCATGGCGCTGATGCGGTGGAGGGTACGCTCGATTCCCGCCCGGTTATCGCCGCTAAAAGAGCCGATGCGGTCTGTGCAGTAGAGCAAATCAGCCGTAGAAATGGGGGTCTGGGACAAATACTCGGTACGGTCCGCAAAGCGCGCCTCGGGCAGTCGGCCCAAGTCGAGCACCACCTCGATGAGGCGATCGCGCTGTTCATGTTGCTCAATTGCCTCACGGATGGACTGGGGCAACACCTCAATCAGCTGATCGAGGTCGTCAGCGGCAACCCGCTCAATTACCTCGAGCTGCGGCATGGTCGGTTGCGCTGGGTCAGGGCCAGAATCTTGAGGAAGAAAATTGCTGGTGAACGCCATAAATAGATTACAACAGGGTTAATTAGCGAATACGACGGGGCGGCTTCACTGCATTAGATCGCTAAAGGCAGCGTGACCGCTGGACTGTGACATAGCTTGAACGGAATAAACCTCCGGGAATGATGACTCGATGGATGCTGCCAGCGCCGTGCCGGGTTCCTTCACCTGAGAGACAAGCTTGTGGGCGATCGCAACGGCCTGCCACAGCAGGTCGGGATGGACCTCTAAGTTATGGGGTGACCCAGACGAAAGGGCTGCAATCTGATCGAGCAGCGGCATCATCTGGGTGCGGGCGTAACTGCCATAGGCGATTCCAGCCACCGGCAAGCTGCTGCGCCGCTGGAGCTGCCGCAGGGCTGGAACCGTGTGTTGGTTAGTTCCGCCCGCGAGCTGAATGAAGCCGGGCAGCCCGGCCTTAGCGACCTTTTGGGCCAGACGCAGGGTGGCGTGGGTTGTGCCCTTACCCAAGTCGCCACTCATGGGCCGTCCGTCCACCTGCCATATGAGCGGGCAGGGGAGCGGCGTCATCAAGGCATAGAGGGACCACAGATAGTCAGTCACGCCCTCCCCGTCCGGGCAGCTTACCGCAATCAGCTTTAGGTGCTCTATTTGGGGGGCAATCGCTCGCCGCCACAGGCTGTGGAAGCGGTCATCGTGCCCCACTTGGGTGTGAATTTCTACGGCATCTACCCCAGACATGACCAGCGGAGCGATCGCTTCTGGCGAAACCCGAAAGGACTGAGCCGTGATGTGACCCCAGGGACACAGCGGCAAACAGCGCCCGCAGCCGTAACATCGATCTGAAATCACGCCATCCAGTGAGATGGCTCCCGCCGGACAGACTGACTCACAGGGACGGGGACAGTCCTTGGGGCAGAGCGCTGGGTCAAAGCGCGCTTTACGAAAATGGGGGTCATCCCCGTCATTAAGGCTAACCATCAGCCAGGGGGATTGGGGAGAAAAGCCACGCTGCTTTGCCTCCGCCGCCAGGGCTGCGATCGCCCCATAGGCACTGCGAACGGCGGCAATCACTGCAGGGTCGGCGGCAACGTCTACACAATCGCCGCCCGCCAACCCATAGGCGAGAGCCAAACTTCTGACCGCGGGAAGGTGCTGAAAACTAGCGCCACAAATGAGCTTAAACCAGCACTTCCGCTGAAGCGAGCGTAAGGGATAATGCACATTAGTCACCACTATATGCTAGTGGGTTCCGCGCAGAAAAGCGACACCTTTGGTCCATTTTGACGGCTCAAGGCTCACCACAGCAGCCTATTTCACGTAGAATTTCGCAGGCGCTTCTGGGACCGGACTGTTAAGGACTCAATATGTTGCGTTTGGGATAAATCGCGCCCGCCCCAAAACGCTACATCAGCACGATGCTTGTGAGGGACAGCACAACGCCGACACCGTAAAGAATTGTAACAACCTGCAGCTCACTCCAGCCCGAGAGTTCGAGGTGATGATGCAGAGGCGCCATCTTGAATAGACGCTTGCCCACCCCACTCTCATCCTTGGTGGCCTTGTAGTAGCTTACCTGCATAAGCACAGACAGGGTTTCAGCCAGAAAGATGCCGCTCACCAGCAGCAGGCCAAACAGCGTCTGGCTCAGCAGCCCGACCGCCGCCATTGCCCCTCCTAGGGCAAGGGAACCCGTATCTCCCATGAACACCCGAGCGGGATGACGGTTGTGAACCAAAAATCCTAGGCAAGCCCCCGCCATGCAGACGCTAAAGATAGCCAAATCAGGGTGAGCAGGTGCCGCTAGCGCGGCTAGCCCAAGAAACGCAATCGCCCCAGTGCCGCCCATGAGACCGTCTAGACCGTCGGTGAGGTTGGTGGCATTACTCTGGGCGACGGGCACAAACCCCGCCACCAGCCAAAATATCCAACCTAGGGGTAAGGTCACGCCGGGGAGGGCAACCGTGGTAATCTCTGCAGGCTGGGTGAAAAAGAGCCACAGGCAAAACGCTACGCCGATGACGAGCTGCAGCGCCAGCTTCATGTTCGGAGAAATCCCCTTATTTGACCGCCGCCGAATCACCTGCCAGTCGTCTAAACCGCCAATTAGCGCAAAAGCTAGCGTTACGCCGCCCGCCACCAGCGCGTCAGGTGAGGCCGCCGTTAACAGCACCGCCGCTGTCACGCCGACGGGCACGAAAAAAATTCCCCCCATGGTCGGCGTGCCGGCTTTCACCTGATGGGACTGGGGCCCGTCTTCCCGGATAAATTGCCCCGCTTTGAGGGCCTGGAGCGCGGGCACAGCCCAGTAGCCGACTGCTGCCGTCACCCCGGCTGAGAGCAGCAGCGCGGCCAAGAGCTGAATCCAGAGGGCAGGATACTGCCAGCCCAAAGCACTTACGGCAGCGATTGCCACGGCGGTAAGCCCGAGAAGCAAGGTCCTTCCCGAGAGGAGCCCTACCTCAGCTGGTTTGACTGTTGCACCCACGCCTGCGTTACCCTCCACCACTCAAAAGTTCAAGTCACAGCTTACCAAAGCTTAATCCAAATCGCACCGAATTTATCTATCTTCACCGCAAAGCCCCTTCGAATACCGGTATTGAATGCCGGTATGGTCAGGGCCAGTCGAATAAACTCTTATAGCCTTTATAAACTTTGGAATTTCTTAAACCCTTCGGGGAACCGCCCTCGGATTCAGTAGACTGTAATCGTCTTAGCTGCTGACCTCAACTGTCTAGCCAAATGATGAAAACAGCAGACCGCTATCCCGCATAATTAAGTGACCGGCACCAGACCAACACAAGCTCACAAAACCTAGCTTACTGAACCAATAAACCAAAACCATTTTAGGAACTAGTGTTTTCCCTCAGAAAACACCAGTTTCCATCCTAGACAAGGGTTATCTCTATTAATTCAGCTATTTAGACATCGTTACAGGAGACGTTATAGATGAACTCTGAACTGTGGCAGCGCTATCAAGACTGGTTGTATTACCACGATGGTTTAAATTTTTACGTCGACATCAGCCGCATCCGTTTTACTGACGCGCAGGTTGCTGACCTCACCCCCCGCTTTGAAAAAGCCTTCAGCGACATGGCTGCCCTCGAAGCCGGGGCGATCGCCAACCCCGACGAAGATCGCATGGTGGGGCACTACTGGCTGCGCAACCCCGATTTGGCCCCCAATGACGAACTCAAGCAAGAGATTGTCGAGACCCTAGAGCAAATTAAAACTTTTGCCGCCAAGATTCACGCCGGGGAAATTCGGCCGCCCCAAGCCCAAAAATTTACCGACATCCTCTCCATTGGCATCGGGGGCTCAGCCCTCGGCCCAGAGTTTGTCTCCTCAGCCTTGGCAGATATCGATCCGCCGATGAACATCCACTTTATTGACAACACTGACCCCGCAGGGGTGAGCCGCACCCTGGCTGAGCTTAAAGACCGGCTCACCAGCACCCTGGTGATTACGATTTCCAAGTCAGGCGGCACCCCAGAGACGCGCAACGGCATGCTAGAAGCCAAGCACGCCTATGACGTGCGCAGCCTTAACTTTGCCCAGCACGCGATCGCCGTGACTGGGGAGGGCAGCAAGCTCGACCAGCAGGCCCAGCGCGAGGGCTGGCTGGCCCGTTTTCCGATGCACGACTGGGTGGGGGGACGCACCTCTGAGATGTCGGCGGTGGGTCTGCTGCCCGCGGCGCTCCAGGGCATCGACATCCAGGCGATGCTAGACGGCGCTCGCGTTATGGATGAGGCAACCCGCGATCGCTCCATCAAGGGCAACCCGGCAGCGCTGCTGGCATTAGCTTGGCACGTTGCAGGGCACGGCAAAGGCGAAAAAGACATGGTGATTCTGCCCTACAAGGACAGCCTGCTGCTGTTCAGCCGCTACCTGCAGCAGCTCGTGATGGAATCCTTAGGAAAAGAGACTGACCTAAACGGCAACGAAGTCCATCAGGGCATCGCCGTCTACGGCAACAAGGGCTCCACCGATCAACACGCCTATGTGCAGCAGCTGCGAGAAGGGGTAAACAATTTCTTTGTCACCTTCATCGAGGTTCTAGAAGACGGACAGGACAATCCCATAGAGGTTGAGCCAGGGGTCACTAGCGGCGACTATTTGTCGGGGCTG
>JBHJHJ010000207.1:0-6163 GCA_050330955.1 Elainellaceae cyanobacterium | reverse complement strand
CGCGATCGCGTGCCATAGACCGGGTGCGATCGCGTCAGCGCAAGACCCAGCGGAAGCTGAAAATGCAGGGAGACGCCCGCTCAACCATTTCATCTGAAGCAACGCCCATGGAGGTGGCCTCTCAGCGCGAGGAGCACCGAGAAGTTCAACAAGCCCTTACGGAGTTACCAAGTAATCAGCAAGAAGTACTGAGGATGATGTACTATGACGGACTTACTCAAGCAGAGATTTCCCAGCAGCTCAATATCCCCATCGGAACCGTCAAGTCAAGAAGCCGGCGCGGATTACTCAAGCTGCACGACACCATCGAAGGCCAGCCTAAGTAATCACAATATTGGAGGTAATTACACCATGATTGAGTCGATTTTAGAAAAACAGCGAGAGCTGGCTGCAGGCTATGTCTTAAACAATCTGGCCCCTGAGGAGGCGGAGGTGCTGGAGTCCCTGCTAGATGAAAATCCGGACATGGCTCATCTCATTGAGCAAATGCAGCAGGAGATTGAGCTGGCCTATGCTCCGGTGGAGGTGCCGCTACCCAGCCATCTAAAAGCGTCTATTTTGGAGGCCTCTGAGGGTGCCAGTCCCCAGCCCCCAGTCCCTGATTCGAAAGTGACCTCTATCCTAGAGGCCCCTCGTTCGGGTACGCGCCAGCGGGCGACGCGGCGCTGGCGAATGAACTTAGGGGCGATCGCCGCGCTGCTGATTGCGGGCCTGAGCGTGAGCAACTATGCCACGTGGCAATCGCTGCAGCAAGCGACGAGCGAACAAAGCGAATTTACAACGGTTGCTCTGAGCCCGACGGAGAACGGGGTTGACGGTGGGGCGGTGACGATAGAACTGAGCCCCGAGACTGCAGAGGCCAGACTTACAGAACAGCTGCCGCCCCTTCCCGAAGGTCAGGTGTACGCGGTGTGGACGGTGCTACAGCCCGATGCGCCTTACACCACTGATCAGCAAAATGCAATTCTTACCCACACGTTTACTGGAGAGGAAAACCAAACGCAGTCTATTGTGCTCCCCCCGGTATATCGCGATGGCGACTGGGTTAGGGCGATCGCCATCACGATTGAAGACGCTGACGCGCCGCAGCGCCATGCCTCTCCCCCTATCTTCTTGGAGGCGGTTTGAGCCTGCTGGTGAAGCAAGACCCTGAAATCTTATATCTTGGGCTAGAGCAAAGCGAAAGCGCAGCTTTCATCGACCTGTGTGGTCATAACAACTAAATTGCGATCGCTCGCGAAGCTTACGTCATCACTCAACATTGAGATGTCGCCGCGACAATTGAATTGCGACAGCGCAACATCGACTAGCAGCCCGAGCAATTGAGCTGTCGCGGCAGCAATCGAATTGCAGGCTATGACAACGCCATGTTGACCCCAAGTAGAGTGTCGTAAGTAAACGTAGCTGCAAGGGGGAGCGCCCCCTTTTCGTTTAATTATGGCTATGCACTTATGTGATTTGAGCTGATGCTTTAGGAGAGACCTGGGTTCCCTCGGCATCGAGGGAGGCTAGCGCGAACTCTAGGGCATCGTGGCAAGTCGGCACAAAATTCGACGACGACAGCACCCGGTGCACCTTAAACTGCTGCATCCGCTTAAGCACCTGCCCCTGGGCGCCGACAATGAAGACATCCCCTTGTTTTCTAGAGCGCACCATTTTGACTTCGGTTTCCACCAATAGCGATGCTGTAATGCCAATGAGGGGCACATCGGAAACGTCCAAAATCAGGATCTTGTAGTCTTGCCCCATATAGAATGAGAGCGCTCTCGCGGCGCCGTGGCTGATGGGGCCGCTCATCTGAATCAGCAGAATTTGCTCTCGGCCTCGCTCCAGCATCTGCTTCTCTTCAGGGGTTAAGCTGATATTAGAGTCATCGTCGGGATGGGTAACCGCCCGAATTTTTCCAATTTGAATGGTCGTCAACCGCTGAATGGTCAGCATGTTGGCCACAAAGGCGCCCACCGCAACCGCCGTAATCAAGTCTACAAACACGGTCAGCAGCAGCACGCCGTAGGCGACCACAGAGGCCCGCAGCGAAACTTGGCAAATGCGCCACAGGAAGTTCCAGTCAATAATTTTGAAACCGACCTTAATCAAGATTCCGGCTAGAACGGCGTGGGGAATTTGCGCCGTGATGTCACCGGCCCAAAGCACAATACAGAGCAAAATCAGCGCGTGGATCATGCCCGACAGGGGCGTGCGTCCTCCGGCCTGTACGTTGATGACCGTGCGCATAGTTGCCCCTGCCCCCGGCAGGCCGCCAAATAGGCCAGACAAGAGGTTGCCAATGCCTTGACCCACCAGCTCTTTTTCTGAGTCGTGCTGCGTTCGGGTAATGTTGTCAGCCACAAGGGAGGTCAGCAGCGAGTCGATGGCGCCCAGCGTCGCTAGAATCAAGCCATATCCCAAAACGTTCTGCAGCTGGTTGAGGTTGAGTCTCGGCCACTGCAGCTGAGGCAGGCCTTGGGGAATATCCCCGATGCGGGGCAAATCGCTGCCGGAAAGCGCAAAAATTGAAATCGCAGTACACAGAATCAGCGCCACGAGCGGCGAGGGCACCAGCCGCTCCAGCTTTTTGGGCCAGAAAAAGACGAGGGCTAAGGTCAACAGGCCCAGCCCGGTTGCGGCAGGGTGGGGCGTAGATAGGGCAGACGGTAACTGCTGCAGGCCTTCAATAACGCTGCTTTGAGCCGGATGCCCGATGAGGGGCGCAAGCTGCAGGACGACAATGATCACTCCGATGCCCGACATGAAGCCTGAAATGACGGGATAGGGCATCAGGGTAATGAAGCGCCCGAGACGCAGCACCCCAAATAAAATTTGAAAAGCGCCGGCCAGCATGACGGCGGTGAACGCCATGGCAAGCCCGTTTTCGGGGTCGCTCACAATCAGTTTACTCAACACCGTTGCCATCACCACCGTCATCGGACCTGTAGGCCCAGACACTTGGGAGGGCGTGCCGCCAAACAGGGCCGCGAAGAAACCCGTGAAGACCGCACCATAAAGCCCTGCGATCGCCCCTGCCCCTGAGGCGACGCCGAAGGCCAAGGCTAAGGGGAGCGCCACAATAGCCGCCGTCAGTCCCCCAAAGAAGTCTCCTCGAACGTTGCGAAAATGTAAGCCGTGAGTCAGTCGCATACCGTGTAAATTGTGACAACAACGGGGCTAGGACAGCTCCTAATCAGCAAGTTGACCGGCCCACTGAAATGTCCCACCGGGACGTGTGATGTAAACACCGGACCCCTGATCCATTTACAGGTTTGGGCTCCAGAAAGTATGTGTCATAGTGTACCCACCACGACAAATCCAAATTTTTCTTATCTTCTTGCCCCAAGATAACGTTTGGGTAGGACATTGCTGACAACAGCACGATTTCTGGCGCCATTCGACACCGGATCTCATCGCAATATAGCCATCTCGATCAAATCATTCATGTTTGAGACTTTTAGAGAATTGACAAGCCCGTACCGCTGCGGCACATGTCTGTTCAATCTAGCAACATGCCGTAAATCTCCTGGGTTCTAGCGCTAGGGTCGATGCCTAGTTCCTCTCGCAGTACTTCCATGCACTGGTGATACACCTGCAGAGCAGCCGCGCGATCGCCCAGTCCCGCGTGGATTTGCATCAGTGATTGATAGGTGGCCTCTCGCATTGGGTCGAGCTGCAGCAGCCGTTGGGCTTGCAGGAGGGCAGCGGCATAGTCGTTCTGCTGGATAAAATCATTGGTGAGCTGCGCTAGCGTCTGCAGGAACTGCTGGTGGAGGCGATCGCGGTGGGGTGTGAGCCACTCATCGTACAGGGGCGGCAGCAGCTCTCCTTTGTATACGTCAACGGCCCGCTGTCGGTGGGCCAGTGCCGCCCTAGTCTCCGCCTCAGCATCCGCACTGGCGGCAGCGGCTTGCTCAAACGCCGTCACATCCAGCCAAAAGGGGGCGTCGGGCCGCCAGCCCAGGGTCGTGCTATCCACCTGCAGGTACTGCTCCGCCTCGGGTAAATAGCGGCGCAGGTGGTGCAGCTCTTTGCGCAGATTGGTGCGGGCCTGTCCCTCTAAAGAATCTGGCCACAGGGCTGCGGCAATCTGCTGGCGGGATTGGGGCCAGGGCTGATGCAGCAGCAGGTAAGCCAGCAGCGACTGGCTGCGGCCCGCCATCGTGCTAGGGAGGGGCTGATGCTGGTAGGTGAGGCTAAAGGTTCCCAGCAGCCGAATCACTAGAGGGGGCGATGGGGGCGGCAATGGAGTAACGGCGTCCTCATCGCCATTGGCGTTGGCAGGCGCAACAGGTGAATTCGGCAGCGATTGGGGATGAGTCTCTTCGGCCCCGGTCTTTTTAGCTCCAGTCTCTTCAGCCACTGCCGCTGTTTGCCCTTCAGCGACGGTCGTCGTGGCCCCCAGCGCCTTAAGATTTTGCTGCTGAGCCGGGGTTAATCCCTGCACATTTGTAATGTTCATCCCTTCGTAGGGGCGCAGAGGCCGCAGCACACGTAGACTAGCTCCCGTTGCCGCGTCCCATAGCCGAATGGTGTCGTCTACGCCGCAGCTCGCAATCACGGTACCCTCTGGATTAAGCGCCAGGTCCCAGTCCAATTTTTCGTGCTCAGTCAACCGGTACAGGCAGCGCCCGTCCCTAGTGCGCCAAATGCGCACCGTGTGATCATGGGAGCTACTGACGAGGGACTGGCCATCAGGCCGCCACGCTAGCCCCCAGACGGATTTGAGATGGCCGGTGAGGGTACGCTGGTGCTCGCCAGTGGCCGCATTCCACAGCTTGATGTCGCCATTGGTGCTGCCGGTGGCAAGGGTTTGGCCATCGGGGCTGAAGGCCATTTTCCACACCCAGTTCTCTGGGTCCCGCAGCACCCGTAGGCAGTCACCGGTTCCAGCGTCCCACAGCCGCAGGGTTTGGTCATAGCTGCCGCTGGCTAAAACCTTCCCGTCCGGGCTCCAGGCGATCGCCCGCACGAAGTGCTGGTGCCCAGTCAAAACTTGGAGGCAGCGGCCCGTTTCGACCTCCCACAGCCGCACCGTCTGGTCGTGGGAGGCGCTGGCCAACATAGCCTCTGCCGGGTGCCAGGCCAGGCCCCAGATTGTGTCTTGATGGCCGGTGAGGGTCGCCGTGGGGCGCCGAGTTTTTAGATCCCAGAGCCGAATGGTCCGGTCATCGCCGCTGCTAGCAACGCCGTGGTGACTGCAGGCGATCGCCCAAATGGGGCGGCTATGGCCCTCCAGCGTTGCCAAACAGTCACCAGTTTGGGCATTCCATACCCGTATCAGACCGTCGTGTCCACCGCTGATGAGCTGGCCCTCAGGGTGCCAGGCCACTCCCAGAAGCGAATTACGGTACCCCTGTAGCACCTTCAGAGAGGCATCGGCGCGGGGGCTCCAAAGTCGCACGGTTTGGTCGAAGGAGCCGCTGGCCAGCAAGGCCACCTCGCCTAGAGTTGCGCTGGAAGCGGTCTCGGGGGAAGGGGGCCGCCAGTGGAGCGATCGCACCGCATTTTGATGCCCCTGCAGCACCCGGAGGCATTGCCCTGTATCGGGGTGCCACAGGCGAATGCTGCGATCGTCTCCGCCGCTAGCCAAGCCGCTAGGAGCCCAAGCCACGCTCCACACCGTGTTTTGGTGCCCCTCCAAAGTGCCAAGCTGCTCCCCGGCTAGGCTCCAAATGCTGATGGGACCAGCGCTACCGCCGCTAGCCAGCCGCTGGCCGTCCGGGCTCCAGGCCACGCAGAACACCGAGTCGCCCACTGAAATGGTTTGCTGGCACTTTCCGCTGGCCGCATTCCAGATCCGAATCGTTCCGTCGGCGCTGCCGGTCGCCAAAAGGTCCGCGTCGCCCAGCGGTTGCCAGGCAAGAGCCGAGGCTTTATTGTCGTGAGCTTTGAGGACGCTGAGGCAGTTCCCTGAGTTCGCTCCCCAAATGCGCACCGCCCCGTCCACGCCGCTGCTAGCCAGCAGGGTTTGGTCCGGGCTCCAGCCCAGAGCCCGGACCCGACTGTCAGGGGCATTGAGGGTTCGTAGGAGGTCCCCCGTCTCAGCATTCCAGAGCTTCAGGGTGTCTCGGCTATCGTCGCTGCCACTGGCCAAAATCTCGCCGTCAGGGCTAAAGGCGAGCATCCAAACCCAATCCCCGTGGGCTTGAAACCTTAAATAGGGATGGTTGAG
>JBHJHJ010000206.1:0-5192 GCA_050330955.1 Elainellaceae cyanobacterium | reverse complement strand
GGCCTGCACCGTGGAAGGGCGACTCCCCATTATCGAAGACGTGGTGGAAAGGGACGACCGTAAGCGGCTGATGCGTAAGCAGAAAACCAAGGACAATGCGTACCTGCACGATCTCAACCTCCCCCAGAGCCGCAGTATTTTAAGGTTCTGAGACCACACCTATCAATTTACGGGCCACTCGATGGGTGCGCCATCTCCATCGCGCCTATCCCAGCAGACCAGGGCGATAACTCGGCGACAGCAGTGGCAGGCCTTGAAACAGACCCTCTTAGCCCTCAGCGATCGCCCCGTCTGGACAGATTTCATCCCGTTTGCGGAATCTGCCCTAGAGGATTTAACCGCTGTGCCGGACTTTCACCACCATGTCGATATTCTCAGAAAGGAAAAAACGCCTTGGGATAAGGCGTTTCACGTTTATAGTAGCCTCGCGTTTAACCAACCCAAAGGCTCTCAACCCTAGCTGGCACCGCCCACGTCCTTGGCCATCTCCTTAAACATATTGAGGCTAGGGCCAGGGCGACGGCGACCTCCGGTAGACGAGCGGTTGAGCAGGTAATTGGGGGCAAAGGGCTCAACAGGCTCCTCGGGCTCCGATTTATCATCGTTACCGCCAGCGCCAGACGGCACCACAACAGTCGATGCTGCAGGCTGAGCGGTTCTGGGCTGGGCTGGAGACTGGATCGACTGAGCCGAGTTCGAGTTTGAAGCCACGATGTCCGGCGTAGGCTTGGGGTCGGGGGCTGTGGGGGTTGGCAGCGCAGCCAAAGAACCTGAAGCCGCTGAGACCTGTGAGGTAGAGGCCGGTGCACCGCTGGTTCCTGCAGCAGCGCCGTTGGAAGACGCGCTAATTGGCGGTGCGGCAGAGCTTGAGGGGGTCTCCTCCGTCAGCTCTAAGAAGTACTCGGACTTGGCTATGCCTAACAGTTTGGCAACGCTGCCTATCACTGTTCCGATAAAGGTGAAAAAACCGACAAGTATATTTTTTATGAAATTCATATCGCGCGATCGCTCCTAAACCGACTATCAGACTGCTGTCCACGGCAGTACGACTATGACAATTACCCCTGCGCCATTGCTATTTGAAATCTGCCTAACGATGTAAAGCGGCATTTTATCCGAAAGCGCTGAGCCAAAGCCGTTGTCAATCGTCCTGGTCTTGCCAAGGTGAAGAGCAGCTGACTCTCGAATTATCTAAGCCGAGCAAGGGCACTAAACAGATTGGCTCATTTTATTTACAACAATTTACAATTGGCGCAGGACTCAGGCTAAATTCGAAATCAAATCGATGAAGCGGCCATCCGAGCGCACAGGGTCAAACTCCCGCCTAGAGCGGACGAGCTGCTGATAGCCCACTGGATTGAGCCGGAAGGTCTGGTGGAGGCAGTGAATCGCCGACTCGATGTCGTTGAGCCGAACGGCGGCCTGGGCCTTGCCATACCAGGCAATCAGGTCGGGCTCTTTGAGCTTGAGCGCTTCGCTGAAGCTGGCGATCGCCTCTGGGTAGCGCTTCATCGCCGACAAAACGAACCCGCGGTAGCGCCAGGCATAGTGGCAATCGGGCTTAAGCTGAATCGTGCGGTTTAAGTTTTCCAGGGCCGCTTGGTAGTGACGGCAGGCCCGCAACGATCGCGAGCGGTTATACCAGGTGTGATGATTGCAGGGATGAAGCCTAATGGATTGGTTGAAGCAGGAGATGGCCCACCGATGATGCCCCAGACCGCTCAACGCCATGCCGCAGTTGTACCAAAGCTGAGCGTCGTCGGAGCAAAGCTTTAGCGCCTGGCGAAAGTCTTTAACCGCCGCCTCATAGTCGCCAACTTTAGCCTGGGCTAACCCCCTTCCGTGCAGGGCGAGTGCGTCTTGGGCAAGGTTAATCGCCCGATTAAAGTAGGCGATGGCGGCCCCATACTGACACGATCCATACAGGATATAGCCGCGACGCATTAGCTCAGCGCGGGAGGTGTCACCTTCAGGCGCGGTCTGATGGGTTGGTGCATGGAACGGTGGGTTAATGCGTGGCCCAGCACTTGGCGGACTATCTGCGCTTGCAAGCGGTGTAGATTGGCGAGAGGAAGCCATCATTTCATCTGCTCTACTAACTTTGGGTCGAATCAGGTTCGGGGTAACTCGGGGCGTCGTCGGTGTTTAGGGCGCTGTACTAATAGCTGCATTATGCCCTTTAGACGCTACGCTTTAAGACGTACCCATTTCCAGACCTATGTTGCCCACGCCAGACCCAACGTCGACTCGCATCGAGCGGGATTCTATGGGGGAGCGATCGCTCCCCAGCGCGGCCTACTACGGTATTCAGACCCTCCGCGCCACTGAAAACTTCGCCATCAGCGGCCTGCGCCCCCTGCCCACATACGTCGATGCCTGCGTTTTGATTAAGAAGGCGGCGGCGACGGTGAACGGCGAGCTGGGCTGTATTTCTGCAGCGCTACAGCAGGCGATCGTGCAGGCCGCCGACGAGGTCTTGGCGGGAAACCTGCGGGACCAGTTTGTGGTGGACGTTTACCAAGCTGGAGCGGGTACCTCGCACCACATGAACGTCAACGAGGTGCTGGCTAACCGAGCGCTGGAAATTCTAGGGGACCAAAAGGGCAACTATCAGCGGGTCAGCCCCAACGATCACGTCAACTACGGCCAGTCCACCAACGACGTGATTCCCACAGCGATTCGGGTCGGCGGGCTGCTGGCCCTAGAGCGATTGCTCTATCCTGCCCTCACTTCAGGCATTACGGCCCTAAAGCAAAAGGCGGACGAGTTTCAGGATGTGGTCAAGTCCGGGCGCACCCATCTTCAAGACGCAGTGCCCGTGCGGCTGGGGGAGGGGTTTCAGGCCTGGGCCCAGATTTTGACCGATCACCAGCACCGCATTCGCGCAGCGGCTCAAGACCTGACCCAGATTGGACTGGGAGGGAGTGCTGCGGGCACCGGGCTCAACACCCACCCAGAGTATCGGCGGCGGGTGGCAGCAGTGTTGGGAAACCTGGTCAGCCAGCCACTCGAACCCGCACCCCACCCCATGGCGGCGATGCAGAGCATGGCGCCCTTCGTCAGTGTGTCCGGGGCGCTACGCAATCTGGCCCAGGACTGCGCAAAGATCTCCCACGACCTGCGCCTGATGGACTCAGGACCAAAGACTGGCCTTAGGGAAATTCAGCTCCCACCCGTGCAGCCAGGCTCGTCAATTATGCCGGGTAAATATAACCCGGTGATGGCCGAAATGACTTCCATGGTGTGCTTCCAGGTGATGGGGTATGACAATGCTATTGCTCTGGCGGCCCAGGCGGGGCAGCTCGAACTCAACGTGATGATGCCCCTGATTGCCTACAACCTCATTCACAGCATCGAGCTGATGGGCAATATGCTGCAGGCGCTGACGACCCGGTGTTTGCAGGGCATTGCGGCCAATCGCGATCGCTGCCGAGGCTACGCAGAGGCAAGCTTAGCCCTGGTGACGGCGCTGAATCCCCACATTGGCTATCTGAATGCGGCGGCGATCGCGAAGGCGTCTTTAGAGACAGGAAAATCCCTGCGGCAGCTGGTGCTTGAGCAAGGGCTGATGGATGAGGAGATGCTAGCGGCCGTACTGGATTTGGATCAGATGAGCCAAATCCAGGATAGCTAGATCGTGCACTGGTGGAGCGTCAAGACTAAAAATTCGGGTTGGCAAAACCTCTAAAATTGGTGAGATGGTATATGTCTCATCTTCGAGGAAATACAAAAGGTGACCGCGAATCTTCTGATAACGCTTGACCAACCGTTGTCTCTCGCTCACGACACTGCACTAGGTCATCTACACATACTGCACCGCAGCACTTTCCAGCTCAACCGGAGTATTGCCCTGCACCACAGCAATTAAATCCGGCGTCTGCTCAGAGTTTAGGTAAATGCCCGTTCCCGTCAAGTCACCCTCAGAAATCGATCCCAGGCTGTAATCCTCTGCGGCCCCCGCTAGCTTCAGCACATCGCCCTCATCGGCGCTAAAGTCCGTAATCAGCGCGAAGCTGTTGAGACCTGCCGTATCAGCCTTGCCGTCATTGTAGTAAGCCCCAAGGCGATCGCCCAGCTGGAAGGTATCGGCACCCTCGCCGCCCGAGAGCACGTCTAGCTCCTCCAGTCCTCGATTCTTGGCCATCATCGCCCCACCCACGAGGCGATCGTTGCCTGCGCCACCTCGCAAAACGTCGCTGCCGCTGTATCCCCAGATCGTGTCGTCACCGCCCAGGGCATTGATGACGTCGTTGGAGCCACTGCTGTAGCCGGCAACGCGGTTGCCCAAGTCGTTGAGGAAGGTTACCGTGTTGCGGTTGAAGATGCGGCCTCGGGTGTCGTCAGCGTTGAAGACGTCGAGGCTGTCGGTCAGGTTGAGCTGGCCGTCGAACAAGACGTTGCCTAGGGCTTTGCCTCCTGGCTGCCCGATGTTGTCGATTTGGTCGAGGGCTGTGTCCTTGAGCAGCACTTTGGTGTCTGAGCCCTCGAAGCTCATCATCGTGTCATCGCCCTGCTGCGTGAGCTGCAGGTTGCGAGCCGAGAGGCCTTCGCCGCTGAACTGGATAGTGTCCACTTCGCTGAGGGTGGCTTGGTCGGGCTTGACGCCCTGCCCAACGCCGCCGAAGTCGGAAACGGTGAAGTCGTCGCCTGACTCAACGGTGAACTGGTTCTGTCCGCCGCTGCCGGATAGGTCGGCTTCGTCCATGACAGGGTCTGGGGCTTCTGCTTCTGGGGCTTCTGCTTCTGGTATTGGGTCGACCGGATCCTCTACTGCCGGGTCTTCGGCCATGGGGTCTTCCGCTGGGTCTTCCGCTATGGGGTCTTCCATGGGCTGTTCCGCAACGGGCTCTTCCTCAGGTCTGTCCTCCTCGGCGGGTTGCTCCTCCATGGGTTCTTCTTCAGCGACGGGCTCCTCTTCAGGAAGCTTTTCCTCCTTAGGTGCCTCGTCCGTCGGTTCCTCGTCCACGACAGGCTCCTCATCCATGGGCTCTTCTTCAGCGATGGGCTCCTCGTCCATAGGCTCTTCCTCAGCAGCAGGCTCATCCATGGGCTGCTCAGCGACGGGCTCCTCTTCAGGAAGCTCTTCCTCCTTAGGCTCCTCGTCCATGGGCACTTACTCCGCGACGGGCTCCTCTTCTACCGGCTCCTCAACAATGGGATCAACATCCTCGACCGGAGCCGCAACAGAAAGT
>JBHJHJ010000205.1:0-9658 GCA_050330955.1 Elainellaceae cyanobacterium | reverse complement strand
CAAGCAACAGGCCCATATCCCTGGCAGGGCTTACCCTGCTGATGTCGAGGTGCCCATAGAAGGCATCATCGGCAATCACTGGAAGGAGGCCGTGCAAGCAGAGGACGTTGACGGCGAAAGGGTGGTGGACCGGGCCATCTATGAAATTGCAGTACTGCGGAGCTTGCGGGAGAAGCTGCGCTGCAAGGAGGTGTGGGTAAGCGGAGCTAAACGCTATCGCAACCCGGCCCATGATGTGCCGCAGGACTTTGAGCAGCAGCGAGAGACCTACTACCAGGCTCTTCAGCAACCTCTAGATGCCCAGCAGTTTATCCAGCAGCTCCAAACGGCAATGAGCCAAGGGCTAGGGCGCTTGAATCACGGCCTGCCCGACAACAGCAAAGTCGAGATTTTGGATAAGCATGGCGGCTGGATTCGCCTGTCGCCACTGACGCCACAGCCAGAGCCGGTTCACCTCAGCCAGCTTAAAGAAGAGGTCGCCCGCCGCTGGGCAGTCACCCCGCTGCTCGACATCCTCAAAGAAGCTGACTTTCGGCTCAACTTCACCAACCATTTCCAGACGACAGCTAGCAGAGAAGCCTTGCCCCCTACCGTGGTGCGACAGCGGCTTCTGCTGTGCCTGTATGCCTTGGGGACAAACCTAGGGATTAAGCGCATCGCCCACGGGGACCATGGGGCTGGCTATTTCGACTTGCACTACGTCCGCCGCAAGTTCCTCTCTAAAGCGGCGCTAAGACTCGCGATTCAGGATGTCGCCAATGCGACGTTTCGCGCTAGGGTGCCCGAGATCTGGGGTGAGGTGACAACGGCTTGTGCCTCTGATTCAAAGCAGTTTGGAGCCTGGGACCAGAACCTGATGACCGAGTGGCATGCCCGCTATGGCGGACGCGGCGTGATGATCTACTGGCACGTTGAAAAGAAGTCGGTATGCATCTACTCCCAGCTCAAGCGCTGTTCATCTTCAGAAGTCGCTGCGATGATTCAGGGGGTGCTGCGTCACTGCACCGAGATGGCCGTCGATAAGACCTATGTTGACACCCACGGTCAAAGCGAAGTGGGCTTTGCCTTCTGTCACTTACTAGGCAGTGTTTTAAAACCTTGCGCTACTATATGAAGAGTAGACTAGTGCATCCATATCAACAGCCCTTGGTAGAACGCAATCCTATTTCACGTCGAGACTTAACCAACGACCAGTGGCAACGCCTAGAGCCGCTGATGCCTAAACCCAGTCCAGAAGGCGGACGACCAGCAAATGACCATCGCATCACGATAAACGGCATTCTGTGGGTTCTGCGCACTGGTGCCCCTTGGCGAGACCTACCTGACCGCTACGGCAAGTGGGAAACTGCCTCAGGTCGATTCTACGCCTGGCGCAGGAAAGGTCTATGGCAGCAGATTCTAGAGCAGTTGCAACAGCAGGCAGATGCGGCTGGTGAGTTTGGCTGAGAGCTCCACTTCGTTGATGGCAGCGTGATTCGAGCGCATCAGCATGCTGCTGGTGCTAGAGGCACCGGGCAGGAACAGGAGGCTTTAGGCTACAGCCAAGGCGGCTTCAGCAGCAAGATTCACCTGCGCTGCGAGGCCCACGGAAAACCTGTGACCTTCCTCGTGAGTGCAGGGCAGCGCCACGAGGCGGTGATGTTCGAACCACTGATGGAGCAAGGAGCGCTCAAACGCCCAGGCCCAGGTCGTCCTCGCATTCGCCCTGTGCGAGTAGCCGCAGACAAGGGCTACACGGGAAGGCCAATTCGGTCGTATCTGCGGCGGCGGGGCATCAAAGCGGTGATTCCTCGCAGAGCCAATGAGTCTCGTCAAGGCACCCGGTTTGACCGTCAGGCCTATCGGCAGCGCAATCAAGTGGAGAGGACGTTGAACCGGCTGAAACAGTATCGGCGCATTGCCACCCGATACGAGAAGAGAGCGGAAAACTACCTCGCCATGCTGACGATCGCTGCCGTTATGCTCTGGCTTTAGGGTTTTAAAACACGCCCTAGGCTTCCAGCTCATGCCGCGCTTCAAGGGCATTGAGAAACAGAAGCTCTACCTGCCAGATAAGGCACAGTCCAACCTCTACCCTCACCTAGGTCCTATCCTCAAGCGCCCTATCCGCTGGCACCTGATACGCGAGCAGTACGACACAATGATGAAGTTTGCCACTGCTCTCAAGCAGGGGACCGCTGAACCAGAAGCGATTCTATGTCGCTTCACCCGCAGCAACCATACCAAGCACCCGGTCTACCTAGCGCTGGCAGAGCTAGGCCGCGCCATCAAGACCATATTCTTGTGCAACTACCTTCACGATGAGCGCCTACGACAGGAGATCCAAGAGGGCTTGAACGTCGTCGAGAGCTGGAATAGCGCCAACAGCTTCATCTTCTACGGTAAGAGCGGTGAGTTTGCCACCAACCAAATGGCGTTGCAGGAGCTGTCGATGCTCAGCTTACACCTGCTCCAGGCCAGTCTGGTCTACATCAATACTCTGATGCTCCAGCAGGTGTTGACGGAGCCATCGTGGATGGAACGTATGGGTCAAGAAGAGCTGCGAGCATTGACACCGTTGATCTACGCTCACGTCAATCCCTACGGACGTTTCAGCCTCGACATGACTAAAAGGCTGGCGATTGAGACGGTTACTGGGTAAAACGATAATCCAAACTTATGAATCAGAGGGGTTTTTCGGTCTGCTGGCACCCTAGCCTTTCCTTATTGCCCCTGGTGACAGCTTCGCTTCAATTACCCCTACCTGCTGTCAAAAATTTGTGACACTACTCTAGGCGACTGCCGAGATAATTAACGGTAAGGCCTGGTAGTTCGCCACCTTTGATGGCCCAAACCCGTAGCTGCGCGCAAACATAGAGGTTGCGGGGTCAGATGAAGTGAAAATCCATCTGTAGGTTTTGCTAGCCCCAATCGAGAAGAATAATAGCCTGTAACCCTTGTATAGCAGGACTTCTAGCGTATAGCTGATGACACGCTCCAAACTGATGTTTTGGACAGCGTAAATTATGCTATATTCTATGGAAACAAAAAGTAAGCAAGAATGTCGCGGAAAGACTATTTCAGCTGGGTCAAAGGCCATTTCAGCTGGGTCAATAAGAAAATAAATCCATATAACCTTTTACTTTCTTTGCCAGTGCTGATGTTCGCTGGTCTTATAGCATACTCAACAAAGCATGTTGAGTATGGAAAGGCCTGGGAGGATGTGGAAGACTCGCGAAAGGCTGACTTAATTCTAAAAGCGATAGGTCAAGGCTTTACTGTGACTGGGGGGACAATCCTACTTCTAAATTACTTTAACTCAAAGAGAAATACAAGAATATCTGAAGATCGGCTAAGAACAGAAACCCACATTCCGCCCTTTGAATTGGCACATTTGGAATAATGCCAGAAGATGAGAACGACGGGTTGGGGAATGAGCCATTCAAGAGAATCTAGTCATTGAGAATCTAGACCATCTGGGCATCGTAGCGGGCATCGTGGATGAGATAGGGCTCGTTGAGGTGGTCAACGAGCTAGTGGGAGAAGACCCACGAGAGCAGGTGAGTGCAGGGGTAGTGGTGAAGGCAATGATCCTCAACGGGTTGGGGTTTGTCTCAGCGCCTTTGTATCTGTTCGAGCAATTTTTTGTCGGTAAGCCGACCGAGCATCTTCTGGGGAGCGGAGTGCTGGCAGAGCACCTTAACGATGACCGCATCGGGCGAGTATTGGACAAGCTGTATCTGGTGGGTGTAACGCCAGTATTTATAGCAATCTGCCTGAGGGCAGCGCAGCGGCACAATATAGAGCAGCACAGCGCTCACCTAGATGCGACTTCGATGAGTGTGCAGGGGGCGTATATCGGCGCAGATAGCGGCGCGCTTTCAAACGACGGCACGGCGGCGATAGAGATTGTCCATGGGTACTCGAGGGACCATCGGCCAGACCTCAAGCAGTTCGTCATCAACCTGGTGTGCTGGGGGGACGGGGATATTCCTGCGTTCATCAGCTTGGGTGACGGGAATCAGTCAGACAAAGCGTGCTTTGCCAGTCTCATGAGGCAGTTCCAGCAGCAGTGGGACATGGAGGGGGTATACGTGGCAGATTCTGCGCTCTATAGCGCCGATAATATCACTCAGATGGACCCGCTTGAATGGGTATCGCGGGTGCCGCTGACGGTGGGTGAAGCCAATGAGCTGCTTGATTTCATTGATGAGAGTGCTTTTGTCCCCTCTGAGGCAGAAGGCTATCGTATCGCCCAGGTCTGCAGCCAATATGGCGGCATCCGTCAGCGGTGGCTGGTGGTTGAGTCTGCCCAGAGAAAAGCCTCAGACTTGCAGCAGTTGGATAAGCGGCTTGCCAAAGCGGCAGGGCAAGCCAGACGGCAGGTCGAAGCGCTCATGCGCCAGTCGTTTGCCTGCGCTGCCGATGCTCAGCAGGCCACAGACCAACTTGACGCTCAACTCAAGCAGCACCATCTCACCAACGTGATCATTACTGAGCGCCCCTGCTATGACCAGCCAGGACGACCCGCTACTGATGCCATCCCTAGCGCTATCCGCTACGTCGTTAAGGCCGATGTCAAACCGACAGCTGAAGAAGTAGCACGGCTGCGCCGCCGGGCGGGGCGGTTCATCTTGGCAACCAACAGCTTGCAAGCACCTGAGTTTGGTCCTGCCCCAGCGACCGAACAAAAAGCACAAGGGTCAATCTCACTCACTGCCGACGAGATCCTCGCGCACTACAAGGCGCAGCAGGGCACAGAGCGTGGCTTTCGCTTCCTAAAAGACCCTTCGTTTTTCACCTCCAGCGTTTTCCTCCACTCCCCAGAACGTGTCATGGCCCTCGCGATGGTCATGGGTCTTTGCCTTCTGGTGTACAACCTAGGTCAAAGGCAGCTCAGGCACGGGCTCCAAGCTACTGGTCACTCGCTTCCCAATCAGCTAGGTAAACCCACTCAATCCCCTACACTGCGCTGGATATTTCAGTCCTTCATGGCCATTCACCTAGTGGCGATCTCCGGGCAAAAGCAAGTCGCAGGCCTAGGCGAGAATCACCGCACTATCTTGCGTCTTCTTGGCTCTGCTTCCCAGTCCTACTACTTGTTGTGCTGAAGCCGTGCTTTATTGCTGATGTGCCAATCTGAAGTGCGGAATGTGGGCATGAATCTCGGCCATGATCTCGCCATCGGTAACATCGGCAACAGGCGGTTGAGCATAAAGCTCTTGAATCAAAGCTGTTAAATCTGCCTGTAGCTGCAGCCGAACTAACGCCCTCGCCACTTGAGCCCGCTCCTCCGGCTGGAGCTGCTCCAGCGCTACGATAAGCTGGTCCACCGTAATTGAAATTGACGACATACAGCCATCGCCACAAGTGTTTGTGCGCGATGGCCCGCCGCTTCGCTCCGGGATTGTTCGGTTCAGCGCCAAAAATGTCCTAAGCGAAGTGGCAATCGCTATATTTAGCAGCGTCCCTAAATTTCTTGAATTATAGCCACTTCGCCCTCAACATCTTTAACTGAGGCGCGATCGCCCCCTTCCCAACACGGTTGCCCCACCGCCAAAACTATAGTACGCTCTCCCTTGGCGCCCAGGCGCAAGCACGCCCCCCGTTCGTGTTAGCACCACGACCAGCATCAGCCACAACGGATGCTGTACCTCTTATCCCCTGCGCCAGTCTGGAATCGTTTAAAAGGAAGTATCAGCACCGCTTACCCAGGCGCCACCGTCAGCGCTGCCCCCAGCAAATAGAGCAGCGGCGCCAGCGCCAGCGCGGGCAACAGCGAGGCGATCCTAACCTGAGCGGCCTCCAGCAGCGTCAGACCCAGCCCCATAATGATGAGGCCCCCGACCCCTGTAGAGGCCAAGATGGCTGGGGAAGTGGCGGGGTCGGGTAGCACCTGGGCAAAGCCTGCTGCGCCCAAAGACAAACCACCCTGGTACAGCAAAATGGACAGGGCTGAAAAGCCTACTCCCACGCCGAAGGTGCTTGTAAGGGCAATCGAGGCTAGACCATCCATCACAGCCTTGACCACCAGCAGGGCGTTGTCGCCAGTGAGGCCGTTGTTAAGGCTGCCAATAAGGGCCAGCGGGCCAATGCAGAACAGCAGACTGGCGGCGACAAAGCCGTCGGTGAAGCGGCCCTGGCCCCGAAAGCGACGCTTGAGCCAGTCGCCTACGGCCTCAAGTCTTCCCTCAATGCCCCACCATTCCCCTAGGAGGCCACCTCCCACTAAGGCCAGCAGCCCCACAATCACGCCGTCTACGGCCCCAGCCTGCAGGTTAAACAGACTGCGGCCCATTTCTAGGCCGATGAGGAGGGTGATGAGCCCAAGACCTTGGGTAATCACCCGCTGCATGCTCTGGGGCAAGCGATCGCGTAGGGACAGTCCGATGGCCGTCCCCAAAATAACCGTGAACACGTTGATCCAGGTGCCGCTGGTTTGGGTCCAAAACTCTGCCACAGAACTCTGCCACAGTGCGCTGCCAGCCCAGCGGGCCTAGCGGCAGGCCACTGGCGTTCTCAGCCGCTCGTGGATGCCGAGGATGAGGTCCTCTGTTTCTTCCCAGCCCATGCACTTATCGGTAATGGAAACGCCGTATTTTAAGTCGGCGCGATCGCTCGGGATGGGCTGATTGCCTTCGTAGATGTTGGACTCTAGCATCGTGCCAATAATGGAGCGATTGCCCGCCACAACCTGGTCCACCACCTGCTGCGCTACAGCGGACTGACGGCGGTGGTCTTTGTTGGAGTTGCCGTGGCTGCAATCAATCACCAGCCGCTGAGGGAGACCCCGCTCTGCGAGAGCCGATTCTACCCAGCGCACCGTCTCCGCATCGCAGTTGGGCTTGCCGCCGCCGCCTCGCAGGATGACGTGGCCGTAGGGGTTGCCTTTGGTGCGCATGACCCCCACTTGCCCATCGGCATCGATGCCTAGAAAATGGTGCGGGTTACGGGAGGCCTGCAGGGCGTCGATCGCCACTTTGACGTTGCCGTCGGTGCCGTTTTTCAAACCGACGGGGACGGACAGGCCGCTAGTCATCTCGCGGTGAGTCTGAGACTCGATGGTGCGGGCGCCAATGGCGTACCAGGAGATCAGATCGCCGATGTACTGCGGGGTGATGGGATCGAGGGCCTCGCTGCCTGCCGGCAATCCCAGTTCTGCCAGCTGAATTAGAAGCTGCCGGGCCACGTGGAGGCCGTGCTGCACCTGAAATGAGCCGTCCAGCAGCGGGTCATTGATTAGACCTTTCCAACCTACGGTGGTGCGGGGCTTCTCGAAATACACCCGCATCACCAGCAGCAGGCGATCGCTCACCCGGTCGGAGAGCGCCTTGAGGCGGCGGGCGTAGTCGAAGGCCACGTCCAAATCGTGGATGGAGCAGGGACCGACGACGATGAACTGACGCGAGTCATGTCCGTCAATAATGTCGGCGATCGCCGCTCTCCCTCTAAGCACGGTCTCCGTGGCCGTCTGAGTTAGGGGCATCTGGGCAATCAGCTCATTGGGAGAGAGCAGCCGCTCGTAGGACTCAATGTGGGTATCGACAAGATTTGACGTTGCTTGGGGCTGAACCATCGCGGGCATCCTTATTTTTCGCTGCAGAGCACACGATTTCCATCATACGCGGCAAATGACAGTTCGATAGGTGGACTGAAGTATGTGTCATATTGTGTTATGGAGCGCGGTTTCTATGGGCCGAAACAGCCGCTTTACCAGGGCTGTTTTCGCAGCGCTTACCGTGTCAAAGGCGAAAGTGTCAAGGCGATCGCCGCGGTAGCTAGCGGGACTCGTTAGATTAGAGTCAAGCTCAAGGATTAGGCGCAAATAGCGCTGGTGACGGCACTTGTTCTGCGGACCTCTGAGCTCTCATGCCCATCATTGAGGCACTTTTACCCATGACCACTAAACGGCCATTCATTCCCCTGATCACGGCGGTTGTTCTGTTAGCGGCGGGCGGCGGTGGCCTGCTGGCCCTGACCATAGGGCGGCAGCCTGACCCAGCCCCACTTCCCGAATCAGCCCCATCAGCCCCAGCTTCGATTGACCCCACCCCGGCTGAAGCTCCTAGTGTCAACGTACCGACTGACGCTTCGGCGTCTCCAGCAGCGTCTGAGCAGCCTGCGCCTCGGTCGCCAGAGCCCTCAGCCCAGTCTGCTCAATATGACACCACGATAATCCCGGGAGAGCGGGTCGGCCCAATAACCCCCAATACAACCCGTCAGGACCTCGTTGAGCTATTCGGGGAACAGCAGATTGTCGATATGGAGGTGCATGTCGGTGAGGGGTTCTACGAGCCAGGTGTGGAACTTACTCTCGACGACGGCCACAGCTTGAGTTTGATTTGGACCGATGCCGCTCAGTCTGGCGTGCGCGAGGTGCGTGACCTCGGCCCAGCCTGGCAGACCCCTGAGGGCATTCGGGTGGGCATGCCCATCGATGAGTTCAAGCGCGTGGCCGGGGAGTTCGAGTTTCTAGGGTTTGGCTGGGACTACGGCGGTACGATTCAACTGGAGACAAGCGAGCTGGCCCAGTATGGCGGTGCGCTAACGCTCCGCATGGGGATCGATTACGAGACCGTTGACTTTAACTCTCCGCTGTTTCAATCTGTCCAAGGAGATTCAATCTACGCTTCTGAGAGCAGCCGCTTTGAAGAACTCGGACCCTACATTGAAGAGATGATTATCACACTAACGCCGACGTATTGAGCGGGTATGCTATTTCGTCAGGCCGTTCTCTAGGGCATAGCGCACTAGCTCAGTGCGGCTGTTGGTTCCCGTTTTGCTGAAAAGCCGGCTGACGTACTTCTCCACGTTACGAACGCTCGTGTCTAAGCGGCGGGCAATTTCCTTATTCATTAGCCCTTCTGCCACCAAATCCAAGACGCTCTTCTCCCGCGGGGTGAAGTCGATGTCCACTGAGCCTGCGGCCTGGGGAACGCCACCTTGCTGCCCCAGCATGGCGCGAATTTCGGCGATTTGGCGCGCCATTTCAGCAATGTCAGGGTTTTCCCCACTGGAGGCTTCTGCCCGCACTGCTGTCCGACGCTCCAACAGCCCTTCCACCACGGCCACCAGCTCGTCGGGGTCAAACGGCTTAGAAATGTAGGCGTCGCAGCCCGCCTGGTAGCCCTGGATGCGATCGCTGGTCATCCCACGAGCCGTCAGGAACACCACGGGGAGGGTCTTGAGGCGATCGTCCTCCCGCATCTGCTTCAAAAACTCGTAGCCGTTGACCTTTGGCATCATGATGTCCGTAATCACCAGGTCGGGTAAAAACTGCTGCAGCTTTTCCCAGCCCTCTGTAGCGTTCTTGGCCACCTGCACCGCAAACCCACTGTCCTCCAGGTAAGCCTGCACCGCTTCTCTCAGCCCTGGCTCGTCATCTACTAGCAGCAGTTGTCCGCCCGCCATTCTCGGTCTCTCCTCTTATTCTGGCCACACACCTAGTGTAATGCTAAGACAGTAGTTGGTCCGATGGTTGTTTTCGGTTAGCCTCAATGCGGCATCTTCAACAGATCTGGCACTCGTTTCAGCGCGGTCTTGCAATGGCGGCGGCAGCCCTGGCCGCTGCCATAATGATTTGGGCTGATGTCTATCCTTTTCTGGCCCCCAACCGTCCAATTGAAGGTGCTGAGGTGTTGGTGATTGAGGGCTGGATGCCGGACTATGCGATCGCAGC
>JBHJHJ010000204.1:0-7237 GCA_050330955.1 Elainellaceae cyanobacterium | reverse complement strand
GAGCCTGGTGACCGAATTGAGCATGTCTACTTTCCTGAGCGCGCGATGATATCCATCGTCTCACTGATGGAAAACGGCGCCACAACAGAAATTGGGCTGATTGGTAGCGAGGGAATGGTAGGCCTATCCGTGGTTTTAGGTCATTCCCACGCTGACAATCGCGCCATTGTTCAGGTGACCAACGGTGGAATTCAGTTGAGTACTGAGGCGCTACGTGAGGCGCTGGCCCGGGGCGGGAAGCTTCAGGAAATTCTGCTATCTTACGCCAGCGTGATGTTTATGTATCTATCGCAATTGGCTGCCTGCAACCGCCATCATCGCATTGAGCAGCGCTTTGCGCGCTGGCTGCTGCACGTCAACGATAGTATTGGATCCGATAATCTACCGCTAACGCAGGAGTTCATTGCTGAGATGTTGGGCAGCCGTCGCTCTGGCGTGACCGTAGCAGCTCAGGCGCTGCAGCGCGAAGAGATTATTCACTACCGGCGCGGGAAAATTACGATATTGGATCGCGATCGCCTCGAGCGAGAAACCTGTGAGTGCTACTACCAGATTCAGCAGGGATTTTCCAAACTACCGGGTAGCCAGAGTACATAATCCTGTGATTAAGGCGAGAAGCGGCTTACGTCCGATACCGTACAGACCAACCCGAAACCCTTACCTAAGATATTAAATATTAATAACAAGGGTTTACAAAAGTGCCTTATTCTAAGATGACCTTCAACAGCGAGAAGGCTCGTTACTTTTTGTGCTGTTATCAAAACACTACCGACAAGTCACTAAGCCTTCGCATTGTTCGACGGTCAAATACGATTAATCAAGACATATCACCGGGTGAACAGTTGCTTTTTAGCGCCAGCGCGGATGAGATAGCGAATATTTACAGTTTCCAGCAGGATAAGGAGATTTTGGAGGAGACTATTGTCTGCTCCCAGTTGAGGTATTTGCCGAGTGATGAGGGTTAAACGATAGCCGTGGTAGTGTGATTAGGGTAAGCGCCCCATTTTGCTGCAATGTCTCGACCCGCTGTGTTCCTAGATCGCGATGGCGTGCTCAATGTCGAAGCTGGCTACATTCGCCAAGTGGATCAGCTCCACCTTATTGCTGGAGCTGCCGGCGCCGTGCGGCAACTAAACGACGCGGGTTTATTCTGCTGCTTGGTGTCCAACCAGTCTGGACCCGCTCGTGGATACTATTCTGTGCAGCACGTCGAGGCACTACACAAGCGCTTAGAGCGGCTCCTTATGGCAGAGGCAGGGGCCCGCTTAGACGCGCTCTACTACTGCCCGTACCTCTGCCCGACTGAGGGCGGAACCGACTCTGAGTTTGCCCTCTGGTCTACCTGGCGCAAGCCTAACCCCGGGATGCTGGTGGCTGCCGCCTGGGACCACGACTTGGAAATCGGCCGCAGCGTTATGGTGGGGGACAAGGCAACGGACGTTGACCTAGCCCACAATGCAGGCTGCAGGGGAGTGCTGGTGACCACCGGGTATGGCGATCGCGTGTTGTCGGGAGATTACCAGCACCAGACTCAGCCTGACCACGTGGCGGTGGATCTGGCTACAGCGGTAGATTGGATACTGGCTCATTGCGGATGAGCCAAATTTGGCGCGGCGGTAAAGGCGCTGGTGGAGTATTGGGCCTGAAGTAGGTGGCTGGCTACAAGTGAACGATGTTGGGGTTCGCCCCTCAGCGGGGAGCACCCCCTGACAGCGTCGTTTAGTTATAACCTCATACTTGAGATGCGAACGATGCTTCACGCCTACAGTTTGAAGCGCTGCTGATAGAAGAGAATATGCCTGAGGCGAGCATAGTTTTCAGAAATAAACCACGCTTCTTCAATCAGAAACTGTTTAGTTTGCTCTAAAATAGCGTCCCTGCCTTCAAACGGGTATACCTTGACAAAGCGAGGAACGATCTGACGAAAAATGGTTAAAAATTCTGAATTGGAGAGCTGACAGCAAAAGATGGCTTGGGATGCGGCTCGCGCTGCTAGGGGAAACTCGCTCAGGGCCTCGAAGGAGAGGGGAATAGATGGAGCGATCCGTCGGATGGGCTTAAAAGGAGACGGGGTGCTAAGTTCCCCTAACGTAAGACCTTGACAGCGGGCGGTGACGCGACGATCGCAGATCAGCCATCCGCCGGAGCTATAGCGCCGCACTAGTGTGGCGGCATTTAAAGCCTGCTGGCCGCGTGGGCCAATGTTTATGCCATTTTGTGCCGTTGTTGGCACCACAATCTGGAAATTGCCGAAGTTAGCGATCGCAATTTCGTCAAACTGAACTGGCAAGCTTTGGGAAATTGAGTTAATTGAGATAAACATCGTGAATCTCTCAGGAACTTAGGTTGTACATTAGCGCCTGTAAGCATTGAATTGCCTCTCAGCGTTTGAGTGTCACTTTTGAGTGTCACTGACGTGTAGGTTACGTTGTCAAAGGAACCCAATACCCTCTGAATTTAGAGCTTGTTACTCCTCAACTAATTCTAGCTGTAAGCAACACGGCGGCAATTTCAGCTTTACAAACTAAAGGTTACTGATATCGCTTCAAACGCGATCGCGGGCGCGATGGCGCGACGCATAAGTGCGTCGCCACAATTGAACGAAAGAGGGAGCGGCCCCCGGCGGGGGCCGCTCCCTCTGACAGCTACGTTTACTTACGGCGCTCTACTTAGCAGTTCTGAATGATTTAGGAGAGGAAGGGAGGTCTCAGATCGCTCCTCCTCTCACTTCACGGTTCATTTCATTGGCGATTTAGTATCGCTGTAGCGAGGATTACTGAAGTTTTTTGGTATTGTCATTGGCCAAAACCATATGATTCTGCTAGATTATCCCTAGATTTAGATCCTGCAGCACGGCTAGTGGCCGAGCCGAAGCTCATGCGCGTGGCTAACTCTAAATCATGTCGGGAAGTAAAGTTTTCCTAAGAAAAATTCCACTTCCTAACCTCGGCGAAATCTATTTTAAAAATCAGGAGTTTACCCGTGAGCTTTAACATTGAGCTCGACTATCGCTTTGCGCCCGTAGACGCGTTCGATGACTTAGCAAGACAGCGAATTGAAGCCGCCGCCAGGTTCTGGGAATCGTTTATCAACGATGAATTTCCTGATGTTCCTGCCGGTACTCAAATTGGGATAATCAATCCCCAAACCGGGGAACCAACAACTATCGTCCTAGATCGACCCATCGATGATGTGCTTATTTTTGTTGGTGCAGCGCCATTAGGGGAATTTGAGGCATTTGCAGGACCAATCTATCCGCCCGAAATTCAATTTGCGGATCGCCTTTTCGGCAACGACTTTCAGCCTTTAGTTGGAACGTTAATCTTTGATCCCAACTTCACCGATTTCTCTCAGAACAGCGAGTTGGCTGATCTTGGCCTGCTTATTGATATTAACGAGGCGCTTGGATTCGCCAACATTTTCACTGCAATCCATGAGATTGGCCATGTTTTAGGAATTGGCACATCCCCTCAGTTCTTTGATTTTGTCAGTAACGACCTGTTTGTTGGACCTACCGCTCTCGCCGTCAACGGGGGAAGCCCAATTCCAATTGATCCCATTGATGGCCACATCGATCCTGACTTTGAAACCCTCGGTGGTCAGGCTCCTGTCCTCAACGCTGATGCGGGTGACGGCTTGCCCACGGTTGTCGATCTAGCCATTCTTGCCGATATCGGCTATGAAATCCCGGCGCTAAGCGCGAACCCAGCGCCATTATTTCTCGACTATCAATTTGCGGGGACCGCTGGCAGCGATACGCTGATAGCGTCTTCCGGCAGCGATCGCCTCGCGGGCGGCGCTGGTAGCGATCTGTTAGTTGGCGATCGCGGCGATGACTACCTTGCCGGCGGTCCCGGTAATGACTTCTTGTTTGGTGGCATCTTTGTTGAGGGCGACAGCTTTACCTCAGATTTAGGCAACGACGCCTTTTATTTCGCCCCCGGCGGCGGTGAGGACTTCATTCTCGACTTTTCAGCCGCAGATGACGTTATTCAGGTGAGCGCTGGCTATGGGTTCACCAGTACCGCACAGCTCCTCGGCGCCCTTACGTTCACGGGGGTAATTGAACCTCAGCCGGGTGGTGGCTTTGTTTCCACCTCCGAGCTGTCTCTAGGGGCCGACAGCGTCATCATTTTCCATAGCGGACCCATCACGGCAAACAACTTCGTCATTGGGGACAGCGACATCACCGGCATTAGTCCGCAGGAAATCGCCAGTGGCGGCGGTGTTCCTAGCCCGCCTGATGGCGGTGTTCCTAGCCCGCCTAGTGGCGACGTCCCCAGCCCGCCTAGCAGCAGCCCCAGCGACGGCAATACAGGCACTAACGGCAACGACGTCCTGCGCGGTACGCCACAGCGCGATCGCCTCAACGGTCGGGGCGGCAACGATCGGCTGATTGGGCTTGGCGGCGGGGATACGCTGCTGGGCGGCGGCGGCAGGGATGTCCTCAAAGGGGGCGATGGCAATGACCGCCTCAAAGGCGGCGGCGGCAGGGACAACCTCAACGGCGGCAGGGGTAACGATACCCTAATCGGGGGCAACGGCAATGATACCTTCACCGTTAATCAAGGGCGAGATACCGTCGCCACGGGTGGTGGCAACGACGTGATTCGCATTGGCCCTCGGGGCAACGCCGTGATCAGGGACTTCGACCGGCGCGGTAACGACAAGCTCCAGCTTCTCGGCTCTCTGAGCCGCGTTGACTTTGACGATCTGACGATCTTGGAGCGGGGCAACAGCCTAATCCTTAGATCCGGGTCGAACACCATTGCTACCCTGAGGGGCACCGACCGCAGCGACTTTACTGCGGCTGATTTGCGCTAAGCGCCGCCAACTACAGCGGACTGCCTAGAAACGCCCACATATACTGATTTACCAGCTGCGGCTGCTCATTTTGCACCCAGTGGCCGCAGTTGGGAATGTAGTGAATTTGAAAATTGCGCACGTAGCGCTCCGTACCGTAGGTCAACTCTTTTCCTAGGGCAATATCCTCCTCTCCCCAGATCATCAGCGTTGGCATCGCTAAAACGCCACTGCGATCGCCGCTCAAGCTAAAAATGTTGCGGTAGTAGTTCAGCATCGCCGTCAGCGCCCCCGGCTGAGACACAGCCCGCTTGTACTCCGCCACATCTTCCGGGGTAAAGGCCTGCTTGTTAATCGACCCCTCGGTGAACATCTGCTCAATCGCTTGGTAATTATTTGAGCTGAGCAAAAATTCGGGCACCCAGGGGAGCTGAAACAAAAACATATACCAGCTGCGCATCAGCTGCTGAGGCGTGCGCAGCCCTGCCATAAACAGGTTTGGGTGAGGAATATTCATTACAATCAAGCGCTGCACCAAACTGGGATAGTCGTAGGCGAAGCTCCAGGCGATCGCCCCGCCCCAGTCGTGGGCAACTAAAACACACTGCTCGTAACCCAGCGCCTTGATGACCTCAGCCGCGTCTTTGGCAATTTCCGAGACTTTGTACGCCTCAACTCCGTCTGGTTTGTCGCTTTCGTTGTAGCCCCGCATGTCGAGGGCGACCACCTTGTAGCGCTGAGAAAATTCGCGAATCTGATGCCGCCAGGAATACCAAAACTCAGGAAAACCATGCAGCATTAGCATCAGCGGGCCTTCGCCCTGGGTGACGTAGTGAAGTTTGATGCCGTTTACCGTAACAAATTGATGCTTCCACTGCTCTTCTGACATATTTTCCTCTTGAAGCAGATACAAACTCTGCTCAATTCTACCGCGTCAATAGAGGGCCACTGGTGCTGATGAATCAAGCGATGGAGGCGCTAAATCTATCTCAGGCGTGAGAGAAACCTTGATAAACAAAACTACTATTGAGAGCTAGCGATCAAACTTTTTTTAATTTTTATTTTTTCAGCTTCTCTACTGCAGCGTAGAAAGGCCCAAAGCGGTTAGCAATCTACAGACTAAAGTTTGCTTGCTATCAACCGAACCACGTTAATAGACCATTTTTTAAGAAGGTGAAACCTATGACCGCCCGTCGACCAGAAGAAGATATTCCCCAAGATTCAGTCACCACTCGCCCTGTAACGCCAGATGAGGTGGCATACCGCAATGGCTACCATGAAGGCCAACAGGCTCAGCGGAGCGAACATCAGCGCGCCCAAGCCAACGCCAATTACCAAGCCCAGCGCGCTCGTGAAACGTCCAACGCTATGAATGGGCTAATGCTAGGGCTGATTGTGGCAGCGGCGGTTGGGCTGCTGATTGGAGCGATCGCCTACATCAGCAGCACCGAAAGCACCGTAGAGCCCGTAGTTGAGCCCGAGACAGAAGAGCCAGCGCCGGAGAACACCACCATCATCGAGCGCACAATTGAGCGCACGGAGGAAGCGGTACCTGTGCCGACTGAGGTGAATCCCCCGGATGTGAACGTTGAAATTAATGCACCGGAGCCTGCGGCACCAGAAGCCTCAGAGCCCCCTGCTGCTGAGCCGCCTGAAGCAGCGCCTGAAGCCGAACCGGCTCCCGCACAATAGGCCATTCGTAGGACCATGGTAGTGCCATGGTCCTACACCCTAAGCGCCTTATACATCACAAACGCATCCACAAAGCCCTGCCTGGGGTGATTGAATGCTCCAGGCAGCGTACCTACGATACTGAACCCCAGCTTCTCCCACAGCCGCACGGCGATCGCGTTGGTGGAAACCACCAGGTTAAACTGCATCGCCCGAAACCCGAGGCGAATCGCTTCGCGCTGGGAATGCTCGCACATCTGCGAAGCCACCCCCTTTCCCCTCGCCTGTTCTCCCACAATGTAGCCGCAGTTACACACGTGGGCGCCTAGGGCGGACTGGTTGGGCTTGATGTAGTAGGTGCCCAGAATGACGCCATCTGCCTCAGCTACGTAGGTCGCCATTGGAAGCCCAACCCAAACTCGCCGCGCCTCCGCTTCTGGGATATCTGGGGAAAAGGCGTAGGTTTCGCCAGAGCGAAAGACGGGCTCGATAACGACCCAGACTGCAGCCCAGTCGGCTCGCTTAATGGGGCGTATTGCTATTTTCATTAGATTATTTTGAACATTGTGCTGAAAGGGGCTTGCCTATGACTTTGTCCGACCCATGTTCAGGGTACAAGCTCTGAACTTGTCCCGGATCAGTGGACAGGTAATCTATGCGGCTAGTGGATGATCTAGAGCGCCCCAATACTGCTCCTCAAACTGAACAGGGGACAGGTATCCAATGGTTGAATGCAACCTCTGCCGGTTGTAGAACACCTCAA
>JBHJHJ010000203.1:0-6424 GCA_050330955.1 Elainellaceae cyanobacterium | reverse complement strand
CCCTGCAGGATGTCGAGGCCGCTGACGTAGCCCGCGTAGACGTCTTTGACCTCTAGAAGCGGCGTCGCCATTGGCTTAGGCGGGCGTCTTTTGCAGCTCGGGGCGCTCCTCCGGCAAAATTGCCCCCTCTACCGGGCAGACTTGGAGGCAGATGCCGCAGTCGATGCAGGTGGCAAAGTCAATCCAATACCAGTCGGTGCCCTTTTGGTTTTTGCCGGGGCCTTCGTGGATGCAGGCGACAGGGCAGGCGCCGACGCAGTCGGATACGCCTTCGCAGACGTCAGTAGCAATGGTGTGTGGCACGGTTCACTTCAGATGAATTTTTGTATCTCTAGCCTAGCAGGTTAGCTCAGCGTTCTTTCACCAGAGGGATTGCATCTGTCACATTAGGCTTCGAGCATCGATAGGGTATCAATTAGCTTTATAGCCAACATCCCATAGGCGCAGTAAATCTCGACAGCCCTGTTCGAAAGTTCCTTGAAAGTCAATCGCCTGAAAGCTGGGCAAAACCCACGAAAGACGTTCAAAATCACACGCCTTGTACAGAACGGGAACTATCCTATTTTCAAAGCGTTTTTGCTGAAGAGCAAACATCAGCTCGCGCTTGACCCACATCGAGTCTATTGAGTTTGGAGAAAGCGCAACAAGGAACCAATCACAGCGTCCTAAAGCGATACCAATTTCATCATGCCGCTGCTGTGCTCCAAGAATGTTGGTCTTGCTATACCATACTGGAATGCCATGATTCTTCAACTCATTCGCCAACTTAGATACAAACGCTTGATCTTGGCTTGAGTGAGACAGGAAAACCTCATTTGGAGTCATGCCGCAAATGTCCAACCAAATAGTTTTAAGCGGCCGCTTTGAGCGCTTGGGCAATCGTTTCTATGCCTTCCTCGTCTTCTTCAAGATTTGGAAGACGTATGATTTGAAACTGTTGAAGGTCAAAAACCCAAGGAATTTCGCCTGAGTCGAACTGCTCCGAAGGCGCTGCAATCACAGGGATTAGTCGGCCTTTATACTCCTGCTTACCTAGAGCATATCCCACGTCATAAGAAATATTAGAAGAGCCAATAGAATTAGGCGTTAGTAAAACAACCATTGCATCCGATTCGTCTAGGGCTCTACTGATACTAGCCGCCCAATTTTCCCCCAGAGATATCTGGGTATTGTCCCAAACTTGAAAGCCGGCGCCCCTTAGCGTATTGGCTACTCGCCTGGCTAACTGTGTGTCAGTGGAGGCATGGCTGATAAATACTTTCATTCAAATTGACTTTCCAGAAATACTTGCTTAGCGTAGCTACTGAAATTTTAGCCAATTCAGGTAGACCTTAGCTAAAGCAACATAATAAAGTTATTCTCTCTCGACGAAAACCACGTGCTCCGTAAACTGCTCAAACGTATCATCGTGGCTAATGACGAAAAGCTGGCGGAACGACTTGATGTTGGCGATCGCCTCTGCCAACCCTTGACGGCGACGGCGGTCCATGTTGGTGGTGGGCTCGTCAAAAAAGGCGATGTCGATGTCGGCCAACACCCGCAACAGCGCCAGCCGCACCGCCAGGGCCGCACACATCTGCTCCCCCCCTGACAGGCTGCCAAACCGGCGGCGGTGGGCGCCCTCTTGCACCAAAATGTTGTAGTCCCGCGTCCACTCCAGCGCTACGTTGGGCCGATTCAGCAGCTCCTGAAACAGCCGGTTCGCCTCCTGGGAAATGGTGTAGACGTAGCGCTCAGTAATTCTCGGCCCTGCCTCTTTATAGACCTTGCGGGCAAAGTTGATGAACCGCTTGATGCGCTCCTTTTGCTTGAGGTCTTCCTGGGCGCGATCGCACTTTTGAGCCACTTCTTGCAGATGGCTCAGCCGCTGCTCTAGCTCCTGCAGGCGCTGACGCTGCTGAGGAAGCTGACCCTGGAGGCGATCGCTCTCGCTGCGCAGCTGCCTCACCTGGGTTTCCACCTGCTGGCGGCGGTCGGCGTCGTAGCTGCTTTTAGCGTCTTCGTAGGCCTGCTGCTCAGCCTGCTGCTGCTGGGTAAGCTGGGCGACTTCGGCTTCTACTTCTGCGAGGTCCGCTGTGCGGGCTTCGAGCTGCTGGCTTTCAGGCTGCTGCTGCAGGTAGGTGAGGTAGCTGGTCCGGTGGGAATCCCGGGCTTGGGTTTGGGCCTGCTGCCGCGATCGCAGGTCGGAGAACTGGGCAAGCTGCTGGTCTAGGGCGGCGATCGCCGTCTGAATCTGCTCTCGCGCCGCTTTTTGCTGCTCGTAATTTTGAACGAGGGCTGGGCGCTGGGCCTGCTGTTTTTCGAGTAGGGCAAAGCGAGCGCGGGGATTGTCGAGGGCCTTGAGGGCAGTCTGGGCGTTGCGCCACTGCTGGGCTACGGTTTCTTCTTCCTTGAGCGCGGCGTCCAAATGTGCGGCCTCTTGGGTCAAGCTATCGAGGGACTGGCTGAGCTGGTGGTGGCGATCACGGGTGTCTTCCAGGGTGGCGTAGCGGGCGCGATCGCGGTAGGCCTGGTCTAGGTCGGCGGCGATCGCCTTGAGCTGAGCCGTCAGCGCCGCCGTTGAGGTCTGCTGGGAGAGGTCGGTCAGGATGGCGTCTAGGGACTGAATGACGCTGGCGTTGAGGGCGACGCCGGATTCCAGGGTAGACAGTGCAGCGTTCACCGCATCCGAGGCCAGCAGCGGCGCGGCGGCCTGGAGCTGACGCAGAACCGTGAGGGCATTATTCGCTTCGCTTTCGTACTGTTGCTGCTGCTGCGCGCACTGGGTGACGAGCTGACGTAGGTCAGCCTCGAACTGCTGGGCGGCATCCACGCGGCTGATCTGGGTACGGAGCCGATCTTGCTGGGCTTCCAGGGCCGGAATTTTGTCTAGCCCTGAAGCGAGGGATTCAAGCTGCGCGATGGTTTTAGCCACCGCCGATTCTTCCTTTTGAAGGCGGGCCACTTCCCGCGTAAGGCGATCGCGGTCTTGACGGCGCTGCTGCATCTGGCGCTGCTGCTGGTCGAGCTGGGCTTGGGTTTGCTCTAGCTCAGCTTGACGCTGCACCTGGGGGTGCAGGTGCTCCAGCGCTTGGTTGGCTTGGTCCACCTGCTCCAGCCGGGTCTTCACGGTGGCGAGGGCGGTGTCAGCGTCGGCCAAGGCCTGCTGCTGGGTCTGGCGCTGCTGCAGGGCCTTGGTTTGCTGCCCGAGCTGGGTGTCCATTTGCTTGAGCGCTGCCTCAGCCTTCAAAAAGGCGTCGTGGCCGCTTTGGTGCTGTTCGCACTGCTGCAGGGCCTCTTGCGATCGCCTCACGGCGGTGGCCTGAAGAGTGGCCTCCCGCTGCTTTCCCGCGAGTTGAGTCTCTAGGGTTTTTATGTGGACGCGGCGCTGCTGCAGGGCCTCGGCCTGTTGGGCGAGCTGCTCTTGCTCTTGGGTTAAGGCCTGAAGCTGGGTTTCCAAGGTCTGGAGCCTCGCCTCCCCGGTATCGATACTTTGCACCAACTGCGCTTGTTGCCCCTGCAGCTCATCTAGCCCTGACAGGGTCTCCTCATACTGGGCGATCGCCTGGGCCATAAGCTGCACCTGCCCTTCCCCGTAGCGCTTTAGCGACGCCAACTGGCTGTAGAGCTGCTTGTACTCCCCTACCTTGAGCACGGTGTCAAACACCTGCTTGCGTTTCTCTATGGGAAGCTGGAAGTCGGCGGTGAAGGTGCCTTGGGGCACGCCGATTGTGTTTTTAAACAGTTGCTCTAATCTCGTAACTGGGGACAGGCCCAGGTGCTGGCGCAGCCAGGGAAGCACTTCTGACTCGATGCGGGTGTAGGGGAGGCGCTGCCCGAGCTGGGGGTCGTAAAGGGTGTAGCCCCGGCTGGTGCAGCGCTGCACATCGTAGGTGCGGCCATCTCGGCTGGAAACGAAGCTAACGGTGGCCTGGGCGCTGGCGGCCTCGTTGTGGATTAGGTCTTCTTTGGTACCGCTGCTGTAGTTGAATAGGGTCCAGCCGATCGCCTCTAGAATGCTGGTTTTACCCGCGCCGTTCTCCCCACAGATGGCGTTGGTGCCCGGTTTGAATTCAAACTGGCGATCGCGGTGTGCCTTAAAGTTTCTGAGGATAACGGAGAGGATTTCCATTGCTATAGCCCCGGTCATATCGCCCGCTCTTCATAGTACACCCGTTTCTCGCTACGAATAGGGGCGAGAGTCACTCGATGCGTCTAGCTCGCTGTATCGAGGGGCTCAAATGTGGACCGACTGACATCGGTTTCAAACAAAAGACCTGCTGTAATTTTCGCCTGAAAACCATCAGCGACGAGCTTTTCGCCTAATCTAGTCGGGACGGAAGCCGCTGCGCTGTCCCATTCCAAGTCGGCCCAGTTTGTGGTGGTGTTAGACCATCGCTGTGAGGTCGAGAGATCGCTGAACTGGCCCGGATTTTCTAAAGTCGTAGCGCTTTGGATGAGCGGATCGTCAGCGCTCAACGGGTTGATTAGAAATTGATCGTTGAGCAACTCCGTCGTAGGAGATGCGGCGTCTAGTGCTGGAGAGGCAGGCGGTGCGATCGCTAGCGTTTCTGGCTCCGGAGGTTCCGCGACAGGTTCAACTGCTGAGGTGGAGACCTGACGGGTCAGCGATAGGTTGTCGATCAGCAGTGCTGAGTCCACTTGGGCATCGGCAACATCCATGACGCCGAAGCTGAGAGTCACCGTGCCGCTCGTTTCAAATAAGTAGCTCAAAGTCTGATAGCCCGCTGCTCGGCTGAAGGGGGATGGGATCTGCGGGATGGCTGAATGAGCTGTTGTCGAGTCTGCCAGCTCAATGAGTGCGCCATCTACGCTAAAGAACCCAAAGTCGTTGTATCCGTTACCGACCACCTCTGCGGTAAGCAGATTCCAGTCAAACGTCAGCTCATCCCCCGATTCAACCGCTATCGGCATTTGAATGATGGAGCCCTCTACCGCAACGCCATTGCCTAAGCTATTGAGGCTGCCGCTGCTGAGGCCCGCGTTGCGCTCTATCAGCTCAGCGCTCAGCGCCCCTACCCCCGTGGAGATAACGGCCTGAAGCGCACCGTCTGTCGGCACAACGCCCGCAACTTCAACCTCAGTGCCAGCGCTTCCGAATCGATCCCAGCCCAATAAGCCGGTTTCAAAGGAGAGGTCGGTGATACCTGAGGCCGCCGCCTCGAAGCGACTCGCCGCGACAGAGAGGGCCTGGGGCGCGTTGAGCCTTCTTTCTGACGCAACGGTGTTGATCAATCCTGGGCGAAGATCGGCTGACTCCAACAGAATCGCTTTGAGTTCCTCTGGTGGAAGATTCGGGTAGGCTGACAATACCAGCGCGGCCACGCCAGTGACGTGAGGCGTAGCCATTGAGCTGCCGCTGAGGAAACCATAGTCTCCGCCGGGCAAAGTGCTGTAGATGCCGACGCCGGGTGCAGCGATATCAACCGAGGTTGCACCATAGTTGGAAAAGCTAGCGAGCTGGTCTGAGGCGTCTGAGGCACCCACGCTGATGATGTTGTCGAGGTCGTAGCTGGCGGGATACTCGGGCTCACTGTCGATATCTATTCCTGCGTTGCCCGCAGCGGCGACAAACACCTGGCCCACATAGGCCGTGGCGGCGATCGCATCCTGCAGAGCCTGGGAGTATCCACTGCCGCCCCAGCTATTATTTGTCAGATCGGCCCCCATCACCATGGCGTATTCAATCGCTCGGATGGCGTTGAAGGTGCTCCCCGAAGAGTTTTCGTCCAGGAACTTGAGCGCCATTACCTGGGCATTGGGCGCAACCCCCACAGAGCCTAATTGATTACTGCCGCTAGCGGCGATCGTTCCGGCCACGTGGGTGCCGTGTCCATTGTCGTCCCAGGGATCGCTGTCGTTGTTGGCAAAGTCATAGCCGTAGTAATCGTCTACGTATCCGTTCCCGTCATCGTCGATGCCATTGTCGGGAATTTCTCCTGGGTTGGTCCAGATGTTCTCGACTAAATCGGGATGGGTATAGTCAATGCCGGTGTCAATTACGCCAACGACAACGTCTTGCCCAGTGGAAACCGCCCAGGCCTCCGGGGCATCAATGTCGGCATCTACCACTCCTCCAGTCTGACCTAAGTTCTCTAAACCCCATAGTCGGCGAAAGTCTGTGGTCTCTGTTGCTACGACATTAGATGCGGTAGCGGGGGATGAGTTATCCAAAGTCGCTGAAACCGTGTCCGCTGAGAGCGTGTAGTTCGGCTGCAGATATTCGATGGCGTCAATTGCGCCGATAGCTTCGATGTCTACGGCATTAGATAGGGCACTTGGATCGTCTAGCGTCCAAAGCTCAAAGCCCAGAAACTGAGTCGTCTCTGTCGTCTCAATGCCGTAGGTCGCTTTGAAGGTCTGAAGCTGAGTGCTAGGCTGGCTTACTTTGACAATGACTTGAAGTGGTTCATCTTGCGGCAGC
>JBHJHJ010000202.1:0-3233 GCA_050330955.1 Elainellaceae cyanobacterium | reverse complement strand
GCCGAGGGCGAAATCCGCTGGATGGAAATTCGCGATCGCCTCCGGCAGCTCACCGACAACGGCACCAACCCAGTGCAGCAAATCGTCTTCGAAGGACAGCGCTTCGACGTCATGAGTGTCCGGCGCTGGCGAGAGCGGGCTCTGAGCGGCGATTCTAGTCCGCAGTAGACAAGCCCCAAAACCTCAAATGCGAAAAGCCCGCTTGGCATTGCCCAGCTTCTCAATACGGTCATCAATGCCATTAAACCCACCATTAATCCGCCGCGTCACCGCAAACACATCATCCCTATCCGCCAGCGAATTAAGATCGTTAGCGCTCCAAAACCAGCCGCCACACCTCGCCGCCAGCTCATCTTCCGTCAGCCGCGTTGGCCGCTCCACAAGCTGACTTCCCAGCCCCAGCCCCGCGCTACAGGCCGTGTAGTTCGAGCGGCCCGTAATTTGAATCAGCCCCCGGCCTTTAAACCGAGGCCCGTCCCCTGGGAAGAAATTGCCCAGGTCCGCTCGCCCCTCGTACTCAATGCCGCTGGCAAACTCCTCAACGGCAGTAAAGTTTGCCGACTCGTGGGCCAGCTGCGCCAGAAAATGGGCCTGCCGCAGGGGAGTGCTGATGCCAAACTCGGCCATGGTGATGTTGATCGGAGCCACAAACTTACGCAGCTGCGAAGCAGCAGTGCTGGGGACGATTAGACGCAGCTGCCCTTCGGTCACCTCCGCCAGACGGGAAAACAGTCCCTCGTAAGGCAGACGACCAAACGGGCGTGCCGGCAACCGGCTGACGTTCGTGCGCGTGGTGATAGAGCGGATGGCGTTATCGACCACCGCATCTTGGGAGCCGAGGCTATTGCTGTTGATGCTATCCACAAATATCTTCAAGGCATCCGCCGCCCGCGATCGCAGTTGGGTAAACGGCAGGGTGCGGGGCACCATCAGCAGCCCGGCATAGGGCGATCGCCCTTGGGGACGGGGGGGCTGACCCGACAAGGCCCGCAGCAGGCTATCGGCCTCGGCGTCGGCGGAGGTGGGCACACCGTCGGGAATTTGATCGAGCAGCTGCTTCAGCCGCTGTCCCGCCAGCATCCGCCAGGCGGAGAGCTGCAAAACGCTGACGCGGGCTTGGGTGAAGCCAAATAGCCCCTCATAGGGGTAGACCCCGATGGGCCGCTCGGCTGAAAATCCCCGCAGGGTGCGAATCAGCTTGTCGGCTCCCTCATCCACGGGCACCAGCCCCGGCGCGTCCAGATGCTCTAAGAAAATTCTGACGCCGCCGCCGGCCCGCTGGCGCAGGTCCTGCAGGGGGCGATCGCCAAACAGACCCACATAGGGCGGGCTACCGGCAGGGCGCGGCCCCTGGTTATTCAGCGCCCGCAGCAGATCGTCCACCTGATTGTCCTGCTCAGGCGCATTTGGCCCCGATATTCTCGGAATGAACATTCCCAAAGCTCTCGCCGTTAGAAGTCGCCAAGCCTCCAGTTGACGGTCATTCATGCATCCACCCCTTTTTAACAGTGTTTATCGCGTTGGCCACGGTGTTCAGTGCCGTCGGTTCCACATAACACTACAGCCCTTGACTCACTATTTAAGGAGATGGACAAAATTGTCAAACCATGCTGACATCTCTGGCTTGAGCAGAATGATTTATCCAAACTGGATGCCCGCGATTAACCCCGCCCTTGGGGGTCAGTGGCGCCAGTCCAAACCTTTAGTCTCAAAACCATTTAGACAAGCGGAGAAAACAGACTGATGACTCACAGAATTCAACTGCAAGCTGGTCGCCTGTGGCAAGCCTTGTCGAGCCCCGAGACGCGTCAGAGCTATCAATCCGCTGGCGCTGCCACCTGGGCCATTTTGAAGGAGAGCGGCCTGCTGCTGTGGCTGATGGCCTGTTTAGTGTTGGTGATGCTGGACTGGGGAACCGGGGCGGCGATCGCTGCTGGACGGTCTTCTCGGGAGGCGATCGATCAGCTGGGGCGCATTAAACCAGACGCTGCGATCGCCAACACCAAGCAGTCCCTGCTGTCTGCGGGGCGCAACAGCGTTACGGGGGCGCTGGCCCAGGCCCGAGCGCAGATTGGCCTGCCGCAGAAGTCAGACGCTGCCATTGAAGCGACAGCGCAGCTTCCAGACGCGCCGTCACACTCACCAGATAATGGCTCAGCCGAACCCGTTGCCGCTGAACCTGTTGCAGAAGAGACTGCAGAAGTGAATGAGCCTGTCCCTGCAAACGCCGCCCCTGCAAGCGACAAGCCCGAATTAACCTCCAGCGCCCCGCAGGACGAAAGCGTGAGCTAGCCAAATTATGTAGCTTTGGCAACAGTCCTAGGGCAACTTCTGTATTCAGATATACTTATCGCTCTTCCGGAACTATTATTGTCCGTCTGTCGTATTGAAAGGTGTCGCATGGCGACTTTTTTGCACACCCAATCTCTGACAGACGGATTAACTATGGGATCTTCTACCGTACTGCTCGACAACGCGGCGCAACCGCATTTAATCGCACTCACGAGTGAGAACACGCTGATATCTTTCAGTCCCGAAAACCTAACCGAAGTTACTGAAGTCGCTATCACTGGCATTGAAGGCACCCTGCTGGGCATCGACGTGCGTCCCGCCGACGGCCAAATTTACGGCATCACTACAGCAAACCAAATTTACACCCTGGACCCCGACGGCTTTGCCTCAGGCACCTTCGACGGCAGCTTCACCCTCACCGAAGAAGAGGAAGCGCTGCTGCTCCAAGACGCCCTCTACCTCAACCTGCACACCGAGGACTTCAACAGCGGTGAGCTGCGGGGCCAGGTGGACGTGGAGCTGGAAAATGACATCGTGGCCACTGGCCTTGTGATTGAAGAGGCTCAAGAAGTGGGAGAAGTTGTGCCCCCTGACGGACCCGCCATGGGCGCGTTCAATGTCATCTACGACGACGCCACCAACACCCTCACCATCAGCGGCAGCTTCAGCGATCTCACCAGCCCCCTATTTCCCGTCGGTGACGCCGACGGGGAAGGCAATCCCCAGAGCGCGGTTCACCTCCACAACGGGGTAGCCGGTGAGAACGGCCCCATCATTCGCAACTTCACCGTGGGCGAGAACAGCTTCGAGGGCAGCTTCACCCTCACCGAAGCGGAAGAAGCGCTGCTGCTTGCAGACGCCCTCTACGTCAACCTGCACACCGAGAATTTCAACGGCGGCGAGCTGCGGGGTCAGGTGGATGTGGAGCTAGACGGCGACGT
>JBHJHJ010000201.1:0-2783 GCA_050330955.1 Elainellaceae cyanobacterium | reverse complement strand
GATGGTCTGATCGACTACCCCATCTTTGCAGTCGCCGCAGACGGGGAGCAGAACCGCGCTATCCACATGAAGTTCACCCGCGAAACGCCCGAGCGCCGCACTAATACTAAGGAAGAGGCGGTCCAAGAGTGGCTCGTGTAGCCTAACCGTGGCGGGATAAAAAGTTTTACTTTGTTCCCGCCCGTCTAAGTTTGTTGTGAATGCTTTAACAATGCCTAACCTCCCGTCCCTGGCGTCAGCCAGGGATTTTTTTGCCCGCATGTGTTCAGCCGCTCTACATCAGGGGAGCTTGGCCTCTTGCTTATCGTGCGATATGAACTAGGCGACTAGAGCGGGCGGGAAGCGAGATGGTAACTTCAGCCTCCATATCGTGGATTTCCAGATCAACCACCTCAACCACTTCATCTAGGGCTGATGCACTGAATTCTCGAACATCTGCCGCGGGCTGCAGGCCCTCGGTGGGAAAAGTTATGCGAACGGTCTGGGCGGTAGGCAGGCTGTTAATTATCAGCAGATTGAGGGTTTGATCCGTTTGTGCCGCGATCGCCATTACATTTTCGTTTGACAGGGCGGCGGGCAGCACAGTGTGCCCCCCTTGCAAGGCACGAACGCCCATGCGGAAGGCGTAGTAGCTGAGGCGGCGATCGCCCTCAGCGTCGATCAGCCCTTCAAAATCACCGCTGCGGCCCCAGTCGTAGAGAGAAAAAAGATGGCTACCGTCGACGTAGGTTTCTGGCTGGGACATGCGCACCATATTCTTGAGCAAGTTGAGGGAAAAATCCAGGTCGTCGTATCCCTCGGTGTAAGTGCCCCATTCCCCAATCCACAGCGGTGCCCCGTGGTGGACGCTGCCACCCATCCAGTGGCGCACTTGCCTAATGTAAGTAGAAATATCCCAATCGTAATTGTGGACGTTGACGCTGTCGAAATAAGTCGGCACCTCGGCCAGGGTCCAGCTGGGCCAGCGGCTGCCCCCTAGAGTTTTAGGGGCGTGGATGTGAAAGGTGCGCCCAGGTAAGTAGGTGGCATAGACGTGGGCGATCGCGTCTGAGGTAACCTGTATCAGCTTGTGATAGTCATTTTGACTACCGCCCCAGCCCTGCTGCCGGTTGTCGGGCTCGTTGTGGACTTCAAAGTCATCGACGCGGTAGTCATGGCGCACATTGAGCCAGTAGACCGTCGCAAAGACGTGCTCCCACCACTCGTTCCAGTCCGCTTCGGTGCGGGGTGGGTTGAACTGCAGGGCCCAATCTGGGTTCCAGCCGGGGTCGGTGTTGCGGATGCTGAGTACGGGGCGGATATTGGCCTGCTTTAGGGTTTCAAAAATGGTCTGGGCGCTGCCCTGCCACAGGTCTTTCGGATCGCCTGAAAAAGCGTAGTCGCTGCCCGACTCTGGCGCGTTCATCACCTGGTCCCAGTGCCCCCAGGGAATCACGTCTGGGTTTTCCTTAATCGCATCAATAGTGGGGAAACCATAGACCCCGTCATCGTCCTCGCTCTCCCAGCGCGACATGCCGCCATAGATGCGGTAAGTGTTGATGCCTAAGTCCGTAAGGTCGGCCAGGTCAAAATTGACGTTGCCCTCGCAGGCGCCGATGTATTGGGTCGTTACCCCGATAGGCGTGCTGCCAACGGTGACATCAATGCCCGCGTGGGCTGACCCAGCCATACCCCAGCCTAGCGCCACGCAGAGGCCAATGACTAGCGGCAGGAGCCAGCGGTGACGGTGAAGAGTGGCTCGCCGAGCGGCTAGGGCGGATGCAGTGCTACCGATGGAACTAGGAGACATTCTCTTCGTTGGGTTGATTGGCACTGTGCCAGCGCACCGGCGGGCTCAGCCGTCCCTTGTGCAGCGCGGAGGCCTGCAGGGTGAGGGGGTAGCGGTGCCAGTGGAAATCGTAGGTCTCGGCCCAGTCCGCTGAAAAGAGGCCTGGGTTAACGAAATAATTCCCTTGAACCAGCTCCAGGCGCTCAATTTGAACCTGGAGGGTGTGGGGACCGGGTCTGTGGGGTAGAAACTGCAGTGTGGTTTCAGTGTCTAGTAAAATCGTCCCTTCGGCGTCGCTGATACTGAGGCTGGCGATCGCCCCCTCAACCGTCTCATGAACCCGGTAAGCGATATCAATCGTCAGGCCGTCACCACTTTGAACGTCAGCGGGCTGTAGCGTGACGCCCAGAATCTCAAGCGCGGGGCTAACGACTTCGGCCTCTTCTGGTGTGGATTCTATTGCGGGCGCTACTGCTTCTGGGCAATGCCGTAAATAAATGCTGGGGTGTACCGCCCGGGGAAGATAGATTGCTCCGCTGCTGTTGGGCAGCTTGGGATAGCTCTGGCGGCGATCGCCCTGCACAAATAAAAAGCAATTTTGGGCATACCAGGGTTTGACGTCAGGGTGGTCCCACAGCTGCGGGCGCAGGGCGTCAATGGCGACGTAGCCCTGGGTCCGAAAGCGCTCTACCCAGTAGTCAGGCCACTGCTCGTTGATGTGGCCAGTGCCGCCCTGGTGGGGGATGGCGGCGGAGAACAGCACCACCGGGCTCAGCCGCGTCAGGGCGGTAACGAAGTCTGAGGCGATCGCTGCGGGCAGGTGCTCCGCCACTTCTAGGGAAACGGCCAAATCAAAGGTGCGATCGAGGGTAAAGGGCTGGCTGAGGTCGTGGGCTGTAAAGCGGTCTGAAAGAATTTGTAGCTGCGCTTGGTCGACGTAGCCGCCGTCAATGCCTAAGATTTCCTCGATACCGTGGCCCTTAAAAACCGAGAGCCAGGTGCCGTCGCCGCAGCC
>JBHJHJ010000200.1:0-35244 GCA_050330955.1 Elainellaceae cyanobacterium | reverse complement strand
GTTCTCTAGCTCTGACGAGACCAGATCTTTGCCACCGTTGGTCGGCAGGTAGTTAAACTGCATTCGGCCTTTGTTATCCCAGAGCCCGCTGTGGGAGCGCCCTAGCCAGGGGTGTTGATCGTCAATCAGCTCTTCGTGGATGGGCCAGGTTTGGTCCGTGAGGCGGAGGTGGCCAATGGCGCGGTTGCCCAGGGCCGCGAAGGTAAAAATAGGGGCAGAGAGAGAAGCCACGCTCATGGAGACGTGATCGGGCAGAGTTTGGTCGAGGCGATCGCCCAGGTTGGCGTTAAACAGCCGATTGACGATGCGAATTTTGGGATTGAGCACCCGAGCCTGGGTCAAGATAGCCAAATTCAGGGCGTCGTCGTTGGTGACGAGTACGAGAGTTTGGGCTTCCCGTACGCCCGCCATCAGCAGCAAATCGGCAGAGCGCAGATTACCCACCAGCACTTCCCGAGGATCTTCCAAGGGAAACTGGACTGGCGTGGTGCTGAGGCCAATCACGGGAACCCCCTGCTGCTTGAGCAGAGAGAAGATCGTGTATCCAGTCCGGCCAAGGCCGCAGACGATGACTCGCGTCATAGGTTTTCGCGGTGGAAATGGGTTCCCGCCATGGAATAGGGTTTCGTGACGTGGGGTTAGTCTTGTTCAGCCTACTATTATGACGAAGAGTCAGTCAGATGAGTGTAGCTAAAAGGACATTTGTTCTGGGGTGGCTTTTGGATTAAGTCACCGTTGGGAAAGGCGATCGCGGCTCCTTGACTTTGGACAGGCGATTAAGCGCGAGTCGTGGCGGAAACCGTCCCCACCTCGTCTCGTGCTGCTTCTGCCCGCACTGCCCGGAACATGCCGAAGCGGCACAGCCCAGCACCAAAGGCCAGACGCATCAGCAGCAGCGTTGGTACCTCCCGCACCGACTTGAGAAAACCTGTCACCCCGTAGCGCAGCCACCCCTGGGGCTTAATGATGCCCTGCCAGATGGTGTCGAGCCAGGAGGGCAGCGTCTCGGTGGTCCAGTCAGCGGTGTTCACCTCGCCATCAACCAGGCCGGTTTCTTCTAGACGTTCTGCAAACCCCTCAATGCTGGAAAACGCCGGGTGAGCCCACTGGTCAAGCAACTGCCGCATCACCGGGCGCTCCCACCAGTTGAGCGGAACGCGGCGATCGTCGCGCTGGTTCCAGTCTGCCACCACCAACACCCCGCCGGGCTTCAAGACTCTCAGCAGCTCCCGCGCAAACACCGCCTTATCCGGCATGTGAGGGCCAGCCTCCACCGACCACACCACGTCGAAGCTGGCGTCGGGGAAGGACAACGCCATGGCGTCGTCCACGGCGAACTTTGCGGTCACGCCCTCAGGGGTCAGCTCTTGGGCGCGGCTCACCTGCCGGGGGCTGATGGTGATGCCGGTAGCGTCGAAGCCATAGTCCCGCGCCAGAATGCGGGTGCTGCCGCCGATGCCGCAGCCCACATCCAGCAGCGTTTTCCCTTGGGGCATGGCGTCCAGGCCGCCCCAGCGGGCCATTTCATGCACAAAGTCAGACTTAGCTTTGAGAAAATCTTTGCTGCGCGGCGGCGAACCGTAGTGCCCCAGGTGAATGTGCTCCCCCCAATAGAACTCCAGAATGCCGTCATCGGTCCACTGGTCGTAGGACTCGGCTACGGTGTCAGAAGACTGGTAGCGCCGGGCGGTGATTAGGTAGAGGGCAACGCCGGCAGCGGGAATGCCGATCAGTAAAGCTAGGGCAAGGCTCATCGGGATGCTTTAGGTTTCAATGGGTTTCGATTGGTCTGTTTATCATTGTGACGAGCTGGCCACTTGCTCGCAACAAAGACGCCGCTGAAAAAATCAGCGATACTAGAGTCAGCTATTCGTTCACCAGAGACCAGCGTCTCAATTTTATTCGCTCCCATTCGCTATGACCAATCCTCTCGAAGACCGCTCCGCTGCCGTGGCCACCGCCCAGAAGCTTCGCAATGTGGCGATCGCCGTTGCCGCCATTGTTCTCAGCGTGGCCCTAGTGATTGGCCTCAGAAGCCCGGCCTCTGCCACGAGCCTAGCGGCCCTAGCTGAATCTTCGACGCCGCTAGAGGTTGCCCTACAAAACGATCGCCCCACCTTAGTCGAGTTCTACGCCAACTGGTGTACGTCCTGTCAGGCCATGGCGCCGGACATGGCGGCGTTGAAGGGTGAGTATGGCGATCGCGTCAACTTTGTCATGCTCAACGTCGACAACGACAAATGGCTGCCAGAGATGACCACTTACCAAGTAGACGGCATTCCCCACTTCGTGTTCTTGAGTCCGCAGGGCGAATCCGTAGCAGGCCTCTTAGGCGAGCAGCCCCAAGCGGTCATGGCCAACGACCTGGATGCTCTGGTGGCACAGCAGCCGATTCCCTACCGGCAGCGGCGCGGCGCGCTGTCCGAAATTCAAGAGGCGCCCTCAGTGATGACTGCGCAACCGGGCCCGCGCGACCACGGTTCAGCAATTGGCAAGTAATAGGCTTAGTGGCTCAACAGCTCATCGGGCATCGTGGCGTTACTGAGCGTAGCCGCATCCAAAATCGTGCCGTCTAGCTTAGCTTCAGTCAGGTCAGCACCGCTGAGGTTAGCGTCGGTCAAGTTAGCGTTGCTGAGGTCGGCTTGGGTTAAGTTTGCCCCTAGCAAAGTAGCGGACTCTAGATTGGCTTGCTTGAAGCAGCTCCCCGATAGGTCAGCTCGGTTGAGGCGAGTGTTGCTTAGGTTAGCCTCAGTTAGATCTGCATTCGTTAAGGTTGCTCCCTGCAAGCGAGCGTTGTTGAGATTGGCCCCGACGAGACGGGCGCCCGATAGCTTAACCCGGCCCATTTCTGCCCGGCTCAGGTCGACTGCTTCCAGATTAGCGTTGCTCAGGTCAGCTCGGCTGAGGTCGGCGCCGATGGCGCTCATGCCTTTCAGATTAGATTCACTGACGTCAGAGCGGGTGAGGTCAACGCGGTTCAAAGATGCATTGCTGAGGTCGACGCGAACTAGGCTGACACCTGCCAAGTAAGCGCCCAAAAGATTGGCAGACTTTAGAATCGCGCCGTTGAGGGTCGCCCCATTAAAGTCAACGCCGCTGAGGTTAGCGCCGCTGAGGTCGGCGCCGCTCAGATCCGCCTCCTCTAAACCGGCACCCACAAAGTTAGATTTTGCTAGAGTCGCGCCGCTAAGATTCACACCGCGCAAGCTTACCTGAGTCAGCACCGCTCCCGCCAAATCAGGGCTGATCGCAGGATGCTCGCTGCGCCACTGATTCCAGTCCGTAACGCTTTTCCGTAGGAGAGCAAGCTGTTCCTCGTTAGCCATAGTGTCCTAGCCTCGATACGTCGTTCAATCCGCTGACAAAAAGTTCGCTGACAAAAATCTGCTGACACAAGTTTGCGGACAAGGCGACCGAAATCCCCTCTTCACTCTACAGTGTCACTACCTGGCGTTAATGCCGTCAACAGCGGAGTCCGTTACGCTTCTTAATTTACGCTTCTTAATATTGTAGTGATGACTGAGAGCGGCTTGTCTCAAGATATGATGGAAGTCAGGCTGCGCTGGCCTTATGGCGCACGTCAACATTTGTTTAATCGCTTTATCATTAACTATGGATATTCTGACGCTTGGCTGGGTTTCACTGCTAGTCCTCTTTACTTTCTCCATCACCATGGTCGTGTGGGCGCGCAACGGACTCTAGAATGTCGTTTTCCCTAGATACCGCTACTCCGCAAACGATCGCCTCAAGCGCGCTAGCGATCGCCGCTGTGGGTATGCTCCTGCTGGTGACGGGAGGCATCGCCTATCTAACTGCCGTTGAGTGGCGCGATCGCCGTCGCCGCGATCGCGACCGTCGTAGTGGCTAGACGTGAGGTGAGAGGGCACTTCCCCCCTCGTCTCACAGATTATTTAGGATTGCCATATGGCCATCTCCATCGAGTCGATTGATTTAGCGCAGTTTATTGACCATGCGCTGTTAGACCCAGCGAGCACCGAAGCGGAGCTGAAACAGTGCTGCGCCGAGGCAGACCGCTACGAGTTTCCGGCGGTCTGCGTCTATCCGATGCACGTGCGGCTAGCAGCGGAGTATCTCAGCGGTAAGCGATCGCGGGTGTGCGCGGTCATTGGTTTTCCGACAGGCGCGACGACGTCCGCTGTAAAGCTTTACGAAGCTCAAGAAGCAGTGGAAAACGGGGCAACGGAGCTAGACGTGGTGCTCAATCGAAGCTGGCTTAAGGTGGGCGACGGGGAGCGAGTCCACCGCGAGCTGGCTGAAATTTGCGACGCCACAGGTCAACCGGTCAAAGCAATTCTAGAGATGTCGCGGCTGACGCCGCCTGAGATAGAGATGGCGGTGGATGTCTGCTTAGATGCAGGGGTGCAGTTTCTCAAGACCAGCACGGGCTGGCTAGGCGGGGCCACAGTTGAGCAGGTGCGGCAGCTCAAAGAACTCTCGAAAGATCGCGCTGGCATCAAAGCTTCAGGAGGCATTCGCACCGCAGAGCAGGCGGTGGCGCTGGTGCAGGCCGGGGCCACGCGGCTCGGCACTTCTCGCGGCCCTGAATTGATGCAGCAGCTCGAAGCGCTAGAGCCGTCGTAGGCGACAGAATTGCCCTATGAGCGGAACCTATAAAGCCACGGGCATTACCCTCAAAAGCTCGCCTTTTGGGGAAAACGATCGCCTGTTGACGATTCTTACGCCTGAGGTAGGGCTGGTGCGGGCGATCGCCCCCGGTGCCCGCAAGCACCAGTCGCGGCTGCGGGGGCGCAGCGGCATTTTTGTGATCAATCAATTGCTCTTGACTCAGGGGCGAAGCTTGGACAAAGTGGTGCAGGCGGAAAGCCTTAGCTCCTTTCCCAAGCTCAGTCAAAATCTAGGCAAGCTCACCGCGGGCCAGTACCTCGCCGAGATCGCCCTGTGCGAAGCGCTGAGCCAGCAGCCCCAGGTGGAGCTCTTTACCCTCCTCAGTGAGCATCTAGAGCGGCTGGAATCCTGTGAAAACCAAGCAGCCCTCGCTTTCTTGGTCCACGGCATGTTTCACCTGCTGGCCCTAGAGGGTATCGCGCCCCAAGTGCGCACCTGTAGCCTCACCCAGCAGCCGCTGGTGCCCGTTCCCTCAGATCCAAGCTGGCGGGTTGGCTTTGCCCCTAGCGTTGGCGGGGCCTTTTTGCTGCAGCTTGAGGCGGCTGATAAGGCGCCAGACCAGCGCCCAAAGCGCATCAGCGCCAAGCTGTCTGCCCTAGAGCTTCTCCTGATGCAGCAGCTCTCCCAACCCGACCTGCTCCAGCCTGACGGCGCCCTCCTGCCGGCGATCGCCGCCGACCTTGGGATCCCCCCCAATTTCGACCCTGCAGTTTGGCGCTTTCTTGAGAAGACGCTGCGTGGTTACCTCCAGTATCACTTTGATCGAACGATCCACTCAGCGACGCTGATTGAGTCCTGTTTTTGATGCCACAGGTACCCCAATAAGCGCTACTTTAAATAGAGTACGGCGCTTCACCGTTCCCGTGGGCCATACCGATCGATCACTCCCCTGTGCTATGAGCCGTCCGCCGACCGTCAACGATTCGCCGCCGTCAGTCTCTTCTGATGAGCCAGTCCCACCGCATCACAACCCAGCGCCCCAGGGGCTGCTGCCGGTCCTGAAAAATACGAGCTTTTTGGCCCTTTGGTCAGGTCAGGTGTTTTCGCAAGTTGCGGACAAGATTTACCTAGTCTTGATGATTGCCATCATCTCCAGCCGATTTCAGACGGGGGATCAGACCATTAGCGGCTGGGTCTCGACGCTGATGATTGTGTTCACCATTCCTGCCGTGCTGTTTGGCTTCCTGGCCGGTGTCTTGGTGGATCGATGGCCAAAGCGCTCGGTGCTGGTGAGCACTAACCTGCTGCGGGGTATTCTAGTACTGTTGTTGCCGCTAATGATCTGGGCAACTCAGGGTTGGACTAGCGGCGAAATTCCCATCGGCTTCATTGCCCTCTTGGGAATCACCTTCTTGGTCTCAACCCTAACCCAGTTTTTCGCCCCGGCAGAGCAGGCCATCATTCCCCTGATTGTTAAGCGCAAGAATCTGCTGCCCGCCAATTCCCTTTACACCACAACAATGATGGCCGCAGTGATCCTTGGATTTGCCCTGGGGGAACCGCTGCTTAACCTGATGGACGCGATCGCGGTGCGCTTGATTGGGGTGGATATTGGTAAAGCCCTGCTGGTGGGCGGCTGCTATCTCCTGGCTGGGGGGCTATTGCTGCTAGTAAACCCCAAAGAAGCGGTCCGCGCTGAATTTAGCTCTAACAAGGGTTCGAAGCGTTCTACATCCGAAGATACGGCACCCCTCTCCCAAGTTTGGGCCGACATGCAGAGCGGCCTGCAGTATCTCAATCAGCAGCCCCAAGTGCGGGCGGCGATCGCCCAGCTTGTGGTTCTGTTCTCGGTGTTTGCGGCGCTAGCGGTGCTGGCGGTGCGGCTGGCCGAAGTGATGCCAGCAATTGAGTCAGACCAGTTTGGGTTTCTGCTGGCGGCGGCTGGGGTCGGGATGGCGATTGGGGCAGGTGTTATCGGACAGTTTGGACAGCGATTCTCCCGTAGCCAAATCAGCCTCGTGGGCTCTATCGGCATGGCAGGCTGTTTAGCAGGCTTGGCGCTCGTAACCCAGCAGCTTTTGCCAACGCTGGTCATTATTGCCTGCTTAGGGCTTTTTGCTGCCTGTGTAGGCATTCCTATGCAGACGACGGTGCAAGACGAGACTCCGGAAGTCATTCGGGGAAAAATATTTGGGCTTCAGAACAATGCGATCAACATCGCCCTGAGCCTACCCCTAGCACTAGCCGGAATTGCTGAAACCATGTTCGGATTGAAGGCAGTGCTGCTGGCGCTGTCCATAATGGTTATCCTAGGCGGGCTGCTGGCCTGGTATAGCTCCCGGATAGTATCGAAAAACGCATCGTCCCCTGTAAGCTAGATCCTGCAACACATCTAGCTGTGACGTCTCCTGACTTGAATGCATATCGCTTGGCTTGGAAAGAAATTCCCGTTCTGTGGCAATGTCACCTACGGTTTAGAAACGACAAATGCGCTTCTAAATCGGGGCCACCGCGTCAGTTTCTTTCACTTCAGCGCCGAGGATTTTGCAGATGGACAGTCCCATCACCAGAGCTTGGGTCATTCGCAATCTGAAACAGATGCGCCCAAAACAGACTTTAGCGAGGTCTCTCTTCCCTATATTTACAAATCCCAGGTCTATACCATTCCTTCACTTCGCTCTAGCCGCATTCTCAAAGATGCGCTCCGGCGGCTGAAGCCCGATGTGGTCCACGCCTCCCTTGCCCTATCTCCCCTTGACTTCAAGCTGCCAGAAATCTGTAGTGAGCTGGACTTACCGCTGGTGGGAACGTTCCACCCCGCGTTCGACGCTCAACGCCGCAACCTGACGTCGAATACGCAACAGCTAACCTATCAAATCTATGCCCCATTTTTAGCCGAGTACGACCGGGTCATTGTCTTTTCGGAGCTGCAGCGGGATCTACTGCAGCGGCTCGGCGTAGCGCGGAGCAGGATCAGCGTCATTCCCAACGGCGTAGACGCGAATAAATACTCCCCAGGCTTCTCATCACAGAAAGCTTACTTCCGCGCTAACCGCCTGTTCGTTTATCAAGGGCGTCTCTCCATCGAAAAAAACGTGGAGGCGCTGCTGCGAGCCTGGAAACAGAGTCGTCTAGGACCAGCCTGTAAATTGGCGATTATGGGCAATGGACCGCTCGAATCAATGCTGCGAGCCGCCTATGGCGAAGATTTGGGCATCGTCTGGCTGGGTTTCGTTGCCGATGAGCAGCGACGTATCGACGTGCTGCGTGCTGCCGATGTCTTCATTCTGCCGTCTCTCGTTGAAGGGCTGTCTCTCTCGCTTTTAGAGGCTATGGCCTGCCAAACGGCTTGCCTCGCTACAGATGCCGGGGCCGATGGGGAGGTGTTGGCTCGGGGCGCTGGCATCATTCTGACAACTCAGGGTGTAACTGCGCAGCTCCAGACGCTACTGCCTCTATGTCGTGACCAGCCCGAGCTAACCCAGCGCCTTGGCCAAATAGCCCGGCAGCGCGTGCTGGAGCGCTACACCCTTGAGCAGAATATTTCTCAACTCGAAGTACTCTACAGTCAACTGCGGCGACAGCGGGTTGCCTTAAGTCGCTCCCACTGATAACGCTCCCGCCACCTGACATTGCATAGTCCTGTTGTTCAGGACAAGGGCTGCTGACCATATCAAGATATTATTGTGCCGATTGAAAGTTCTAATAATATTCAACCATCACTTTTCCTGATAGGGTTGGGGCTCGAAAAGTCACCTTGGGCACACTATTCAAAGCCTTGTTCAATTGGGGTAACGCAGTTACTCAGGCAAGCTTTTTCGAAGGGAGGATCGCTTGTATCCATCCCCATGTCTACATCTAGATGAATAGATGCGACTGACTTTGCTAGGGAGCAGATTTGTGCAACACGCTGATGACACTGGAGCGAACTTAACCGGACAGACCCTTATGAGTTTCCTATCACTTGTTTTGCGGTAAAAAGTCTGTGCTAATTTGTAACAGTTCCGCAAATAAAAAGCGAACTCATAACGAGTACGATTAGTAACTGCCTTTGTCCCGGTCTTTATCGAGTTTCGATAGGAACGGACTCTAGCTGAGTTGAATAAAACGTTTATGAACCAACGGTTTTTAGGTGGATTGACGGCTGCCCTGATGATGGCGTCTTTGGGCCATGTCTTACCCAGCCAAGCGTCTGAGCTTACGGTAAGTGAGGATCAGATTGGAGAAGATGCTCCAGAATCGGTGTCTCCTTTATCTGGTGAGGTCGCTGCCCCAAACGGTGCCTCTGAAACCTCGGCGGTCAAGGTCGGCGAATATCAGTCTGAAGAGCAGCTTGATTCCTTAGATGAATCCATAGCCACTATCTATGCTCACCAAATGGACGGTCGCTATGCGGCTACGCTTTATGTCCGGGACATCCCGGTGCTCACTGCTTTGGGAAATTCTGTAGGCGATAAGCAATCTAGCGAAGCGTCACCAGAGTCAGCGAAGGTGGGCCGGCCAGCCTCGGCAGATGCCCTACAGCAGACCGCGATCGCCCAAGCTGAGTCCAGCATAGACTATGCTCAAGATCCGGTATGGCGAGCCACCGCGATCGCAGCCCGCTTGAATCAGGCCCACCGGGATCAAGTTGACCCCGGCACAATTACTGCCCGCTGGGATAGCGAGCTGGAGGCTTTTATAATTGAGCTTGACGATGAGCCGCTGGTGACGATAGACGGCAGAGTCATTCCTCCAGATACTACGGGCAATGAGGCTGAAGATACCCTACAGATGGCAAACCGGATTCGCCGTCAGCTTGGCGCTGAGCCTTTGAGCGAAGTTGAAGGGATGCCGGAGCCGGTGCAGCAAGTTGCGCTTGGCCCGGTTCGACTCCGGTTCTCGGGCATGGCATCTTGGTACGGCCCTGGGTTTCACGGTCGCCGTAGCGCCAGCGGCGAGGTCTTTAACCAACACGCTTTGACGGCGGCACATCCTTCTCTACCATTCGGCACGCTGCTCCAGGTGACCAACACCAACACGGGCAGCACCGTTACGGTACGGGTCAATGATCGAGGCCCCTATGCTGGCCATCGCGTCCTTGACCTGTCAGCGGCAGCGGCGCAGGCGATTGGAATGCTTCGCTCAGGGGTAGCGCCGGTGCGCGTTGAGGTCCTAGGGCAGACCCGTAACCGTTAGCCTGACCACAGGACAGCCTTGAAAGCCGTGTAGAGCCCCGTTTGGGATCTTTGCGCGGCTTTCATTATTCTCCTTCGCTACCATTCGTCACTGTGGGTCCCAGAAGACGACGGGAGAGAGAAGAATTATGTAAACTACAAGGCGAACATACACCTATGGGGGCCCGGTGCGCTGGCTGACAACGACGGTAGAACTACGACAATACTTAGACTTTTATCGCTTCTCCTGCGTGCTTGAGGACGGGACTTTAGAGCAGTCTAGCTATCCCTATGAGGTTGGCCTGGTTCCCACCATGGGTGCTCTGCACGAGGGCCATTTAAGTCTGATCCGTCGCGCGCGTCAAGACAACGACATCGTTGTGGTCAGCATTTTTGTCAATCCACTGCAGTTCGGCCCCAGTGAAGATTTCTCGCACTACCCCCGCGATCGCGAGCGGGACTACAAGCTGTGCAAGCAGGCCAATGTCGATGTGGTGTTTGCGCCCTCTCCCAACGAAATATATCGGACGGAATACCTCAGTTCTATTACCCAGGTGGTCCCCCCTCTAGCCATGACGCAAAAGCTGTGCGGCCTCAGCCGCAGCGGCCACTTCCGGGGCGTAGCGACCATAGTGCTGAAGCTATTCAATATCGTCTCGCCACAGCGGGCGTATTTTGGCCGAAAAGACGCCCAGCAGCTCGCCATTCTCCAGCAGATGGTCCAAGATCTAAGCTGTGCTGTGACCATTGTGCCTTGCCCGACGGTGCGAGAGGCCGACGGGCTGGCCCTGAGTTCTCGAAATCAGTATTTAACCCCTGAGGAGCGCCGAGAAGCGCCTTTAATCTATCAAGCTTTGCAGGCGGTAGCGTACAAGTTTGAGGAGGGAGAGCGCAGCAGCGCCGTGCTGCTCGACGTGGCTCGGTCCGTGTTGGGACGTGCCAGCTTACTAAAGGTCGAATATATTGACCTGATTCATCCTCGCACCTTAGCGCTTTTAGAGACAATCAAGCACACCGGGCTGCTGGCGATCGCCGCCCATTTAGGCACGACTCGGCTCATTGATAACGTCCTCTTGCGGGGGCGTCGCCCCATCATCGCCATTGACGGCCCTGCCGGGGCCGGCAAGTCCACGGTGGCCCGCCGCGTGGCCCGGAAGCTTGACCTGCTCTATCTCGATACTGGGGCCATGTATCGGGCGGTGACCTGGCTGGCGCTCACCGCCGGGGTTGATGTAGAGGACGAGGCCGCGATCGCCAGTCTCGTCAACCAAAGCACGATTCGGCTCAAGTCCCCCGAGGAGGTGGGACAGCCGGTGCAGGTGTGGATTAACGGGCAGGAGGTCACCCAGGCAATTCGCACTCCTGAAGTAGCTGCACGGGTATCCACAATTGCCGCGCAGCCGGTGGTGCGCCAAGAGCTGGTTCTGCAGCAGCAGCACTACGGCCGGCAGGGCGGCATTGCCGTAGACGGCCGGGATATTGGCACCCACGTCTTCCCCGACGCGGAGGTCAAAGTCTTCTTGACCGCCTCTGTTCACGAGCGGGCGCGGCGACGACAGCAGGATATGCGGCAGCAGGGGCAGACCCAGCTGAGCCTAGAGGACATCGAGAAATCGATTCACCAACGGGACCACAAAGACACCACGCGGGCGATCGCCCCCCTACGAAAGGCCCCAGACGCCATCGAAATTCAAACCGACATCCTTTCGATAGATCAGGTGGTAGACCAAATCATTGAGCTATACCGCCAGCAGGCCGATTGACTCGGGCCAGCGTGTAGGATAAGCAATGGCATCCATTCAGGAGCAGAGGTTTTGAGTCCTCAGGAATTTATTCTATTGGTCGTTGCGGTTTTCGCAAGCGGATTGGGGCAGTTCTTCCTCAAGCTAGGGGCTATTCGGCTCGGTAAAGTGACCGCGGAAAACGCGGTGAGCCACGTTCTTGGGATCGCAACCAACTTAGAGCTGTTGACCGGACTATTCTGCTACGGAATTGGCGCAGTCTTATACATTTTGCTGCTGACGCGGGTCAATCTCAGCGTCGCTGCCCCAGCGGCGTCAATGATCTACATTCTCTCAGTGCTTATTGGTCACTTTGCCTTTCACGAGTCACTCCCCACTCCCCGCCTGATTGGAATTGGCCTAATCATTTGTGGTGTGGTCTTAGTCGCGTGGCAACACTCGGAGACGGTTCGCTGATTTTAATTGAACCAATCCTGCGCTAGTAAGCGCTGAAGCATTCAGGTAACCAGGCTAAATGTCCAGCTCTGCCAACCCCAGCTGGGGACCGTAAGTCTCGATGAAGTCCCGCCGCGGGGCCACGCGATCGCCCATCAGCACCGTAAAGATGCGGTCCGCCTCCGCGGCGTCCTCAATCTCCACCCGTTTCAGCGTCCGCGTCTCAGGGTTCATGGTGGTGTCCCAGAGCTGGGTGGGCATCATCTCACCCAAACCCTTGAACCGCTGGATGTTGTAGTTGGCGTTCTGGGGAAACTCGGCAAGCTGGCGGCTCAGCTCCTGCTCGCTATAGCAGTAGTAGTGCTGCCGCCCCCGCTCCACCTTGTACAGCGGCGGGCAGGCAATGTAGACGTAGCCGCTGTCTACCATAGCGCGCTGGTAGCGGTAGAAGAAGGTCAGCAGCAGGGTGCGAATATGGGCACCGTCCACGTCCGCGTCCGTCATGATGATAATGCGGTGGTAGCGCAGTTGGGAGGCATCGAACTCTTCCCCCTTGATGCCCAGCCCGAGGGCGGTAATCAGCGACTGAACCTCGTTGTTCTTATAGATGCGGGCGTCGTCGGTTTTCTCGATGTTGAGAATCTTGCCCCGCAGCGGCAGAATGGCCTGGAACTGGCGATCGCGTCCCTGCTTGGCCGAACCGCCTGCCGAATCTCCCTCCACGATGAAAATTTCCGACTCGCCAGGGTCACGGCTGCTGCAGTCCGCCAGCTTACCCGGCAGCGTCGAGGACTCCAACACCGACTTCCGCCGCACCAGCTCCCGGGCGCGCCGCGCCGCCTCAGCGGCGTTGAAGGCCTGAATCGCTTTCTCGAGCACGGCATCGGCTACGTTGGGCCGAAAATCTAGATACTCGGTGAGCACTTCACCCACGCAGGAGTCGACGATGCCCCGCACCTCGGTGTTGCCCAGCTTGGTCTTGGTTTGGCCCTCAAATTCAGGGTCGGGCACCTTGACCGAAATCACGCCGGTCAGCCCCTCACGGATGTTCTCCCCCGCCAGGTTGGGATCGCTGTCCTTCAGCTTGTTCCGCTTGCGGGCGGTGGTGTTCATGGTGCGGGTCAGCACCGTCTTTAGCCCCTCTAGGTGAGTGCCCCCGTCCACAGTGCGAATGTTGTTGGCAAACCCCAGCAGGTTGTCGGTGTAGGCATCGACGCACCACTGCAGCGCCGCTTCCACCTGCACCCCGTTGCGCTCGCTTTGGATGTGGATAACTTCTTCGTGAATGGGCTGCTTGTCTTTATTAATGTATTCAACGTACTCGCGAATGCCGCCCGCGTAGTGGTAAACCTCTTCCCGGGGTTCGCTCTTCTTAATCAGCTCCAAGCGGTGGTCACGAAAGACAATGTTGACCCCTGCATTGAGGTAGGCCAGCTCCCGTAGGCGGCTCGCTACGGTACTGTAGTCGAACTCGATACCTGTGGTAAAAATGTCGATGTCTGGCTTGAAGGACACTGAAGTGCCCGTCTGGCTCTTATCTTTCGCCGGGGACACCTGCAGCTCCCCTTGGGGTGCGCCTCGCTCGTAGCGCTGGATGTGGCGCTTGCCCTGGCGCCAAACCGTAACCTCAACCCACTCAGACAGGGCATTGACCACGGAAACCCCAACGCCGTGGAGGCCGCCGGAGACCTTATAGCCGCCGCCGCCAAACTTTCCCCCAGCGTGGAGCACAGTCATCACCGTCTCTAGGGCCGACTTTCCCGTGGTGGGGTGAACGTCGGTGGGAATGCCGCGCCCGTCGTCTAGGACTGTGACTGAGCCATCGGCGTTGAGGCTGACCACAATGCTGGTGCAGTGTCCGGCGAGGGCTTCATCAACAGAGTTATCCACCACCTCGTAGACCAGGTGATGCAGTCCCCGAGGCCCGGTGCTACCGATGTACATTCCAGGGCGCTTCCGAACTGGCTCTAGCCCTTCTAAGACCTGGATCTGATCGGCACCATACTCTGCTGCCATGAACTCACTGCTCCGATTTTTTGTAGTGTAATGGAGAATCTAAAGCGATTGAACCTGAGACGAGTTAAGACGAACTTAGGTCTAATCATTCCAAAATTTTAGCACAAAAGGCTTGAGCTCGGTTTCAGGGCGGTTAAGCAGCAGGTTTACCGGGGGGATGCACCGTATGCTTTAACGGGTTGATGCGTTCCCTAAAACCCGATAGGATGATTTGCGCGTTCTAGTTCAAAGACTCTCAGGCCATCGAGGTGGCGTGGAACCCACTGGAGGCCTTAATTTGTTGTGCCCATAGATCTGACTCGCGACATCTCAGGAAGTGACCCGTTAGACCGACTGCAGCCGGGGCTCATTGTTATCTGTGGCCCCACCGCCTCTGGAAAGTCTTCCCTGGCGCTGAACATAGCCCAGCGGCTGGGCTGCCCCATCATTGGCGCCGACTCACGGCAGGTGTACCAAGAGCTCGACATTGGTACTGCAAAACCTTCCTTAGAAGAGCGCCGGCGCGTTCCCCATTACTTAATAGACCTCTGTCAGCCCACGCAGTCATTCACCCTGGCAGACTATCAGCAACGCACTCAATCCATAGTAGCTCAGCAGCATCGCTCTGAGAAAACGCCTCTACTGGTAGGGGGAACGGGGCTCTATATTCGTTCGATTGTTCGCGGGTTAAAGATACCCCGAGTTGCGCCCCAGCCCAGCCTGCGATCGCAGCTCACGCACCTCGGTCAGCCCCAGTGCTACGCCATGCTGCAGCAGGTAGACCCCCAAGCGGCCCGCGCCATCCACCCCAATGACCAGGTGAGGACCCTGCGATCGCTGGAGGTGTTTTACGCGACGGGGATGCCCATGTCGAGCCAGCAGGGGGAGTGCCCGCCGAGCTATCCTATCTTGCAAATCGGCATCGACTCTGCCGCCCTGCAAGACCGCATCGCCCAGCGGACCCAGCAGATGCTTGCCGCGGGGCTAGTAGCGGAGGTGACGGGGCTGTGCGATCGCTACGGCATAGACTTACCCCTGCTGAAAACCCTGGGCTACGCCGAAGTGGTGCAGCATCTACGGGGAGAATGCACGCTGGCCGTGGCCCAACAGCGCATCGTAGACCACACGCGGCAGTTTGCCAAACGCCAGCGCACCTGGTTCCAAAGCGATAAGGCGATCGAATGGTATGACAGCGAGCGGCCCGACTTGGTTGATGCCGTCTGGCTGCGGGTGGCTGAGTTTGTGAACCGCTGCGGCAGTGGCCCCGCCGCTTAGACCTGATCCGCTGGTCTTATGGTCTGTGGGTCATGGGCGATCCAAACGCGTCAGGACAACTCTCATCGCGCAACGTTAAGACTCCGTGAAATTATCGAGCACGGGACGATCGCTCCAAGAAGTTGCTCAGGATTACGGAGAAATTAACTCGCGTCAGCAGTCCACTCTATAAATGTCTAAGGTTCAGGACTTGGTGAGCTAACCCCGGCTGAAAGGTCGGGGTTTTTCTTTTTAAACTAGCCTTATGGCGTTGACACAGTTGCTTGTGGCCAGCCACCTAAAGCGGCTAAAACTGAATTTTGAGATAGTCCTCCTCCATCTTTGCCCCAGAGGGCTGCCGGGCCGCCAGCGCCTGGGGCAGCACCAGGTTACGGCGGTGGTTGCCGATGCGAATATTGAGCTCGTCCCCGGTTTTGCTCAGGTCAATTCTGTCTTTAGGAATTCCAGGCAGATAGACCTCTAGGCTAAAGTTGTCCTGCTCTTCCACCACTCTCAGCGTCGTTTCCTTGTAGTAGACCTGGGCGGGGTCCTCATCGGCGAACAGCGTATCTTTCAAGCGCTCAAGGGCCTCTAAGCCACACATTTCTTGGGTAAACAGCGGCACCTCTTTCACCGGCAGCGGGTGAAAGTTTTCATGGATTTCGCGGCGGTACTGCTGCTGGTTCTCTTTCCACTGCTTGAAGAAGGGGTCGGTAACCGAGTCAGGAATGATGCGGTTGGCCACCACCAGGTCCGTCGCCACGTTGTAGAGGCTGAGGTAGGCATGGGCCCGAAGCGACTCTTTGATCACCATCTTCTCAGGGTTGGTCACCAGCCGTACTGAGGTCTTGGTGTTGTCCACCAGCACCCGCTCCAGTGCCTCAATCTGCTCATAGAACTCGTAGGGGGCGTCCATCACCTGGCGATCGGGCAGCGAGAAACCGGCGATGGGCCGAAACAGGGGCTCTACGAGGGGGCGCAGGGCAACGGACATGGCCTGCAGCGGCTTGTAGAAGCGGCGCATGTACCACCCGGCCACCTCTGGCAGACTCAGCAGCCGCAGCGCCGTACCCGTAGGGGCCGAGTCGATGATCAAAACGTCGAATTCTTCCTCGTCATAGTGGCGCTTCATGCGCACCAGGCTGAAAATTTCGTCCATCCCCGGCAGAATAGCTAGCTCTTCGGCCTCTACCCCGTCTAGCCCCCGCGCCTGCAGCACTTGGGTGATGTAGCGCTTAACGGCCCCCCAGTTATTCTCTAACTCCATTAGGGCGTCTAGCTCCGCGCCCCAGAGGTTGGGACGCACCTGGGTTGGGGCGTGGCCCATTTCCAGATCAAAGCTATCGGCTAGGGAGTGGGCCGGGTCTGTGCTCAAGACGAGGGTCTTGTGGCCGAGCTCGGCGCAGCGCAGCCCCGTTGCAGCTGCAACAGAGGTTTTGCCGACGCCGCCCTTTCCGGTCATTAGGATTACGCGCATAGGATGGAGCCTAGGAGTTCATGTTCTCTAACCATAGCGAGTTTTGAGCAGCCGGGCCGTAATCTTATTTGGGGGTCGCCCCTCGCAACGTTGATATGTGACCAGGCGCTTAGATTAGCTGTGGCCCAGGGTGTTCTTATGGTCTGCTCAGGTTTGGGTTAGGAGAGGCTCAGAGAGGAGCGGCATGATTGAACCTGTAGACCACAGGGCAGTCAACCCACCACATCTCGACTGCCGCCCTACAGATTCAAGGAGATTCGTAATGAAACGCATCATTACCGCAACAGTATCCGTTATTGCGATCGCTGCATTTGCTTCCCCCGCCGCCGCCCTTTCCGGGCGCCACGCCGAGGCGTTCCGCGAAGGCCTGGGCAACAAGCTCTCTGGCCGCTTTGAGCAAGAATTTGAGGAAGGCTTGGGCAACAAGGCTTACAGCCGCCTAGAAGAGGAGCTATACGAAAATCTAGGCCGTATCCGCTAGTAGTTTTAGCCCTTTAATGTAGCTTTTGTCACAGTCAGCAAGCCTGCTTGAACGCTCTCTACCTTTCCGGGTGGGGAGCTTTCTTATAATTTCAGGGCAATCGGATAGCGGGTCATAACAACGCTATTGTTATTGCTCCAACGCAATATACGGGGTTGACTATTCGATTGTTATTGCCCCCATCGACTGTAAGCCCTTTGCAAGTCTATTGCGATCGCTGCAATGGACTGTAGCGTCTTCACAACAGCTTGGGGCGATGAATAATGGCTCTGTGGCGATCGCATTAAGCCGTCATGCGCATACTCACCAAGCGCATCCCCCTGCCCCCGCAAACTTAGCCCGCCCCCATACAGGCACACCCATGGCAATCCTGAATGATCAGCTCACCAGCGATTCAGTATCGCTGTAAAAGCGAGATTATCCGAAAGGAATAGTGATGCACCATGCGATCGCCGTATAGTAGCCAATATTAATGGCAAATGTACGGCGGACCACAGCTCCGACCGACTCACCCATCCTCCATTACCCATGCACATTAGACTAAGACGCCGCCGCTTCGGCCAGATCGCGCTAGTCGCCGCCCTAATGACCGCCGTTAGCGATCGCTTTAGGACCGCTAGAGGTCAATCCCTATCCCCACAGGAGGCTACGTCAATGCCGACAGCAACGATTCCGCTCACGACCGTTACCCTCGCCGTCAATGGCGTGGAGCAGGCTATAGAGATTGAGCCCCGCGTCACCCTGTTAGACCTGTTGCGGGAGCGGCTCGGCTTAACCGGCTCCAAAAAAGGCTGCAACCACGGCCAGTGCGGGGCCTGCACCGTGCTTGCAGACGGCAAGCGGATTAACTCTTGCCTGGCCCTGGCAGTGCAGTACGAGGGGGCCGAGATCACCACCATCGAGGGCATAGCCGACGGCGATATCCTACATCCCATGCAGACCGCCTTCATCGATCATGAAGGGTTCCAGTGTGGCTTTTGCACCTCGGGGCAAATCTGCTCTGCTGTGGCTCTGCTGGGCGAGGTAGAGGCCGGAGACGTCAGCGCCGTCACCGGCAACATCATAGATTTGGACGGGCCCTTTGAACTCACCGATGCCGAAATCCGCGAGCGCATGAGCGGCAACCTCTGTCGCTGTGGCGCTTACCCCGGCATTGTCGCCGCTGTCAATGAAGTGCACGGAGCCTAACATGAAACCGTTTGACTATACTCGCGCGGCTGAGGCCAGCGAAGCCGTGGCGCTCGTGGGCCGTCTGGAGGAGGCTAAGTATTTGGGCGGCGGCACAAACCTATTGGACCTGATGAAAGAAGGCGTGGAGCGGCCTGGCCATCTGGTGGACGTGACGCGCCTGCCGCTGGCCCAGATCTCTGAGCTGCCAGACGGCAGCGTCCGCGTGGGGGCGATGGTCAGCAACACCGCCGCCGCCAACCACCCGCTGATTCGCCAGCGCTACCCGCTGCTCTCCCAGGCGTTTCTCTCTGGGGCGACGCCGCAGTTGCGCAACATGGCCACTGTGGGCGGCAACCTGCTGCAGCGCACCCGCTGCTACTACTTCACCAACACCGCTATGCCCTGCAACAAGCGTGAGCCTGGGGCAGGGTGCGCCGCCGTTGAGGGCTTTAACCGCATCCACGCCATCCTGGGGGCGAGCGAGGACTGCATCGCCACCCATCCGTCGGATATGTGCGTAGCGCTGGCGGCGCTGGACGCGGTGGTGCGGGTCAGCGGTCCTGGGGGCGACGGTCCTTCTGGACCAGCCATGGGCCAACGCACCATCCCCGTGACCGAGTTCCACCGCCTCCCCGGCGACACGCCGCACATCGAGACCAACCTACAGCCCGGCGAGCTGATTACCGCCGTGGACCTGCCGCCCAACGCCTTTGCCCGCACCTCCCACTACCTGAAAACCCGCGATCGCAACTCCTACGCCTTCGCCCTGGTGTCGGTAGCTGCAGCCCTAGCGCTAAACGGCGACAGAATTCAGATGGCCCGCCTTGCCCTGGGCGGCGTGGCCCACAAGCCCTGGCGGGCCACCACCGCCGAGGAAGTTCTGGCGGGCCAGTCCCCCAGCGCAGTGCTGTACCAGCAGGCGGCGGAGGCCGCCCTCGTCGGCGCCAAGCCCTATGAGCACAACGCCTTCAAAATTGAGTTGGGCAAGCGGGCGATCGTCCGCGCCCTAACCCACATTGCCCCATTCGCCAGCGAGGCCGCCTCATGAGTCAAATTGGAGAAGCAAAAAAGCGCGTCACCGGCAAACTCAAGGTAACGGGCGGTGCCCGCTACGCCGCTGACTTCGCCGTGGAGAATATGGCCTACGGGGTGCTCACCACCAGCACAATCGCCAAGGGCCGCATCCTCAGGATCAATAGCCAAGCCGCGGAGGCCGTCCCCGGCGTCATCAAGGTGCTCACCCCCTTCAACGCGCCGCCGCTGCTCTCTAGCCAGTCTGAGCGCAAAGAGGCCAGTAGCGGGCCGTCCGGCAAGTATCCCCAGATGCTCTATAGCGAGCGGGTCTACTTCTACGGGCAGCCGATAGCGGTGACGGTGGCCGAAACCTTAGAGCAGGCGGAGCAGGCGGCGGCGCTGCTAAAAGTGACCTATGCCCCGGAAGACCACGCCGTCCAGGTGGAAGCAGCACAAACCCTGGAGGAACCGCCTGAAGGGGGGATGCATTCGGGTAACGTCACCCGCGGCAACCCCACGGCAGCACTCGCTGAGGCCGCTGCTCGTGTGGACGCCAGCTACCTAGTCCCCACCGAGCACCACAACCCCATCGAGCCCCACGCCACCCTGGCCGTCTGGGACGGTCTAGCTGGACCTGCCGAGGAGATGCGCCTGACGGTCTACGACAAGACCCAGTGGGTGGTGAACGTGCAGAATCAGCTCGGGACGCTGTTTGACATCCCCCAGGAGAACGTCAGCGTCATCTCGCCATTTGTGGGGGGCGGCTTTGGCTGCGCGGGCCGCATGTGGCAGCAGACCAGCATTGCCCCCATCGCGGCCAAAGCGGTGAACCGCCCCGTAAAGCTAGTGGTGTCTCGTCAGCAGATGTTTACCCTCACCGGCCACCGGCCCTACACCACACAGCGGGTCGCCCTCGGGGCAGATACAAACGGCCAGCTCACCGCCATTGTCCACGCCGGCACAGCGGAAGTTTCTCCCTACGAAACCTACACCGAGAACCTGCTGAGCGCTTCCCGGTTCCTCTACGCCTGTCCTAACGTCGAAACCCAATACCGGTTGGCGCGCCTCAACCTATCCTCCCCCACCTACATGCGCGCGCCAGGAGAGGCTCAAGGGGTATACGCCCTGGAGTCGGCTCTAGACGAGCTGGCCTATGCGCTGGAAATAGACCCGCTGGCGCTGCGACTGACTAACTACGCCGAGAAGGACCCTGAGTCGGGCTTACCCTGGTCAGAGAAGGGGCTGCGGCAGTGCTACGAAAGCGGCGCGCAGCGCTTTGGCTGGGGCGATCGCTCCCCGCAGCCGCGCTCCATGACGAGCGGCGATCGCCGAGTGGGCTACGGCATGGCCACGGCCACCTACCCCATGTGGCGAATGCGCGCCACCGCCAAAGTCCGCGTCCTAGCGGACGGCAGCGCAGTGGTGCAGTGCGCCGCCAGCGACATGGGACCCGGCACTTACACCACCATGACCCTGATCGCCGCTGATACCTTGGGAATCCCGAGCGATCGCGTCACCTTTGAGCTGGGGGATTCCAGCTTCCCCTTCGCCCCGCCCCACGGCGGCTCCATGACCGTAGCTTCGGTGGGTTCGGCGGTGCAGGCCGCCTGCCAGGAAGCCAGGGCGAAGGCGCTATCGTTGGTGCCGCCTGACTCACCGCTAGCGGGTGCCAAAGCGGATGCGGTAGATGCTGCAGGGGGGCGGCTGTTCCTCAAGCAGGATTCGTCCCAGGGCCTCAGCTACAGCGAGATTCTGGCCCAATCCGGGCAGGAGGCGATCGAGGTGGAGAAGACCTCAGAGCCTGGTGACGAGCGGCAAAAATACTCGATGCACTCGTTTGGAGCCCATTTTGTGGAAGTGCAGGTAGACGAGGTGCTGGGGGACATCAACGTCACCCGTGTGGTCAGCGCCATTGACGTAGGCCGAATTATGAACCCCAATACCGCCCGCTCCCAGGTCATTGGCGGCGTCGTGGGGGGCATCGGCATGGCCCTGCACGAGCACACCCACATCGACCCCCGTTTTGGTAACTACGTGAACGCCAATTTGGGCGAGTACCTGGTGCCAGTGAACGCCGATATTTACGATATCGAGGCCATCTTCTGCGGGGAGCCGGACTACAACGCTAATCCTCTGGGGGCTAGGGGGCTGGGCGAGATTCCCCTGGTGGGCGTGGCGGCGGCGGTGGCCAACGCGGTTTACCACGCCACGGGCAAACGGGTGCGCGATCTGCCAATTACGCCGGATAAGATCCTGTGAAAGCGCTTCAGGACGTCCTCCGCGTTTACCGGCAGCCGCCCAGCGCAGCCGCTCTCGTCACCGTTGTCCATACCGAAGGCTCGGTCTATCGTCGCCCCGGTGCCCGGATGCTGCTTTTGCCGGACGGAACCGCCATCGGGGCGATCAGCGGCGGCTGTTTAGAGGGCGACATTGGCTGTCACGCCCAGGCGGTCATGGCATCCGGTCAGCCCCAGCTCGTCACCTACGACGCGATCGCTAACGACGATGTGCTGTGGGGGTTGGGCATCGGCTGCAGCGGTAGGGTTGATGTGCTGATTGAAGCGCTGACGCCCTCGCCCTATAATCCCCTGAACTTAATCGATGCCTGCTTTAGGGAGGGGCAATGCGGCGTCTTAGCCACCGTATTTCACTCGAAGCAGCCCGCCGTTGTTGTCGGCGATCGCCTGCTGCGCTACCCCAGCGGTGAAATCGTCTCCAGTCTGCAGGACGCCGCGCTGCAAGACAAGCTCGGCAGCGACGCTGAAACTGTGCTGCAGCAGAAAGAAACGGCTGAAAAAACATACCGCGGCGGATCTGTTACCGCCCTAATCGAAATTGTCCAGCCGCCGCAGCCGCTGATCATTTTCGGCGCAGGGCACGACGCTGTACCCCTAGCCCAGCTTGCCCGCGGCTTGGGCTGGCACATAACCCTCTGCGATCGCCGTTCGGCCTACGCTACCCCGGAGCGATTTCCCGCAGCGGACCAGATTTTGGTGCAGCGGGCAGAGGACGGCCTGGGGGCGCTGTCCCTCACACCCACCACCGCCGCCGTGATTATGACCCACAGCTACCTGGACGATCGCCACTGGCTGGGAGCGCTGCTGGCTTCTCCTGTGGGATATGTGGGGCAGCTCGGACCAAAATACCGGACGGAGCGGCTGTTGCGGGACCTGCGCGAAGACGGCGCCACCTTTACCCCAGCGCAACTGCAGCGCCTCCACGCCCCCATCGGCCTCGACGTCGGGGCCGAGACGCCGGAGGAAATTGCCCTCGCTATCTTGGCTGAAATTCGCGCCGCGATGGCGGGCCGCGATGGTGGATACCTGTGCAATCGCTCCGGGCCGATCCACGCTCGCCCGAGTGTCCCTTGTCTGTCGGTGTAGTAGTGCTTGCCGCCGGGGCCTCGACCCGATTGAGTCGGCCCAAGCAGCTTGTGCAGCACCGGGGCCAGAGCCTGCTGCAGGGGACGGTAGACGCCGCGATCGCCTCAGCCTGTGGCCCAGTGGTAGTTGTTTTAGGGGCATACGCGGAGCAAGTTCAGTCTGAGGTGCCGCAGGGAGCAACAGTGCTACATAACCCAGCCTGGGCGATAGGGATGGGCACGTCGATTTGCTGCGGGGTGCGTTGGCTAGAGGCGAATTTGCCGGATGTGGAAGCAGCGCTGCTGATGGTGTGCGACCAGCCCTTTGTCACGACTGACCTAATTCATCAGCTCGTAACGGCCTATCGGCTGAGCGGCAAGGCGATCGCGGCCTCGACATATAGGGAAACGGTGGGCGTACCGGCGCTGTTCGACCAGAGTCTATTTTCGGCGCTGAAGGACCTGACGGTTCAGGGAGCAAAGGCTGTTCTTACGCAGCACCGACCGCAGGTTTATCCGGTGTCTTTTCCTGAAGGGGCGATCGATATCGATACGGCGGCTGATGTGCAGCGATGGCTGATGTAAGACAAGGACAATACTAAATCAAGGCAACGGGCGATCGCCAGGGCAATGTCCATGTGAGGTGCGCAGCGCTATTGAAATAAGCCCTGTCGAGAGGCGGATGTGCAGCACCTGGGCGATCGCTCCGTCGGCTTGATCTTCACTAGCGAGCCGTAGAATCGCCCGGCTCGCCTGCCCCTTTTCTCGCAGGCGGAAATAGCGTCTGTAAATACTGTCCGCCGACAATGGCCAAAAAGCTCACGTAGCCAATCGCCTGGGCTAAATAGAGCGTTTGAGTATAGCCAAAGAAAGTGCGCAGTAAGACGCCTGGAAATCGGCTGTCAGGAAGCACGCGGCTCAAATCCCACACCTGAGGACCGAGAATGCAGGCTTCTGAGCCAGAGCACAGGTTAGAGAACTGAGGGACGGTGTAGGCCAGGGCCGTTGCTGCCTCATCCGCGTGGCGCAGGGTGCCCGTAAACAGCCCCGCTACAATAAACAGCAGCAGCAGTCCCAGCACTTGAAAGAAGCGCCTTAGGTTGATGCGAATGCCGAACTGAAACAGCAGCACCCCTATGCCAGTCGCTCCCAGCAGTCCCAGCATTGCCCCCGCCACGGGTAGCCAGCCTTCTTGAAACTGGGCAGAGATAAAAATCACCGTCTCAAACCCTTCCCGCAGGACAGTCACGGCAATTAAGCTGAAAATGCCCCAGCCCCGAGACTGCTCTAGGGCGCGGCTGACGCTGTCTTGAATGTCGGATTTGAGGGACTTGGCCTGCTGGGTCATCCAAATCAGCATCCAGCTCAGCAGCACGATCGCCACCACGCCAAACACCGCCACCAGCAGCGGCTTAATCACCGCAGCGTAGGGCTGATTAGAGGACTCTAAGGCCATCAGCGCTTGGTTGAGCAAAACGCCGATGCCCACGCTGCCCACCAGACCCGCCGCAATGCCCCAATAGACCCAGCGGTTGAGCTGCGATCGCCCTGCGCTGTCAAGGTAGGCTAAAACAATGCCAATCACCAGCGTCGCTTCAACCCCCTCCCGCAGCGTAATCACAAACGTGGGCAGGGCCGATGAAATATCCATGATGAGTTAAAATTCGCAAAAAGGTAGTTGTCCCGATTGAGCTACGCGGAACTAGCCGGCGTGAACGTCAAGATTCATGACGTAGTGGCCGAGGCAGAGGTTGTGGGTCCAGAGTTCGTATTCGAGGCGTAGCTGCTCAGGAACATCGTTGCCCACGAGATCTAGTGCGCGCGTAAAATTTCGCAAGTAAATTTGGTCAGACTGATGTCGGCTCTGGAGCCAATAGCGGTTGGTGCCGTAGACGCCAGGCTCCCAAAAGTGCCGATAGCTGAAGCGGCCATTCCCCTGCATCGTCATAATTACCCGGTACGCCGAAATCTCCAGCCAGAGGAGCCGAGGCGATCGCGACACGATTTTAACGTTGCTTTTTGAGCTAAAGGAGCGCTCCTGCACAACGGGCTCAGTGAGCAAAACGTGGAACTCGTCATTCCCCTGTGGATAGAGGGTGGCAGCCGTCCGCGTCACCGACCAAACCGGCATATCGAATGACATGAACGAAAGACTGACCTGGCGGTGGTGCTGATTCAGCATGGGTGACGATGGCAGGAACACTTGACGGCATTTGCCCACTGCCTCGTTTATAGCGTTTAACATCATTCAATGCCAAGTTTAAACAATGCCAGGCTTGAAATGGCAGGCCATCAGTGATTAGACGCAGGTCTGGCCAGCGCAAAGGGTCAGGGATAGTGCATACTGGCTTTGTAAAACCCAACTTAATACTCTTCTGCGCCACAATGGCAGCCGCCGTCATCGCTCTAGATAAGACCAACTCAAATCAAGCCCTGAAAATTTCTCCGCCTCAGTCCGGGGTTTCCCTCAAAGGACGCATTCGCGTTCCGGGGGACAAATCGATTTCTCATCGGGCGCTGATGCTGGGGGCGATCGCCCAGGGCAAGACCCATATTGAAGGGCTGCTGCTAGGGGAAGATCCCCGCAGCACGGCCCGCTGCCTGAGGGCTATGGGGGCGACCATCTCTGACCTCAGCGCCGACAGCATCACGGTGGAAGGGACAGGTCTAGCGCTCCAGGAACCCAGCGATATCCTCGACGCCGGCAACTCAGGCACTACCATGCGCCTGATGCTGGGGCTGCTCGCCTCCCAGCCCGACCGCTTTTTTACCGTCACCGGAGATAGCTCGCTGCGATCGCGCCCGATGAAGCGCGTCATCGACCCCCTGCGTCAAATGGGGGCTCAAATCTGGTGCCGCCAGGGTGGGTTTGCGCCTTTGGCCGTTGCGGGCCGGGCCCTCTCCCCCATCCACTACCGCTCTCCTGTTGCCTCCGCCCAGGTCAAATCCTGCGTACTGCTGGCGGGGCTCAGCGTAGACGGCACCACCATCGTGACAGAGCCGGCCCAGTCTCGGGATCACAGCGAGCGCATGCTGTCTGCCTTTGGGGCAACGCTGAGAGTGGACCCTGAAGCGCGACGAATTGAACTTGATGGTCCCGCCCATCTGACTGGCCAATCCGTTGTTGTGCCAGGAGACATCAGCTCCGCGGCCTTCTGGCTCGTCGCTGCAGCCGTCACCCCCGGCGCCGACATCACCATCGAAAACGTGGGCGTCAACCCCACCCGCACTGGCGTCCTAGAGGTGTTGGAGCGCATGAATACAGACATTACCCTAGAGAATCAGCGCAGCGTCACGGGCGAGCCTGTGGCAGACCTGCGGGTCAAGCACTCGGCGTTGACGGGCTGCGTGATTGAGGGAGACCTGATTCCTAAGCTAATTGACGAGATTCCCGTTTTGGCGGTAGCCGCCGCCTTTGCCCAAGGCAAGACGGTGATTCGGGACGCCGCCGAGCTGCGGGTTAAGGAGAGCGATCGCATTGCCGTGATGGCCAGCGAGCTGGGGCGCTTAGGCGCCACCATCAGCGAGCACCCCGATGGCCTAGAAATCGTGGGGGGCACCCCGCTGACAGGGAGCGCGGTGGACAGCTATACTGACCACCGGATTGCAATGAGCTTGGCGATCGCGGCCCTCAACGCCTCTGGGCAAACCACTATCTACCGCGCCGAAGCCGCCTCCATTTCCTACCCAGATTTTGTCCCCACATTGGTCCAGCTTTGTCAGTGAGCCTAAGCTATGCCGCAATTTGTGTCATGTTTTGTGAACCTCCTTCGCAAATCATGAGATGGGCACAATAGCCTGGTACAGATCTTGTCTTCTACCTGCGGACACATCAGTCACGGAGGTTCGCAGCATGTGTAATTCGATCAAGTTCAAGGAAAAGCCATTGATTTCGTGGCAGCAGCTCAAAAACGCGTACTTCAGCGCTTCAACCTACCGCGATCTCAGTGCAGACCTATCCCAGCGGCGACGGGTGAAGACGTCGTTACGGGAGAGGCGCACCCTATCCCGTCAAGTCTGGTGCCGTAAGCTATGGCCTGAGGTCTACTCAACCAAGATTCTGGCCTTTCTCTACGATCGCATCCCTCAGTACAGCGGCTTATCAGCGGGAAAGCTCCGCCCCGGAGATGACTTAGAGCAAGATTTAAGCTGGACCCAAATCTGCGAATTCGACTGGGACATGGCCCTGTGCGACGACTTCCAGGCCGTCTTCGGCTACGACATCTCAGATAGCCTGATTGGCGCCCAGTTCTATACCCTAGAAGATCTGGTGCGCTGCCTGCACCAGCAGGTCACGGGTTAACCGGCTATGGGCTGACGCGCTGAGTTGACGCGACCCACTGCTCAATGCCGTCTGCCAAAGCATCCACCAAAGCCGCCTGCGCCTGAGGATCCACAATCCACTCAAACTCTTCGGGGTGGATCATGAAGCCTAGCTCGAGCAGAACCGAGGGGGCGATCGCGGGTCGGGTGAGGGCTAGGTTATTCCAGTACACGCCATAGCTGGGGCGATCCAGGGTCTGAGTGAGGTAATTGTGAAGAAAAACCGCCAAGTCGTGGGCCTGGGCGTGATACCAAAACATGCCGATACCCGCCGTATTCTCCGCATCCCCGTCGTCGGGTAGGGCGTTGTAGTGCAGGCTCAGGGCCAGGGTGGGCTCTAGGGCCTCAATCATGGCGACGCGATCGCTGGGGAATAGATCCTCGTCCCCCTCGCGGGTGAGATGCACCGTGGCGCCCCGCGCCTCTAAAGCGTCCCGTAATTGCTGCGACACGACCAGGGTGACGTCTTTTTCCGGCAGGCCGGTGGGGCCTCTAGCCCCCAGGTCTTCGGCGCTGCCGTGGCCGGGGTCAAGCAAAATGGACGTGCCCGCTAGGGAGCTGTTGCCGCGGGTGGGGGGATGGCGCAGGGCCAGCACAAGGCTTGTCCCCTCGTAGCGGAGGCTGTAGCCCCAGGCCTGGGGCGACTTAAGGCTGAAGTGATACTGCACCTGGTTGGGGGCGGGCTGGCTCCAGTCGAGCCGCTCGATTACGGGGCCGTCGTCCAGGCGGATGGTGTCGGTTTGGGCGGTGGTGTTGTGCAGGGTGAGGGTGAAGGCGCCGCGCCGCTGGTCTACGGTCACGGGCACCGGCACCTGCAGGGGAAAGACCACCTCGGTGCGATCGCCTAGCTCCCGGGAAGTTAGGCTGCGGATCAGCGATCGCGGCGGCACAGCGGCAGGGAACAGCGCGACTTCAGAGGCGCGAATCCAGGCGCCGTAGTCCAGCCGCAGCCAGTCGCCCTCCCTGCCGGTGATGGCAGCTTGGGTTCCGGGGGGCAGGGGCGTTAGGCGGGAGTAGGTGGTGCTAGGCCCGGTGCGGGCGGTGCCAGAGGGGGCCGTGACGGTCGCCACCTGACGCGGCGCCGTAGGCAGGACTTCAACGCTGCCTTGGGCCGCTTGCTCTAGGGTCTCTCCCCCCAGCTCAAGCTGGTAGCGGGGCTGTCCCAAATCCCCCACTTGGTCTAGCACCGCGCAGCCGCGATAGGTAAGCGCTTCCCCCACAGGGCCGTTCCTCAAGGTGAGCGCCGCTGAGTTAGGCGGCAGCAGCACCGTGGTCTGGGGCGCTAGGGCAACGGTCTGGCCCGCCAGGGATAGGGTCACGCTGCCGTCAGCGGGGGCGATCGCCTCAAAGCACAGGGTCTCCCCAAGCTGACGGGCCACGTTTACGGTGGGAAAAAGGCTGCCCTCGGCGAAGGCTAGCCCCTGGGGCAGGGCGGGAACGACGGGATCGCGCGTGATGGTGAGGATCTGCTGCGCGTCCCCAGCTTGAATCACAAAGCGGTTTTCACCCAGTTCTAGGGGGAAGGACGGGGCAAAGTGGCCCGCACCGCTTTGGGCTATGGGCTGACCGTTGATGGTAGCCTCAGCGGCGGCGGTGCCAATGAAGAAAATCTGCTCGGCGGTGGTTTCGTGGCCGTCGGGGGGATAGACCACGTTGAGGGCGGGCTCGTCCGCTCGGGCAACGGGGCTAGTGCCCATGAGGGCAATTCCGGCTAAGCAGCCTAATGCGGTTTTCATGCCTATCCTTCGACTCCAGCATTGACCTTGATATCTTATAGCTGCTGGCAGATAGTTGCTAAAGGCTACGTCAAAAACCGATCTAGGGCCGCTTTAAGGGCGTCAATTTCCTCTTCGATGGCGCCTTTTTGCGCCGCTCGACTCACGCACTCGCTCAGGTGCTCATCTAGAATAATGCGGGCCACCCGGTCCAGCGCCCCGCGGACGGCGGCCACCTGCACCAGCACGTCAGGGCAGTCCCGATCTTCGTACACCATGGTCTTGATGCCGCGAATATGGCCCTCGATGCGAGAGAGACGATTGATAATGCGGCGCCGGGATTCCTCGCTGTGGACATGGTCATGGGCGTGGCCGTGGGCCTGCTTGCCATGGGCCTGCTTACCGTGGGCATGGCTATGGTCAGGGGCCTGATGAGTATGGGCCTGTTTACCTTGGGCCTGATGAGCGTGGGACTTATCGAGGGTAGCCATGGCGATCGCGACTAAAGCTGTCGGGCGGAGGGACAGGTTCCCATTCTAGCCCTCTGACCCTGCTTGCGCCGGTTGGGCCAGCTTATTGGGCTTTTAAATCCCCAGCCGCAGCCCCCACTGCCGCAGCTCCCCCACATCCCCCGCCGCGCAGTCGCACACCTGAAGCTGCCACACCCCTTGAATCGGCTGACTCAGCAGCCGATTGAGTAGGGGAGTGGTTTGGGTAGAGTAGGTGGCGTTGAGGGTCTGCTGCCGCCCCAGCAGGCGAGACTGCAGCCGCACCACGTCCCCCGACGGCGCAATCAAGTTGATTTCCAAATCTCCCAGAAAGGCGTGCTGCACGCTCAGCGTCACGTCCAGATTCCACAGAACGCCGCTTTCAGAAACGCGGATGGGGCGACGAATGCCCTGGGGTAGGTTATCTGGGATGGTGACCCGCTGCGAGTCGGTCCACTCTAGCCAGCGGGTCACCGGGCGGGGGGCGCTGATCTGCTGCTGGGCGGCTCGCACGGCTCGCAGGGCATTCACCTTACCGTGGCCAAACCACTCGGAGTGGCCCTGGGCATCGTAGGTGCCTCGCCTCAGCCCAAGCTGGGGGTCAGCCTGCCGGTCGACAATTTTGTCGGCGGTGTTCTGCAGAATCTGGCGCACCTGCCGGGCCGTTAAGTCGGGGTTGGCCGACAGCATTAGGGCCGCCACCCCCGCCACCACCGGGCAGGCGCTGGAGGTGCCGCCGAAGTTGCGGACAAAGTCGCCAGAGGCGTAGCCCAAGCTGCCGAGGCGATCGCTCGACAATACCCCCTGCCCCGGCGGCTGTCGGATCAGCGGACCGCTGTTGACCAGGCCGCGCTGGGGCAAGAACAGGGCGGGCACGGCGTTATTGCTGGGGGCGCAGACCGACACTTCCCGGCCCCAGTTGCTGTAGGCCGACTTTTGGCTGAGGCTGCTGCAGGCCGACACCGCAATCACGTCGGGGTGGACGGCAAACCCGTTCAGCCAAGCGGTGCTGCCCTGCAGCGCGTTGTTGGGCCAGCCCCGCTCGTCGATGGTGCCGTTGAGGGGGCGATTGGCGTTGCCGGCGGCAAACAGGACGACGCAGCCTTTGCCGTCGCGACCCCGGGTAGCGGCGCGGGTGATGGCGGCTCGCTGCCGTAGGGAAAGGGAGAAGCGGATGCCCACAGGCCCCCAGCTGCAGGAAATCACGGCGGCGCCGTTGTTCACGGCCCAGGCAAACATGGTCTCAATGGACTGGTCGTCGATTAGGCCCGAGTAGCGGATGGGCATAAAGGCACAGCCCGGCGCCACCCCCACGATGCCCTGGCCATTCTCCTCCGCGATCGCCAACCCCGCTACCGGGGTGCCGTGGTTTTCTGCCCCTGCCGGCAGCGGTACGCCGTCGATTTCCTTCAGGTCACGCGGCGCGACGAGCTTGCCCGCGCCGTTAAAGTCCGGGTGGTTGAGGTCAAAGCCGTCGTCGATCACGGCCACCACGACGTCGCGGCTGCCCCGGGTGATGTCCCAAGCCGCTTCAATCGAGATGTGGGAGCCCGTCGCTAGACTGGGTCCGCCCCCGTGCTGCAGATACCACTGCTCTGGGTAGAGCGAGTCTTGAGGCCGGTAGTACTCCTGGGCCGGCACCACCACGTTGGGCTCCACCAGCAGAACCTGGGGCAGGCGCGCCAGCCGATTGGCCAGCTTCAGGGGGTTGGCCACCGCGTCTGCCGTCACCTGAAACACGTAGGCGTTGGGCACGCCGTCGATAGCCTCAATCTGCGCTAATCCCGCCGCCGTGGCGATCGCCTCCACTGCGGCTAGGCTGACGTCTGGCTTAAACTGAATGGTCAACTGATCGGTCAGGTAAACCGGCTCACCGCCCTCGGTTTGGTAAACGTGGCTAGCAAAGGCGACGCCCTCCCGCTCGCGGGCTCTCGCCATGGCTGGGTCAAGCTGGGTTGCGTCGGGAACCTGCACCTCCGTCAGCGAAACCAGCGGCATAATCTGGGCAATCTCGCCTCCGGCGGCCTCGACCACGGGCTGCCTCAGCTCCGCGGCGGAGTCTGGCTCCGAAAACCCCACAGTGAAGCGATCGCCCACTTTACTTAAGGCAATTTCCTCCCCGCCCCGCTGCAGCATTAATCCTTCGCCATCTACGGGCTCTCTCAACTGCTGAGCCAAGGCCTCTACGCTAGGCGGTTCACCAAAAGATTGGGCAAAGGAATTGGTCATAGTGGTTTTGGGCGAGTGACAGGTGCAAAGGTGTCATGACGCTAAAGGCGATGATAATATAGCTCAGTATTGTAGATACGGTCAGTTGTGTTTAGTTTCCTGTCCGATGGCAATTAGAGGGCATTAATGGTACACGCAATCAGGTTTTGGCGCGCTTGCCGCCGTCATATCGGTTTATCGCTTGGGATAGCCGCTACGGCTGTACTGCTTCCCTCCGCGATCGCTGCTCAGACGCCAGGCGAAATCGATTTAGAGACTTTAGACGACAGCGGCCTAGAGCTGCTGGAAGACGACATTGAGTCGCCGTCCGAGAATACCGAGTCAGATGCTCGTCCCCTCGCTCAGGAGGGCAGCACTTTGAGTCTGGCGGGCGGACGACGGTTGATGCGGGAGGGCAGCAATGCCGCTGCTGACCAAGACTACGCTACGGCGGTGAGCAAGTTCCAGGATGCTCGCCAAGTGTTTAACCAGCTCTCTAACTTCTATCGCCGCCTATCGGACAGCTTCATTGGCATCGATGGCCGCATTTCTGAGCAGCAGCGCGATATCGCCCTGGAAACTGCAGAGATGCGCGACCAAGCCACCTATCAGCTCGCGCTGGTCCACCGGGCAGAAGGACAGCCTGATTTGGCGGTCCCCCTGCTGATTCAAATTATTCAAAGTCAAGACCCCACCCGCGAGCTGGGCGGGCAGGCCTACCGTCAGCTGTTTGAGCTGGGCTTCGTCGACACGGCCTATCCCCGAACTCAGCCCGACTCAGCAGCTTCAGCACAAGATAATTAAGGCAAGCCCAACAATGGTTACCCCAGAACAAGTTGAAACTATGATTAAGACTGGGCTGCCGGATGCTGAAGTCCAGGTCCAAGATTTGACCGGCGGTGGCGATCACTATCAGGTCACGGTGGTTTCGCCAGCATTTGCGGGCAAAACGCTGATTCAGCAGCACCAAATGGTCTACAAGGCGGTTAATCAGGCCATGTCTACTGAGGCAATTCACGCCCTGTCCCTCAAGACATCGACGCCATAGCTTCCATATTTCTGCTCACCCTAATCTTTAGGACTTTGTTCACGTCATGACTCCAGAACTCAAAGCGCGTATCGAAAGCATCATCAACAGCGCTCCTGTGGTGGTGTTTATGAAGGGCAACAAGCTCATGCCCCAGTGCGGTTTCTCTAACAATGTGGTCCAGATTCTCAACGTGCTAAACGTGCCCTACGAGACCTTCGACGTGCTAGAGGATTACGACGTTCGCCAGGGCATTAAGGAGTATTCCAACTGGCCCACGATTCCTCAGCTCTATGTCAACGGTGAGCTTGTGGGTGGGTCAGACATTTTGATTGAGCTTTACCAAAAGGGTGAGCTGCAGCAGATGCTTGAGGTGGCTCTAGCGTCGTAGATTCACAAGCATGGATTTTGTAGGGGCGCGTCACGCCCCTACGATATGACTCCCATCGCCCACCTCATCAAATCCCTGAGCCATCCAAGAACTGCTCAATCTCCCGATTCTTGATTTTGCAGGCGGCGGTCTTGCGATCGCCCGCGCCCACCAGCTCCGGGACGCGATCGCTGATGGCGCTATTTTGAGCCTGCAGTACCGTAACCTGCTGCTCCAGCATCTCAATTCGGTCCACCAGGGCTCGAATCACCTGAGCTTCTGAGTCAGGCAGGCTACCGTGCTCTAGCGGGTCCACCCGCTCCCCCGAACGGTAGACAATTCGCCCCGGAACGCCGACCACCGTGCAGTCGGAGGGGGCATCGCGCAGCACCACAGACCCGGCCCCGATGCGGACGTTGTCGCCAATTTGAAGGTTACCCAACACCTTGGCCCCGGCGCCAACCACCACATTGCAGCCCAGGGTCGGGTGACGCTTGCCGCTCTCTTTACCCGTCCCCCCCAGGGTGACGCCCTGATAGATCAGGCAATAGTCTCCCAAGATAGCCGTCTCTCCAATCACTACCCCCATGCCGTGGTCGATAAACATCCCTTTGCCAAGGCGGGCGCCGGGGTGAATTTCGATGCCTGTGATGAAGCGAGACAGGTGAGAGGTAAAACGAGGCAGGAACGGCACTTTAAGCCGGTAAAGCAGATGGGAGAAGCGATGAAAAGCGATCGCCTGCAGCCCGGGGTAGCACAGGAGCACCTCAAGCCAGCTGCGAGCGGCGGGATCACGGTCAAAGATGATTTGGAAGTCAGCGGCAAGGGTCGAGAGCACAGATATAACCCTGAAAAGCGTCAAGCTTTATTATAATGACCCCTGCCCCTAGTCCCAACTGTCTCTAAGGGTTACTCCGCACCGTGAGCTGGTAATCGAAGCGAGTATTAGGGTCGAATGAGCCGACCCACACCTGATAGGTGCCAGCTTCCCACCCCTGCCCCCGAAGCGCAGCATCGGCGTTGTTTGAGTCGTCGCTGCAGAACACTGTACGATTCTGGGCCGAGCGCACCAGCAGCGTCGTGTCGTTACCGCCGCTGTCAACCGCCAGGGTAATACTTGACACTGGATTGGACAGCACCACGATATGGTCGGGCTCAGTTTCCCCGTAGCCGACACAGTGGTTGCCCTGGGCTCCCGCTCGAGCAATCGTCGAGAGGGGGGTAGACCCTTGGGTGTAGCCGCTGAGAGTGCGCGTTCCGCTGCCGAGGGTAACAGAGCCAAAGTTTGCATTAGATTGAGCCGCGGCTGGGACTGTCGCAGAGGTCACCACCGCAAGGGCGAGGAGGGCACCGCCCAGTAGCCCGCTGCTGAAGGAAATTGGACGAAAGCTAACCATGTTGACTTTGCAATGAGTTGAGTGCAATAAACAAGTGCAATAGATTGAATAATTTGAAGCAGGTTGGTTCCGTGAAGGCTGAGGCGAGCTGATCTTTAGAGCTTCGATTTCGTCTCGAGTGGTTCTACTTCGAGTTTTGCATTTATTTCGGTCTCTGGTTCAATTTTTGGCTGAGGCAGACCGTCCCATAAACCACAGCAGGTCATCTCACTCGCGCAGTAAATTGCCATTCAAGGCTATAAGCCTTTTCAAAGCAGGTTGTCCTTGCCCCGGATAGAGACGTAACCGTCGTTTAAGTAAATGCCCCTACAGTATTCAGCATCCTTCATGGGGCAGACCGATGAACGGGGCTAAGGGGCAGATCTCGGACCGTCACAGGTGGCACCACCCCATCTGCTGACGTAAGGCACGATGAGATTACAGCATTTTATTGCGTCTGCTCTATCCCTCAAAACAGCACGGCTGGCGTTTTATGGCAATTTTGCAAGGCACGGATTTTCGCGACCGAATCAACGGAACAGCGTTCGCCGACTCCATCGCTGGCTTCGGCGGCGATGACGATATTGACGGGCGAGATGGAAACGATCGCCTCTTTGGGGGCGCGGGCGACGACGAGATTGAGGGCGGCGACGGGGACGACGACATCGAGGGCAATGACGGCGACGACGTGATCTTCGGCGAAGCGGGAGACGATGACCTCGAGGGCGGGGACGACGAGGACGAGCTGCGCGGCGGCAGTGGCGACGATGAGCTAGACGGCGGTGATGATGACGATCGCCTGTTTGGCAACGGGGGCCGGGATGAGCTTAGGGGTGACGACGGAGACGATTTCCTGAAAGGTGGCGGCGGCAATGACCTGCTAGAGGGTAACGACGACGACGATCGCCTTTTAGGCGGTGGCGGCAACGATGAGCTGATTGGCGGCAGCGGTGACGAAGAGCTGCGGGGCGGCGGCGGCAGCGAAGAGCTGTAAGGCGGCGGCGGACGAGACCAGCAGCAGGGCGGCGGAGGACGGGGCAACCTAGACGGCGGCGGAGGCGGAGG
>JBHJHJ010000199.1:0-18140 GCA_050330955.1 Elainellaceae cyanobacterium | reverse complement strand
CAGGCGGCAGTCGCGATCGCTGAGGCGATAGTAGACCAACCAAACAGCTACATTCAGCAGCTAAATCAGAATAGTTTGCGGTGGCGCGGTAAGGCCTCTTAGCGAATAGCCACCGTGCAACTGCAGTCATCTTTGAAATAGATTAGCGAGAAAATGGCGCCTTCGACACTTTCGTCAGGTCGGGCGGGCAATGCCTGGTACTTGTTTAGCGTCCTGGAAGCCCCCATTCCTAGCCCTTCCCCCAAATTTGAGGGAAGGGAACCAGACTCCCCTCTCCCAGGATCGGGAGAGGAGTTGGGGGAGAGGGCCACGCTAAACAGATACAATGCCCGCCCGACAACAACAATTGGTGGCAGCGTATGAGGGAGCGATCGCTGTGTGGAGCTAGCGATCGCCCCTAACTCAAAACCATCATTTAGCTGAACCTAAACTGAAAGGCGCAAAAGGATCGACACCTATGCTCTAAGGATCGCGGTGTGCGATCTTTAATGTCACGGCGCTGCTCTGAAATGTCACGGCGCTGCTCTGAGATCGTAGGGCTGTGCTCTAAAGATCGCGGCGTGCGATCTTTGATGTCATGGCGCTGCTTTAAGCGTTGGGCCTTGTGCTCTTTGATGTCATAGTGCTGCTCCAAAGGGTGAGACGTTACATCGAAGAGTCGGGACTGGGTGTGCATATCGACCTGCAGCCGTCTAGGAAGCGCATTAAGGAGATGAGCGATATCTGATCTTTAATGTGCAGGCTTTGATCTGCAGGCATCGATCTTTGTTAGGACTTACGCAAATCATCCGCATATCGGGTGGGCAGTGCCCACCCTAGGCTAATTGGAGGTTGAAGCCTTTGACTGGCTCTTTTGCTATGGCGATCGCGCTAAGCTAATATGTGTTCAATGTCACAGCCCAGGCTAAGGTCAGCGTTATCATGGCCTTAACTTAAACTTTCGCATCATGTATTCATATTCCAAGCCTACCTTGACTGACAAGAGGGAGAGTTCGCCCTGCTAGCGCTCGATAGTTTTCCGGTCACCACGCACCTTACCCAAAGTGGCCTCACCCTCATCCACCGTCACTTACCGAACGCCGCTGTCGTTGCAGTTGACGTCTGGGTCAATGCTGGGTCTACCACAGAGCCGCCTGAAGCCCTGGGAATGGCTCATTTCTTAGAGCACATGATTTTCAAGGGCACGGCACGGCTCGCGCCGGGACAGTTCGACCAGATTATCGAGCGTCATGGCGGCGCCGCCAATGCGGCCACTAGCTACGATTACGCCCACTATTTTATCCACGTCGCGCCATCTCATCTGGGGGATGCCCTACCCCACTTGGCTGACTTGGTGATGAACGCAACGCTGCCTGAAGCGGAGTTTGACCGAGAGCGCGATGTGGTGCTGGAGGAGCTGCGGCAGGCTCAGGACGATCCCGATTGGGTCGGGTTTCAGGCCCTCGTGAACAGTCTCTACCCCGGCCACGCCTACGGTTATCCCATTCTGGGTACAGAAGACTCACTACAGCAGCAGTCTTCTGAGGCAATGTGGCGCTTTCATCGCGATCGCTACCGCCCCGACAACATGACGGTGGTGGTGGTGGGGGATGTGCCGCTGGCCGACGCCAAGGCCCTGGTGGAGCGCTCGTTCATCGCCTTCGACCTCGGCGCTAATGGTCAGCTCAACGGGCGGTCCAACGGGCGGTCCAATGGCAGCCCAGCTCAATCCAACGGGCTGGTGCCTCAAATTCAGCGGCAGCAGCTCACGCTGCCCAGGCTAGAGCTAGGACGACTGCTCATGGCGTGGCACGGCCCAGGCATAGCGTCCATACGCGATGCCTACGGCTTAGATCTACTGTCCGTGCTGCTGGGGGGCGGACGCAGCTCGCGGCTCGTGCGAGAGCTGCGGGAAGAGCGACAGCTCGTACAGGCCATCGACAGCAGCTTCTCGCTGCACCGTGAGGGTAGCTTATTCAGCATTAGCGTTTGGCTAGAGCCGCAGCACATGGCTGAGGTGGAGCGCATTGTTGGCGATCGCCTGCAGGAGCTTGCCATCGGCGATATCCCTAAACCGGAGCTGCAGCGGTGCAAGCGGCTGCTGTGCAACGACTACGCCTTTTCTACTGAGACGGCGGGTCAGCTTGCGGGGCTATACGGCTACTACAGCACTCTGGCGGCGGACGCTGCGCTCTCTGCAGCCTATCCTGGCCATATTGCATCGTTTCAGGGGCATGAGCTACAGCGGCTCGCTGCGGACTACATTTCTCCGAGCCAGGGTGCAGTCACCCAGCTTCAGCCAGCATAGTGCCAAAATACGTGCCAAAATACGTGCGAAAATGCGTACCTTAAATCAGCAACGCCCCCTAAAGACACAATGACTCGTCCCGTCCCAGATTCCCTACAGCGCTGCAACACCCACCGCGTTGTCCTGCCCAATGGACTAGTGGTACTCATTACTGAAAATCCAGCAGCTGACATTGTGGCTACCCGCATTCTGGTTCAGGCCGGGGGGCGCCGTGAGCCAGTGGAACAAGGCGGGGTTTCAGGGCTGCTGGCGTCGGTGCTCACCAAAGGAACCGTCCATCACTCCGCCTATGAAATCGCCGAGACGGTGGAGTCGTTGGGGGCATCCTTAGGGGCCGATGCGGCATCAGACTACTGCATGATGGGGGCTAAGACGGTGTCCGGGGATTTTCCGGCTATTTTGGCCTTAATGGCCGAGATTCTGCGATCGCCCACCTTTCCAGAGGATGAGGTCGAGCTAGAGCAGCGGCTCGCCATTCAAGAGGTGCGCTCTATGCAGGAGCAGCCCTTTTCGGTGGCCTATCAGCAGCTGCAGCAGGCGCTCTACGGCAGCCATCCCTACGCCACAGGCACAGTCGGTACGGAAAAGACCCTAGCCAAAATCACCCGCAGCGATATCCAGGCCTATTACCAAAGGCATTTCTATCCCGATCGCAGCGTGATCAGCATTGCCGGCCGCATCGCCATAGATGAGGCGATCGCCCGGGTCAGCGACGCCTTTGGCGAGTGGCCTGCCTCTGGTACCCCGGCTGAAGACGTGGCAGAGGTGCCGCCCCGGGCCCCTTATCACGTGGCCACCCCCCAGGAGACTCAGCAGTCGGTGGTCATGCTGGGCTATCTCGTTCCCCCAGTGCACCACCCCGACTATGCGGCCCTAAAGGTGCTCAGCACCTACCTAGGCAACGGGCTGTCAAGTCGTTTATTTGTGGAATTCCGCGAGCGACGTGGCCTCGCCTACGACGTCTCGGCCCTTTATCCCACCCGTCTCGACACCTCCCACTTCATTCTCTACATTGGCACCGCAGCCCACAACACCGCGATCGCCCGCGAGGGGCTGCAGCAGGAAATGGAGCGCCTCTGCCAGCGATCGCTGGCAGAGGCAGAGCTGCAGATTGCCCAAAACAAGCTGCTAGGGCAGTACGCCCTAGGCAAGCAAACCAATAGCCAAATTGCCCAGCTCATGGGTTGGTATGAAGTTTTAGGTTTGGGGATAGAATTTGACCAAACCTTCCAGCAGTGCTGCCGCGCCGTGACGACGGATGACGTGCAGCAGGTCGCCCAGCGCTATTTCAACAGCGGCCCATTTATTTCCATGGTGGGCCCAGAAGCGTCAATCGCATAGCCCTGGTTAACCGCTGCAAGGCGGTTGACGTTGCAGCGTTGTTACTGTATCCTCGGTCCACACCGGACTACGCTTTCCAGTTCAATTTGCTCACGGCTTTGGTGAAGTCCTTTCCTCCGGTCCTGCTCTAGCCTTGATCTTGCCCATGGAAGATTCTCGCCGATTTCGATAGACTCAGCGCATGACAGCCACGCCCGTATCGCCACAACCCATCGACCCCCGCTCATCCGCCCAGGCGTCCCCCAACGTGTTTGCGCTTAGAGATGTAGTGGCCCAGCTCTACCGGGATCAAAGCAAGATTCAAGATCTGCTTGGTTCCCTCAGCTTCGCGCTGCGCAGCTTCAAAAATCTTAACCAGTTTCTAGAGCTGACCCCGCTGATTGCGAGCCGGGTTGCCGACGCCGACGGCAGCATGCTTGTGCTGATTCAAGGGGGGCGGGTTCAGCTAGAGCGCCTCCACTGCCAAGAGGGCGATCGCTGCCAGCACCTGCACCAAACCCTCACCCAAACCGTACGGGATTTGGCGGCGCGGCTGACGGCGCCCGTAAAGACTGAAGATGGCGCTACGGTTCTAGCGGCCCTCGATCAGCAACTTAATTACAGCCTGGAACCAGCCACCCGGGTCTTCAGCACACCTATTCTGGTCAAAGACGCTGAGCGCGGCAGGCTCTATCTTTTTAGCCACCAGCCTGACTATGTTTGGACCGAAACCCGGCAGAAACTGATGCGGCTCGTGGCCGACCAGACCGCAGTAGCCATCGAAAACAACGAGCTGACGGCGGAATTGCGTAAAAAAGAGCGCCTAGACCGCGAGCTGGAAATCGGCTCTGAGATTCAGGTGCAGCTGCTGCCCCGCCAGTGTCCCAAAATTCATGGCCTAGCGCTGGCGGCCCGGTGCCAGACGGCCAGCCGGGTCGGGGGAGACTACTACGACTTTATTCCGGCAAACTACGACCAGGGCTGGTCCCAAGACCCGAACGATTTAGCCTGCCGCCGCTGGAGCGTCACCATTGGCGACGTCATGGGCAAGGGCGTGCCCGCTGGCCTGATTATGACGATGCTGCGGGGAATGCTGCGGGCAGAGGTGCTCAACCAGCACTCGCCTAGCCGGATATTGCAGCACCTCAACCACGTGATGTATTCCGACTTGGAAAACTCAAATCGGTTCGTGACGCTGTTCTACTCCGAGTACGAGCCCAAGACCCGCGTCCTCTCCTACAGCAACGCCGCCCACAACCCGCCGCTGCTGTGGCGGGCCGCAACCCGCTCCATCCACCGTCTAGACACATCCTCTGGAATGCTGATTGGCCTCGATATTGACAGCCAGTACGATGAGGAGAGCGTCCAGCTACAGCCGGGAGACACAGTGCTTTATTTTACCGACGGCCTGACGGACGCCGCCAGCCCCAATGGCGATCGCTTTGGGGAAGAAAACATTGAGCTGCTGTTTGCCAACGGCTGCTCCTACGGCTATGACCCTCAGGGAATCATGGACTATCTATTTGAGCAGGTCCAGGGCTTTGCTGGCTTGGCGCGCCATCTCGAGGATGATATGACGCTCGTAGTGCTGCAGGTGCAGCCCACATCGCCAAACTGATGGGCGATCGCGTGACCGACACCGCCCCTGACGCCGCCTCTAATGCAGATGCTTCGCTACGCGGCACTTACCTTACACTGCTGCTGCTGCTGGCGCTCTGCTTTGCGGTCCACTTCATCGTGCGTTCTGAGAGCTGGGTCAGCGGCTTTTCCCTAGACGTCGCCGCTGAAATCATCGGTATTCTCCTGGTGATCTTCTCCGTGGATCGCGTCATCGATGCCGAACAAGAGCGCCAGCGGCGTAAGCTCGAGCAAGTTGCGCTGCGACAGATGTATCAGCCGCTCTGTCGCCACATCGCCCTCTTGATTCGCCTAGGCGGCAATAATAACGACAACCCGTTCGTTGTAGACGACCCAGCGTTGGCTAACGCCAGCCTCACCTTGGAGCAGGTCTTCGACGAGGGCTATCTCGACCGCGTTAAGGCTCTCGACCTGCGCACCGCTGTCCCCGATGAAGAGGACGGCGTCATCTGGTCCAAGTACATTTTGAGAGAATGTGCTCAGTTCCGAGAGACGCTGAACAAAACCGTCGAAAAATACTCTCTCTTTGTCTTGCCAGAGCTGGTCGATGCCATCGAATTTGTGGTCAACTCGCCGTTTCTCCGAGATGCCCTGCAGCTGCTCTACGCCACAATGCCAGCCTTGAGGGCGTCGGACGCCGCCCTGTCGAGCTCCCCCCCCTACGTCAGCTATCGCCCTGATTCAGACGATGCGGCGGCGACCCTAGAGCAGATGAAACTTTCTTTAAGCGGACATATTGACGTCCTGCTCACGCTGATAGCGACCTACAATCGGTGCGCCAGCAGCGGAAAGCAAATTATTTATTCTTCGGCGCTTCAGTCTGCCCTAGAGCGGAAGCGCTATCCAGGATACCAAAACGCCCAGTATGGACCCGGCAATTACCTGAGCCGGAGTGTGCCCCAATAGCTCCTTCAGCCGATCTTCGTTGAAGGCGGGGTGCTCGCTAAACAGCTCGTCGATAATTTGGTTAATGATTCGGGCTTGCTGCCCTGCAGCTAGCCGGACCCCGGACGCGTCGTACATCACGATGATGGCAAACACACAGGCGATGGCAAATTCAGCACTCTCCCAGCCTCGGGTCTGCCCAATGCTACAGGCAAGGCCCGTCACCAGGGCCGAGTGGGAGCTGGGCATCCCGCCAGAGCTGAACAGCGCAGGAATGTTGATCTTTCTTTTGACTAAAAGTTCAACAAAGACTTTCAGAAATTGAGCCGTGACGCAGGCCAGTAGCGCGACCACCAGCACACGATTACTCAAAATATTAAGGACCTCCATGGGTATTCCTGCACTAGTTAGAGCGGGCGGTAATAAAATCGGCGAGAGCAGTTAGGGGACGAGCTGAGATCCCAAAGGGTTCTAAGGTTTGCTTAGCGTCAATGATCAGCTGCTTAGCCTTTTGTCTAGACTCGTCGAGCCCCCACAGGCTAGGATAAGTCACTTTCTGCGACTGTAGATCTTTGCCTGCTGTTTTACCCAACTCCGCCTGAGTCGCGGTGATGTCTAAGATGTCGTCTACAATCTGAAAGGCGAGGCCGATGCACTGGGCATAGTGGGACAGCCGCTGGATATCGCAGGGGGGCGCCCCGGACAGCACCGCCCCGGACACCACTGCCGCCTCTAGCAGCGCCGCGGTCTTGTGCTGATGGATGAACTCCAAGGTCTCCGCCGACACGTCAGGCTTCCCCTCACAGGCCAAATCCACAGACTGCCCGCCCACCAACCCGGCTGCCCCCAGCGCTCGCCCCAAGCGGGCCACTACGTTAACGATCCGCTCCGCCGGCACGTCTTGGGTGGCCACTGCGACATGCTCAAAGGCGTAGGCCAAAAGGCCATCCCCGGCTAAAATGGCGATCGCGTCCCCATAAATTTTGTGGTTAGTGAGCTTGCCCCGCCGATAGTCGTCGTTGTCCATGGCGGGCAGATCGTCGTGGATCAGCGACATGGTGTGAATCATTTCTAGGGCGCAGGCGGTGGGCATGGCCATCTCAAGGGTGCCCCCCGTCATCTCGCAGGTGGCAAGACAAAGAATGGGCCGCAGCCGCTTTCCTCCCGCCATTAGGGAGTAGCGCATCGATTCGTAAATCGTCTCGGGGTAGACCACTGCAATCGACGCGTCCAGCGCCCGCTCCACCAGCGCTTTGCGATCGCTGAGGTAGGTTTTCAGATCAAAAGAAGCTGCATCAGAAGGTCCATGGGCGGTAGCTGTGCCTGAATTGCTGAGAGTCATAATTTCACCGTTTATCTTCACCGTTTAGCTGTTATGGCCTTAGCTAGGCCCCTATGGGTCTGACGAACCCGCTAGAGCGAAAACCGCTGCTGATAGCTCAAGAGGGTGTTGCGCAGCAGCATGGTCACCGTCATCGGTCCAATTCCACCGGGAACTGGCGTAATCCAGCGCGCAACGGGTGCCACAGCCTGAAAATCCACATCACCCACTAGCCTCGTTTTGCCGTGGCTGCCCACCTCACGGTTGATGCCGACGTCTATTACAATGGCGCCAGGTTTAACCATATCTGCCGTAATCGCGCCAGGCACCCCTAGGGCCGCGACGAGAACATCGGCGGTTTTGGTGACGGCCCCCAAATCCCGAGTCTTGGAGTGGGCTACGGTAACCGTGGCATTCTCGGCGAGCAGCATCAAGGCCAGTGGCTTTCCCACCAGAATACTGCGGCCCACGACAACGGCGCGCTTGCCACTCAAGGATAAATCATACTGCTTTAGCAACTGCATCACCCCCGCCGGCGTGCAGCTCTGCAGACCCGCCTCTCCCCTAACCAAATGTCCAAGATTTTGGGGATGAAGTCCGTCGGCGTCTTTTTGGGGCTCAATCCGCCCGAGGAGCTCACTGCTGTTGAGGTGCAGCGGCAGCGGCAGCTGAATTAAGATACCATCGACACGGTCATCCTGATTAAGGGAGTCAATGGCGTGCTCTAGCTCAGCTTGAGTCGTCTCTGCAGGGTAGTGCCGGCCAAACGAAGCGATACCCAGGCGATCGCACGCCCTCTCTTTACCCCGCACGTAGGCGGCACTGGCCGGGTTGTCGCCAACCATAATCACCGCTAACCCAGGTGGCCGACCCACTTTGTGAGCCATCTGAGAGATTTGCTCGGCCATGTGCGCCTGCATCTGCCGGGCCAAGGCTTTGCCGTCAAGTAAATCTGTCATGCACGTTGAGAGCAGTAGGGATAGGAAAAGCAGCTAGCTGTGCTACAAATAGCTTCCCATCTAGTGTCTCAGATTTAGCTCAGTTTTAGCCCCCTCTCTAGCCGTGGTCATGCAAAGCAGACCCCATAACAGCATTAACGGTGGGGTGCATAGGGCGGCGCAACCAAAGAAAATGACAGCCCGTCTAGAGCAGCCGCAGCGTCGCGACGGGCTCAGCGCATAGGCTGCCATTTCAACAATAAGAAACGATTGGAGCGGCGCTGTCGTTTGGAGCAGGCCTGTGGGCTGAGCCACACAATCCGAACGATTCAAAGCTTTACATTTTTTAGTCAACAGGGCGAGCAAGTGCTCCACTGGTTAGAACACTTGCCGTAGTGCGTCCCCGATGGTTGGGAAAGGGCGATACGCGATCGCCCTACAGACCTGTTTTTAAGTCAGACGCCCCGTAATGGGGCCTAAGTTAGTAGCGGTAAGAGTTTCCGCCGGGCTTGTGGATGATGAAGCCCATCACCTGGCACTGCTTAATGTTGTCGAATCCGACGACGCGGACGAAAGAGTCGCGGTACTCGCTGCGGCACTCGTTTGCTTCGTTAAGGACTTCCTGCACGGACCCAGCACCAAACAGGGGCAGCTTCCACATGGTCCAGTAGGTCTCGGTGGGCTCTGCGGTTTCGTTAAACTCAACGGCAGGAATAAAGCCCTGGTCGAGAATATACTGAATCTGCTTAGCAATTTGCTGATCGGTCAGCGGGGGCAGATAGGACAGGGTTTCGTAACGGCGCTCTTTAGGTAATGTCTTCATGATGAGTTGAGGTAATTATCTTAAGTACAGTGGGTCGCGAGAGATCTTGTGAAAGGGAGCCAAGGATCACTCAGAAGCAGGATTTTCGTCACCCAAAACACGGTCTGATTCAGAGGACGCTGGACGGCCGTCTAACGTCTGCTCTGGCTCCTCCCCTAACGCCCTGTCACTAGGGCTGTCCGCGTCAAGCCGCGTGATCCGCTCTAGATATTGGCGGCGATGCTCCATGTTGGCCTGTTGTATTCCGGAGCACACCATCTCAGGTAAGAACTCCGTAATCTCTTCGGCCAGGTGAGCCCGCACCGTCATAATGCGAAAAGCAAGCGCCTGGTTTTCCTGCAGCAGCTCTCGCAAATAGGCATCGCCGTCCTGAATTTTACTTCCAGAGGAGAAGCCGTGGAGCCACATGGAAAGCTGCGGGTTCGTTTCCCGAAGCTGGGCGATAACGGTGCGAATGGCACGGTAGGTTAGGTAACTGGTAACGGTCTTAGCGGTGTCTTTAGCGATCTGCTTCAGATCCATTGGGGACGTTGGCCCTATCAGTGTTTGATTGAGTGAGCATTGTACTAACACAACGCTCACTCAATGTCCCAATCAGACGGTATCAACCGTCTCGAATTCGAACTTGATTTCCTTCCAGACTTCGCAGGCTACCGCTAGCTCAGGGCACCACTTAGCCGCTTCGCGGATGATGTCGCCGCCTTCGCGGTTGAGGTCGCGGCCTTCGTTACGGGCCTGGACGCAGGCTTCCAGAGCAACCCGATTGGCGGTTGCGCCCGGTGCGTTGCCCCAAGGGTGACCCAGGGTACCACCACCAAACTGCAGCACGGAGTCGTCGCCGAAGATTTCCACCAGGGCGGGCATGTGCCACACGTGGATACCACCGGAGGCCACAGCCATCACGCCCGGCATGGAGGCCCAGTCCTGGGTGAAGTAGATGCCGCGCTCGGGATCCTTCTCCACGTAGTTCTCACGCAGCAGGTCTACAAAGCCCATGGTGACAGCGCGATCGCCCTCCAGCTTACCCACAACGGTACCGGTGTGGATGTGGTCACCACCAGACATCCGCAGACACTTGGCCAGCGTCCGGAAGTGCATACCATGGTTCTTCTGGCGGTCGATTACCGCGTGCATCGCCCGGTGGATGTGGAGCAGCATGCCGTTGTCGCGGCACCACTTGGCCAAGCTGGTGTTGGCGGTGAAGCCCGCGGTGATGAAGTCATGCATGATGATGGGCATTTCGAGCTCTTTGGCGAACTCGGCCCGCTTGAACATCTCTTCGCAGGTGGCGGCGGTGACGTTCAGGTAGTGACCCTTGATCTCGCCGGTCTCAGCCTGGGCCTTGTGGATGGCGTCAGCTACGAACAAGAAGCGATCGCGCCAGCGCTGGAAGGGCTGGGAGTTGATATTCTCGTCGTCCTTAGTGAAGTCCAGCCCGCCGCGCAGGCACTCATAAACGGCCCGACCGTAGTTCTTAGCGGAGAGACCTAGCTTGGGCTTAATGGTGCAGCCCAGCAGAGGACGACCGTACTTATTAATTTTGTCGCGCTCAACGGTGATGCCGTGGGGCGGGCCTTGGAAAGTCTTGAGGTAGGCCACGGGGATGCGCAGGTCTTCGAGACGCAGCGCCTTCAGGGCCTTAAAGCCAAACACGTTACCCACAATAGAGGTGAGCAGGTTGGTGACAGAGCCTTCTTCGAACAGGTCCAGAGGATAGGCGATATAAGCGATGAACTGGCTATCTTCGCCGCGAACCGGCTCGATGTCGTAGCAGCGACCCTTGTAGCGATCCAGGTCGGTGAGCAGGTCGGTCCACACTGTGGTCCAAGTACCGGTGGAGGATTCGGCAGCTACTGCAGCGCCGGCTTCTTCAGGCGGCACTCCAGGCTGAGGCGTTACCCGAAACGCCGCCAGGATATCGGTGTCTTTCGGCGTGTAGTCCGGTGTGTAATAGGTTAATTTATAGTCCTTAACCCCAGCCTCGTACCCCGACTTCGACTGAGTTCTCGATTGAGAATATGACATATCTCGCTTCTATCTCCCTTCGTTAGATTAATCAACGCCTACAGTGCAAAACGCTGCCAGAATAAGCGGGCCGCCACAGGGCGAACGCCAAACGACACTTACATCAACACGCCGCTGCCTATACGCGGCAGCGCCTGAAATGACAGCTTTAACAAGCTAGTCTAAGCAACCTAAACTTGAGTAAATTCAGCTCATCGCAATAGCTTAATCCACACTATTTTGATAAATCAATTTCCTCAAAAGCTTGCTTCAAAGTTGCTGATTTAGAAAAACTATATCAGGAATCGGACGCAACTCTATAAGCTCAACTTTCAATCTTCTTTGAGTTTGTATAACCGACGTTTATGTTTTAAGTGGATTAATGAAGAGATGTAACAAAGACTTTCGAAATATTTAGCTTACTCGCCACGGGGTACTAATCACCAAGCATTGAGTAAAGTAACCCTGAATAATTTGCGAGAGGAGAGCATTGAGGTGAGGGACGTGCAGTGTTCACCCCTCACCCCGCTTACAGATCACGAGCGATTTGGCATCGCTACATCGTCTGATACTGTCTCTGAACTGGGTTCAAGCAGCAGCGCAGATTCATTCAGATCGATTGGTTCAACCGAGGTTGCGCCCCCGGGCGTCTCTAGCAAGGGCGGCGGAGAAACAGGCTCTGGAGAAAGCTCCGGCGCTGTTTCGGCATCTTTCACATCAAGCTCTGGTGTATCAAGCTCTGGTGTGTCAAGCTCTGGTGTGTCAAGCTCTGGCACTGCTTCGTTCTCGGTTAACTCGCTCTGGTTCACATCATCCGTCGGCACCAGCTCTGGCAGCGTCTCCTCTATCAAGAGCCCTGGGGGAAAAGCCTCTGTTTCAGGTAGGGCAACCGGCTCAGGAATATCCGTCGTTAGGGGTTCAGCATTTGGGACATCCGACGCTGGAACGACGTTGACTGAATTAGAATCCACAGCATCTAAATCACCGGCTGCTTCTGTAGCCTGAACTGAAGGGGCTGAGTTTAGGTTCTCTACTTCCGGCACCTCTACCGGAGGCTCGTAGCCCGCAATGATTATTGGACGGGCCTCTTCAAGCGAAAGCTCGCCGCGAACCAGCTTAGACAGGGTATCGCCACCGTCAGACGTCAAAGTAATTAGACGCGCTGTGTTGTTGTAGGCATTGCTAATGGGCTGGTCGTTTTCGTCGAGCAGCTCTAGCTGAATCCAGTTCTTTCCTGACTTAAATCCCCTTAGATACAGGGGCTCCCAGTCATCGAAGCTGAAGACTTGACCATTGACTGTGCAGCGAATTTTCCAGTCAGAGACGTCATCTAAGGCATCTTCTTGGGCCACCATGTGCAGCGGCGCATTATGCAGATAAACGTCCAGCATGACAGGCTCGGCGCCGTAACCGCCCTTGGGGCGACTGTAGGTGAGTAAGGGCGCCTCTAAATCAGGAGCGTTTGGCGTCCTAGTAAATACGTGGAACTGGGTTTGGTCATAGGCTTCAGCATTCTTGAAGCTCTCGTGCCAGGGCCTAGAAGCAAAGGCTCGTATGGTGTGGGTGCCGGGTTCAAGGTCTTCTAGGATGAGGGGCTCACTGGGGTCATAGACGGCGCGATACGGTTCGTTGTCGACAATGACATGAAGATGCGGTCCCATTCCTAAGGCGTCATCTTTAAATGCGGGAAAATCTGTGACCTCGAACTGAACCGACACCCGGTCGTCTTGGATCACTTGGTCTAACTCAGGGCTTGTGATACTGACTCGGGGGCGGACATCAAACTCACGGGCTAGCGCCTGAATCGTGGCGGGAGGAGACACCTCTTCCAGCGTTTCAGGGATCTCAATCAGATCGCTGGGGCCACCCGGCGTAGGGCGATCGCCCCCAGAGCCACAGCCCGCCAAACCTAGATTCAGCACGACAAGAATAAGGATAAACACACCTCTGAGAGGCCATCGTCTAGGAGCAGGTCGCTGCAGAACCTGTTGCTTTAGGTGCCAATCATTCACAGGTGAAACTCTCCTATTTGCTAAATCTGGCAAAACCTGTAGTCAAACCCCACCATGGAGTATAGACCACACCACCATACCGTTTCGTCAACCCAATGGCGCTCACAATGCTTACATTTTATGCTGGATTATTTCTCTACTTAATGATTACGGCTCAATACTAACGGCGTTTTGCGTACAGCATTTTGTGGTAGAGGAAGTCGGCGATCGCGCTTTGAGCGACCAGCAGACAACCTTAGCTCAGATATTCAGAATTGTCTGGCTATATTGAGTTTTGTGTAGTTTTGATCTAGCCCGACCCATTGTTGAGTTTGTCGAGAAACACGCAGGTTATAAAAATCAATGGCTTCCGCTGTTTGAATTATTGTTAAATCGAATCCAGATGGCGTCTAATACAGCACTATAATGCTCGAAAGACCTAACCCCAAGGTGGCCAAACCTCTGAATTCTGGCTAGTTCCAGACTTCGGACCCCCTCTCAAGACTGGGGCGAATCTGGTTCACGTCAGACTTCGACCAGGTATTGCGGAGGTTGGCAGCATGGCTGCTGCGGTTTCGATGCTCCTCTTGTGCGTCTTGTCATTTGATATTGTCCAACGGGTCATCATGCAAAGTAAGGCGTCAGAGGCAGTACCGATACTCAGTAGCAGTAAGCCTGGGGTTCTAGGTCAACCGTTCCTTGTCTACAGAGAGGAGAGTCTCTAATGACAACTACCCCACAGGAGCGCGAGGCAAAGGCGAGAGTTCTTGTCGATAAAGATCCGGTTCCGACTTCATTCGAGAAGTGGGCAAAGCCGGGGCACTTCGACAAAACCTTGTCTAAAGGTCCCAAAACCACGACCTGGATTTGGAATCTTCACGCCGACGCTCACGATTTTGATAGTCATACCAGTGATCTCGAAGATATTTCTCGAAAAATCTTCAGTGCTCACTTCGGTCATTTAGCCATTGTGTTTATCTGGCTGAGCGGCATGTATTTCCATGGCGCTCGGTTCTCTAATTACGAAGCTTGGTTAACCAACCCTACTGGCATTAAGCCTAGTGCCCAGGTTGTTTGGCCTATTGTTGGTCAAGAAATTCTAAATGCGGACGTCGGCGGCGGCTTCCAGGGCATCCAGATCACCTCTGGGTTTTTCCAGCTCTGGCGCGCTTCCGGCATTACAAACTCGACCCAGCTCTACGCAACGGCCATCGGTGGCCTTGTAATGGCAGGTCTGATGCTGTTCGCGGGCTGGTTCCACTACCACAAGCGGGCTCCGAAGCTCGAGTGGTTCCAGAACGTCGAGTCCATGCTCAACCACCACCTAGCCGGTCTACTTGGTCTAGGTTCTTTGAGCTGGGCTGGTCACCAGATTCACGTAGCGCTGCCCATTAATAAGCTGCTGGACGCGGGCGTTCCCCCGGAGGAAATTCCGCTGCCCCACGAGTTCATCCTGAACTCCAGCCTGATGGCGGAGCTATACCCCAGTTTTGCAAAGGGTCTGACGCCTTTCTTCACCCTGAACTGGGGTGAGTACGCCGACTTCCTCACCTTTAAAGGTGGCCTCAACCCCGTTACCGGCGGTCTGTGGCTTTCGGATACGGCGCACCACCATCTGGCGATCGCCGTCCTCTTTTTGGTTGCAGGCCACATGTACCGCACCAACTGGGGCATCGGTCACAGTATCAAAGAGATTCTAGAAAATCACAGCGATCCCTTTAGTGACGATGCCGGTCACAAGGGTCTGTATGAAATTCTGACCACCTCTTGGCACGCGCAGCTTTCCATCAACCTGGCGCTGCTGGGCTCGCTCACGATCATCGTGGCGCAGCACATGTACGCGATGCCGCCCTACCCTTACCTGGCGACGGACTACCCCACGCAGATTTCGCTGTTTACCCACCACATGTGGATTGGCGGCTTTTTGATTGTGGGTGCTGGTGCGCACGGGGCGATTTTCATGGTGCGGGACTACGACCCGGCCAAGAACGTCAACAACCTGCTGGACCGGGTTATCCGTCAGCGGGACGCCATGATTTCCCACCTCAACTGGGTGTGTATTTTCCTTGGCTTCCACAGCTTTGGTCTCTACATCCACAACGACACTATGCGCGCTCTGGGTCGCCCTCAGGACATGTTCTCTGACACGGCGATTCAACTGCAGCCGGTGTTTGCCCAGTGGATTCAGGGTCTGCATACTGCGGCCCCTGGTGTCACGGCTCCCAACGCGCTAGGTCCTGCCAGCTATGTCTTTGGCGGTGACGTGGTTGCGGTGGGCGGCAAGGTTGCCATGATGCCTATGGCCCTTGGCACTGCGGACTTCATGGTCCACCACATTCACGCCTTTACTATCCACGTGACGGTGTTGATTCTACTGAAGGGCGTGCTCTATGCCCGCAACTCTCGTCTGGTTCCCGACAAGAGCGAGCTGGGCTTCCGGTTCCCTTGCGACGGTCCGGGTCGAGGTGGCACATGCCAGGTTTCTGGCTGGGACCACGTGTTCCTAGGCCTGTTCTGGATGTATAACTCCCTGTCCATTGCCATATTCCACTTCAGTTGGAAGATGCAGTCGGATGTGTGGGGAACGGTGGCGCCAGACGGCTCGGTGTCTCACATCACAGCGGGTAACTTTGCCCAGAGTGCAATTTGCATCAACGGCTGGTTGCGGGACTTCCTGTGGGGACAATCGGTTAATGTAATCGGTTCCTATGGTTCAGCGCTGTCCGCCTACGGACTGCTGTTCCTAGGTGCTCACTTCGTCTGGGCATTCAGCCTCATGTTCCTATTCAGCGGACGGGGCTACTGGCAAGAGCTAATCGAGTCCATTGTTTGGGCTCACAATAAGCTCAAGGTTGCGCCTGCAATTCAGCCTCGCGCTCTGAGCATCATTCAGGGTCGTGCGGTTGGTGTGGCTCACTACCTCTTGGGAGGAATCGTCACCACTTGGGCGTTCTTCCTAGCCCGAATCATTGCTGTGTCTGGATAGGCATGAGGAGGACATAACAACAAATGGCAACTAAATTCCCAAAATTTAGCCAAGCGCTAGCCCAAGACCCGACCACGCGTCGGATCTGGTACGGGATTGCCACGGCCCATGATTTTGAAAGCCATGATGGCATGACGGAGGAAAATCTTTACCAAAAGATCTTCGCCTCCCACTTCGGCCACATCGCAATCATCTTCCTCTGGACGTCTGGCAGCCTGTTCCACGTTGCTTGGCAAGGTAACTTCGAGCAGTGGATCCAAGATCCGCTCAACGTCCGTCCCATCGCCCACGCGATCTGGGACCCCCACTTCGGCCAGCCCGCTGTCGCCGCCTTTACCCAAGGTGGCGCGGCCGGTCCGGTCAACATCGCTTACTCCGGTGTGTACCACTGGTGGTACACCATCGGCATGCGGACAAACAACGAGCTGTACACGGGCGCAGTCTTCCTGCTGCTTCTGTCCGCCGTGTTCCTGTTCGCAGGCTGGCTCCACCTGCAGCCCAAGTTCCGGCCTAGCTTGTCCTGGTTTAAAAATGCTGAGTCCCGACTAAACCACCACCTGGCTGGTCTGTTCGGCGTCAGCGCCTTGGCCTGGACCGGTCACCTGGTACACGTTGCGATTCCCGAGTCTCGGGGTCAGCACGTGGGTTGGGACAACTTCCTGACCACGCCGCCGCACCCGGCGGGTTTGGCACCTTTCTTCACCGGCAACTGGGGCGTGTACGCCCAAAACCCTGACACCGCTGACCATATTTTTGGCACGTCTCAGGGCGCGGGCACCGCGATTCTCACCTTCTTGGGTGGCTTCCACCCCCAGACTGAGTCCCTGTGGCTCACGGACATGGCCCATCACCACCTGGCGATCGCGGTTCTGTTCATCATTGCCGGCCACATGTACCGCACCAACTTCGGCATTGGCCACAGCATCAAAGAGATGCTGAACTCTAAGGGTGGCTTGTTTGGCGGACAGACTGAGGGTCAGTTCAACCTGCCCCACCAGGGTCTCTATGACACCCTGAACAACTCGCTGCACTTCCAGCTCGCGCTGGCGCTGGCGGCGCTGGGGACGATCACGTCCTTGGTCGCCCAGCACATGTACGCCCTGCCGCCCTACGCCTTCATTGGCCGGGATTACACCACCCAGGCGGCGTTGTACACGCACCACCAGTACATTGCGGGCTTCCTGCTTGTCGGTGCGTTTGCCCACGGCGCTATTTTCTTGGTGCGGGATTATGACCCTGCTCAAAACAAGGGCAACGTGCTGGACCGCGTGCTGCAGCACAAAGAGGCCATCATCTCCCACCTGAGCTGGGTTTCCCTGTTCTTGGGCTTCCACACCCTGGGCATCTACGTCCACAACGACGTAATGAACGCCTTCGGTACCCCTGAGAAGCAGATCCTGGTTGAGCCGGTGTTCGCTCAGTTTGTGCAGGCGGCCTCTGGTAAGGCGCTCTACGGCTTTGATACTCTGCTGTCGAACCCCGACAGCATCGCCTCTACCGCTTGGCCCAACGGCGGCGCGGTGTGGCTACCGGGCTGGCTAGACGCCATCAACAGCGGCACCAACTCCTTATTCCTTACCATCGGTCCTGGCGACTTCTTGGTTCACCACGCGATCGCTCTCGGTCTGCACACCACCACCTTGATTCTGGTGAAGGGTGCCCTAGACGCTCGCGGCTCCAAGCTGATGCCCGACAAGAAGGACTTTGGCTACAGCTTCCCCTGCGACGGCCCTGGCCGTGGCGGCACTTGCGACATCTCTGCGTGGGACTCTTTCTACCTGGCGATGTTCTGGATGCTGAATACCTTGGGATGGGTGACCTTCTACTGGCACTGGAAACACCTGGGCATTTGGCAAGGGAACGTGGCTCAGTTCAATGAGTCATCGACCTACCTAATGGGCTGGCTGCGAGATTACCTGTGGCTGAACTCGGCCCAGCTAATCAATG
>JBHJHJ010000198.1:0-9879 GCA_050330955.1 Elainellaceae cyanobacterium | reverse complement strand
GCGATCGCGTCAATGTTTCGGCCATTTTTGACTGGTTTGGGGAGGACTGGGAGCCTCAGTATGGCAATGACCAGTTCCCTGGCAACGATAAGCAGCAGGCGGCCCTCGGCTTCATTAGCGACTATGTTGATCCGGAGCTGGCAAGCTACCTAAAGTCGGGTCGTTATGAGGTGGGCTACCTTGACTACGACTGGTCCTTGAATGACCAAGGGTAATTTATGACGCTCTCGCACTTGTGCCAGATGAGCCTAAGATGTCCACCGAAAGGCACATATCCTCTCCACCACATTTCTTTCTGAAAGTCGATGTGCTTCTTTACAAAAATTAGTTTTATAGAAGTGGAAAACGGCTGACAAAATTAGAGAAAATTTATGCGACCCATCAACATTGGACTAACGGACGAGCAGCGCAAAGGCGTCATCGACATGCTCAACCAGGATTTGGCCGATCAGTATCTGCTGAATATTAAGACTAAGAAGTACCACTGGGACGTCGTTGGCCCTGCTTTCCGCAGCCTGCATGAGCTATGGCAAGAGCAGTATGAAGCTATCACGCTGAACATTGACGCGACTGCAGAGCGGGTTCGCGCTCTGGGGGGCTACCCCGTGGGCACTGCAGAGGGTTTCCTCAAGCTAACGACCATTAAAGAGCACACTGGGGATCTTCCCAATTCAACCGAAATGGTATCGCGTCTCGCCGACAACCATGAGCTGATTATCCGCAATCTGCGGGATCACGTGGACGCCTGCGGCGAGAAGTACGGCGACGAAGGTACGGCCGACTTCCTCACTGGGCTGATGGAACAGCACGAAGAAATGGCCTGGATGCTGCGCTCCTTCATTGAAGGTCAGACCCTGTCCCCGACAGGTCAGCGTGAAGGCGAAGCGTCGGTGGCGGTCTAGTTTCCGATGCTACCTGCATTCATTTAATAGGGAGAAGCTTGTACTATGGCAACCGAAACCTACCGCGCTGAGAAGACCGTATCTGCGGTGTTTGAATCTCAGCAAAAAGTCAACGACGTGATTCAGCGACTGCTGGATCGTGGCGTCACCCAAGAGCATATCTCTGCTCTAGGCCGCAACTTTGAAACGGAGACCCGTATTACGGGGTTTGTGACCAAGAAAGACGTCATCCTAGGGGGTCTTCGAACAGGCGCAATCTTTGGATCTCTGTTTGGTTCGCTGCTCAGCTTGCTGACGGGCGTCGGGGTTCTGTTTGTCCCCTTCATCGGCTCAGTTGTCGCTGCCGGACCCATTGGTGCGGTATTGCTCGGCGCGGCCAGCGGTGCTTTAGCAGGTAGTGCCGGCGCAGGGATTGCCTCTGCCCTGGCGACGTTGGGCATGCCTCAAGACAAGGCCGCTATCTACGAGACACGTTTGAAAGCGGGCGAGTTCATCGTGATGGCTGAAGTGCCTGCCGATCGCGCTGGTGAGTTTCAGCTCTTGATGGAGAGTGCTGGTGGTGAGGAGATTCATACGCTGGAGACTGCTCTGCCCCGCGCTTGTCCTGGCCGATGTGAGGGGCCCGAGAGTCTATCTCCTGAGGTGCGATCGCACCTTTCCGAAGAAGCTCAACCGGTGTTTATCGATCGCTACAACGCGGTATTCGATGATACTGAAGACGAGTCGAAGGCTGAGCAAGCGGCCTGGTCTGCCGTGCGCGACCAGTTCGACGAAGACGATAACGGCGTCTACTCAAAGCGCAAGGTTAGTGCATAGCTGAAGCAAAGTTGCTAACGCTGTAGATGCATATCGGGGCATGCGGTGAGCCGTATGCCCCATTCTTTTGCATACATCTAGCAAGTAAAATCTGAAAACATTTGGAAATTTCCCGATGAGGGTTAAGATGTCTAGGGATAGGTTGTGTAGCCTACGCAACATTCTATGGCTATTACCTATCAAAAGCGACAGCCGACACTCATCATCCGTTGCGCTGCCGCCCTGATAGCCACTTCAGGCTATCCATACACTCTACGAGGTTCGATGCATGTCGCACTTTGACTACGATCAGTTTCTACGCCAGCGCGGTCTGGTTGCTCCCAAGCGCAACGCTAAATCAATGACTGCCCCCGCCGCTCCCCTCAAGCCCGCTCCTGCTTCTTCTAGCAGCAATCTAGAGGATGAATTTTTCAACTACGATCTGCCGGCCTGTAATTGGAATCCTGGTGCTGATCAGGCCTTCTGTGGCGAGGGAGTGATCTGTCCGCCCTGTGGATAGGCTGTAGGCGGGGGCGGCGTGATATAACAGCAAGGGCATTGCTTTGGCGGTGCCGCCCTTAATTTTAAGCGCTTATGTCGCCGCTTCAAGGCCTGCGGGCCAAGTTTGACCTCCCGATGCAGTTTTGGATCGTGGCGCTGATTGCGTTTATCAACTCAGTCAGCTTCACGATTATCATCCCGATTCTATACCCCTACGCTAAGGAGTTTGGCCTAAGCGACTTTCAGGCCAGTTTGCTCACTACGGCGTATGCGGTCTCTCAATTTATTGCAACCCCCCTGCTGGGCCGTCTCTCTGATGTCATGGGGCGTAAGCCCCTGCTAGTGGCCAGCCTACTGGGCACTGTAGCGGCCAACCTAATTGCCAGCTGGACTGCGTTTGCCTGGCTGCTATTTGGTGCCCGAATTCTAGACGGTATCACAGGCGGCAACAACTCCATCGCTCGCGCCGTCATCAGCGATACCACCACACCGCAAGAACGACCCAGGGCATTTGGCTTGTTTGATGCGGCCTTCCGTATGGGCTTTGTCACCGGCCCGGCCATCAGCTACTTTGCCCAGGGGTTGCCCACCTTGCCGGGCGTTTCAACCCTGGGCATGAGCTTCTTTGCCGGGGCAGTGATGGCGGCGATCGCCACGGTGCTCACCCTGCTGCTGCTGCCAGAAACGCTCCCTCCTGATGAGGGCGCAGATGCCTTCAAGCTGAGCTGGGAAATCTTTGGCATCCAGAAAATTATCAGCTCAATTCGCCGCCCTTGCTTAGGACAAATTTTTCTGCTCACCTTTTTGAGCGGCTTTACCTTCACTATTTTCACCTTCGCCTTCCAGCCGTTTTTCCTCAACGTGCTGGGGCAAGATGCCCAGACCCTAGCCATCTTGTTTACGATGATTGGCGTGATTGGGGTGCTCACTCAGATCTTCGCCGTTGAGCCGCTGACGAAGCGGTTTAACTTGGCGGACATCATGTTTGTGGCGATCGCAGGGCGGGCGCTGCTGTTTTTGCTAATGCCGACGTTTCCCACCGTTGGCGTGTTTGTGGTGTTGATTGCGCTACTGGGTGTAGTCAATTCATTTCCCATGCCACTCATCAGCTCCATTTTGAGCACCAACAGCGGCGATCGCGAGCAGGGTGAAGTAATGGGCATCAACGCCTCTTACCTCAGCATCTCGAATGCGATCGGACCTGCTACGGCGGGGCTGCTAGTGAGCCTGAGCTATAGCATGCCGTTCTGGGTAACCGGGGTGCTGACGCTGCTAACGGCGGGGTTTGCGCTGCATTTGAAGCAGGTGGCAGATTGTGCAAAGAAGGCGTGATTGTTTAAATCAAACGTTACATCGCTCATGAAGCGGAAGCGGCTTGTCCGCACAGCTCATTAGCAGGGATGGCTTCCATCATTTTTTTAGGGTTAGGAAGGTTTAAGTGACTCATAAGCTTGACGAACTCGTCTCTGGTCCGCCCGGCAAAGCGTGGGTTGAGGCGCTTTTCTTCCCCAATGGTGGAAACGGTTTGTCCCCTATAGTCATGACCTGGATACACTAAGGTCTCATCCGGCAGGAAAAATAGCCTTTGGGTGACTCGGTCATACAGGGTTCCAGCATCCCCACTTTGAAAGTCTGTTCGACCACAGCCCCGGATGAACAGGGCGTCTCCGGTCAGCAGGTGCGTGTCATTGACTAAATAAGCCATGTGGCTATTGGTGTGCCCGTTGGTCTCAATGGCCCGGATTTTAATCTGACCCGCATGGAGGATTTGGTCGTGCTTAACCTGCTGGTTCGCGCAGGCCACGTGAACATTAACTGGGACAATCCCCTCACATTGGGTCAGTTCCCGCAGCTTGCCCGTGCCGGTAATGTGGTCTGCGTGAATGTGGGTCTCTAAACAAAACTGTAGCGTTAACCCAAGCTCATTTAGCAGTTTGTAGTCGCGATCCACTTGCTCGATAACGGGGTCAACTAACACCGCCGTCTGCGTGCCCCTATCTGCAATCAGATAAGTATAAGTGCTCGTCTCTTTATCAAACAGTTGGCGAAACAGCATGGATGATCTCCGGCTAGCGTAGCTCGACTTTATCCACCAAGTAGCGTAGCAAAGCAAGTCTGCTCAGGAGCTGAAAAGGATATGAGAAAATTCAACCCTAAAATCACATTGAGTAAGCGTCGTTTTTATGTCGCAACGCTACTGATGGCGGGGTTTGCGCTACACCTCGAGCGAGTGACAGACTGCGAAAAGAAGGCCACTTAGCTTCAGCGCAGCTATCAATTTGAGTGAAGTCAAAAGGACGTGGACCATATTCTAAGAATTAGCGCTTCTGACAAGCTCTATTTTCTGCTGTAGATAGGCCTTCATTTGATTGAAGGCTTCAATCTGCTCATTGATCAGCAATACTTTGCTCTCCAACAGCATTACCTTTTCCGCTGCCGAGAGCTGATTACTTTCCCAGGCGTCGATCTCGGTCTGGATTTCCTTTAGTGTAAACCCCAACCGCTTGGCCTGCTGAATCCGCTTTAGCCGCGTCACCGCTTGCTCGGTGTAGTTCCGATAGTTGTTTTCCTGCCGCCTTAGGTGGTTGCCGTTCAGCAGGCCTTTCTTCTCGTAAAACCGAATTGCATCCACAGATAATCCAGTTCGCTCAGCAAGCTCGCCAATTCTCATGGGGTTGTGGTCTCTTGACACTAGAGCATACTCCATAGTTTAGCTTGGGCCCATGCTTACTGATTGCGGACTGCGCTATGAAATTACTCAAACTGAAAGGCTGGACGCGCCTCCTGTGGGTCATTCTAGGTCTCGCCCTCGCCCTCGTCGTCTACGGCCTGCTGCAGCTGATTGAGCCGGTGGCTGTCCAATCGCCCCGTTCCGCCAGCGGCCTCGCTTTTCAAGGCCGCGCCCTGCTGGTGGCTTCTGACGCCGACATGGTGGCGACCGCCTACGCCGATGCTAAGCTCGACCGCATTCCTGGCGTTGAGGATGCGCTGACGGTGCTGCCCCTGCCCCTTGATCCAGAAAATCCAGAGATGCTAACGCTGCCGGTTTCTAACTCGGTGATGTCTTGGCCGCAGATTATTGCGATCTCGCCGAACGGGGAGCGAGCCTACGTGGCCGAGGTGCGATCGCGTCCGGCTGATGGCATTCAAGAGCTTGAGAGCATTGATGAAATGCCAGCAGGGGCTAACGTCACCGTTGTCGATATTTCAAACCTCTCCCAACCCAGTATCCTTGAGTCGGTCAACGTTGGGCGCAATCCTGAGCACCTCAGCATTAGCCCTGACGGCAGGTTTCTAGCGGTCAATCTAAATGAACCAGGGCGAGAATTGCTCATCGTTGAAATCCAACCAGACGGAACCCTAGGGCAGCGGTCCTATTTCCCAATGGAATTAGACGGAACTCGCCGGGATAATCGAGCTGCGATTTGGCATCCCTCGGGCCGGTACCTGGCCATGACCCAGGACAACAATCGCCGCATCGGTTTTTATCAGGTGCAAGCGACCAACGGCGCGATCGCAATCACGCCCGTGGCTGAACCGCTCACCATTGGCAATCATCTCAGCAACCCCCGCTTCACTGCGGATGGCCGCTTTTTGCTCGTTCCAGATTTGAAGTGGAGCCTCTACCCCAACCCTTCCTTAAACTTCTTGCTCAATCCTCCAGGGGAAATGATTGCGATTCAGTTTGAGCCGAACTCAGGGACTCCCGCTAGGGTCGTCTCCAGGGTAGAGGTGGGGCTGAGCCCGGAAGGATTTGACCTCAGCCCGGACAATACGCTGATTGCTACGGTCAATATGCGGCGAACTTACCTCCCGAGCATTATCTTGGCCTGGCGCGGCAGGTCCTACAGCTCCCTATCGCTGGTGCAGTTTGACCCAGAATCGGGCCGCCTCACAGCGCTGGATGAATATGGATTTGAGGGGCTGCTGCCGGAGCAGGCGGTGTTTGACCAGACGGGCCAGGCGCTGGCGGTGGTGATTTATAACTATCGGGAAGCGCAACCGCGTACGGGGGCGGTGGAGTTTTGGGCTGTGGCGCCTGGGGAGTCGCCGCAGCTGGAGCGAACGGACGTCAAGATAGATGTGGTGCGCGGCCCTCACGATATTCGGCTGCTGCCCTAAAAGACTGTGCTTTCAAATTAATCAATCCGACCCTATTTGCCGATACAAAATTTACTAAAGATCTGGTCCAGCATCGACTCCGTTACCTCCTCCCCAGTAATCTCTCCTAGCGCCCGGACGGCTTCCCTCAAGTCGATGGTCCAAAAGTCCAGCGGCAGCCTATCCGCAATGGTGGTCTCAACCTGCTGCAGCGCATTCTTTGCCCGCAGCAGCGCCGCCGCTTGCCGCTGATTAATTGCCAGGTCTAGGTTAGCTGACATCACGCTCTCTGCCTGGACTAGCGTTAAAATTTCCGACTCTAGCGCTTCAACGCCTTCCTGCCTGGCTGCAGCCGTCTTCACGACGGGACAGGGTAGATCGGGCCAGCCATTAATGTTGTCTTTTTCAAGACCAGCGTCAATTAGATCAATCTTGTTAATCACCAGGATCAGCCCCTTCGTTTTAACTGGGTTAACCTGCTCGTAGATCATCTGATCCGCTGGTGTCCACCCTGCGATCGCATCGACCACCAGCAGCACCAAATCTGCCGCTTGGGCCGCCTGCCGCGATCGCGCCACCCCAATTTGCTCCACCTGGTCTGTCGCCTCCCGGATGCCCGCAGTGTCCAGCACCTGCACCGGGATGCCCCCCACCAACAGCCGCGACTCCACCACGTCCCGCGTCGTTCCCGGTAGGTCTGTGACAATGGCGCGATCGCTTCTACTCCAGGCATTGAGCAAGCTTGATTTTCCCACATTGGGACGTCCTACGATGGCAACTTTAAGGCCACTGCGCAGTAGCTCCCCCCGGTCTGCCGTCGCCAGCACCTGCGCCACCGTCGCTAGCACCGCTCGTAGTTGCTCCTTCACCCAGTCCTCATCCAGCGGCGGCAGGTCATCCTCAAAATCAATCCGCGCTTCTACCTCCGCCAAAATCTCTAGGCAGGTCTGCCTAAGCTGCCGGATGGGGGCCGCCAGCTTTCCCTGAATTCCGGCCAGCGCTAGCTCCGCCGCCTGGGGCGACTCTGCCCCCACTAGGTCCGATACGCTCTCTGCTTGGGTCAAGTCCAGCCGCCCGTTCAAAAACGCCCGCAGGGTAAATTCCCCGGCCTGGGCTAGTCGCGCGCCCTGCTCTAAACACAGGGTCAACACATTTTGCACCGCCATCAGCCCACCATGACAGTGAAATTCCACCACGTCTTCGCGGGTGTAGGAGCGGGGAGCCTGCATAATTAGCAGCAGAGCCTCGTCGACGATGCGCTGGGTCTGGGGGTGACGCACGCTGCCGTAAACAATGCGGTGGCTTTCCCAGGGCTGCTGCCCTGGCGCGTGAAAGAGACGACGGGCAACAGCCATTGCCTCAGGGCCGGAAACCCGCACGATGCTGACACTTCCCTGCTGGGGAACAACGGCGGTGGCGATCGCGGCGATGGTGTCGGTGGTGGTCATGGTGCGGGGGATACAACATATCGTAGGGGCAACCGGCCGATTGCCCCTACAGGTGAATGGAACGATACACAACGATCCTAACGTGGCGTGATGCCATCGACGGGACGTGGATAGATGCCCCGCCTACAATAGAGGCGACGCCCTTTACCGCACTTATGCCGCCACGAAAACGCCGCCCGCCCTGGCGACGACAGCTGCGCTACTTCTATCTACGGTTCATTCGTCTGCAGAGCACCCCAAAGGCGATCGCCCGTGGTTTAGCGGCGGGGGTGTTTGCCGGGTGGTTTCCCCTGTTTGGCCTGCAGACCATTATTGGGGTGGCGATCGCCGCCGCGGTTAAAGGCAATAAGCTGATGGCAGCGGCAGGAACTTGGGTGAGCAACCCATTCACCTACGTGCCTATTTACTACTTCAACTTTCGCGTTGGGGCGTGGCTGCTGTCGCGGTTTGGGCTGTCGGCCATGGTGCCGGAGCCGGGAGCGATTGGGACTGTAGTCAGTGCGTCGGGCTGGGCAGCGTTTCAAGAATTTATGATGTTGGGGGCAGGGTTTACAACGACGCTATTTCTGGGGTGTGTAGTGGTGGGTTTGCCGAGTGCGATTCTGGCCTATGTTTTGGGGCTGTGGCTGGCGCAGCGGTGGAAAGCACGGCGATCTAAATAACGCTTGTTATGCCAAGCCCGGCCATAAGCTTAGGTTACGAAGCAGATGTATAGCCATTGCCACAAGTCTTTGTGCGCGATGGCTCGCCGCTTCGCTGCAGGGCTGTTCGATTCAGCACCAAAAATGTCCTAAGCGAAGTGGCCAGCGCTATATATTCGCTCCCAGGAGCTTGCCCTAGCGCATAGGATCGCCTCCTCCTCGGCGTTCTCCAGCTCTCTAGCGAATGTGCCTTCAGTGCTTCTTCCTCTGTTGAGCTACTGAGCAGGGTCTCTGAGCTGATTAGCGTAAACCGCCAGCTCGTTAAGCTTATTACTGAGCTGGCTAGCAGCTTTGGAGAACGCCATAGCGGCTTCAGAGAACTCCTGAACTAGCCTATGGAACCCCACAGTAGGTTTGGAGACCTATCGAGCAGCTTTGCAGAACTCCTGAGCAGATCTACAGAACTGACTAGCCAGATCACAGAACTGGGTCAGGTGCTTAGCTCCCTGGTACAGCAGAGCCCCATCAAGTAGCCCTCATACCGCCCTCGCGATTGCCGCTCCCATGACCTGTGGAAGAATTGCTCGATCCGACAGTCAGCTGCACGAATGCCAGCTGCGTTTCCCAGCTCACGGTCTGATGGGTGAGCGATCGCACCCCCCGACACACCACCTCCAAATCCTGTGGCGATAGCAGCGGTGCGAGGCGATCGCGATAGCTTGGCATCTTTTGTCCCGGCTCGACCCAGCGGCTTACGAGTCCCGGCGACAGATAGAGCTCCACCGGCAGGCGCTCCTCCTGCACCTCCACCGTCAGCCCGGAGCCCTCAAAGAGCTGAACCAAGTCGTCTCGCCCCCAAGCCAAGCTTGGGTCGCTGTCGTAAAGCGTATTTTCCGCTTCAATAAGGCGATCGCCTACCCCATGCGGCAGCGTCAACAGCTGAGAAATCCGCTGTGCGTCTTTGGGCAGGCTCTCGGCCAGCAGGATAGTGGTATCAGGCCCGATCAGCGAGGCCAAAGCAGTGACGGTGGCCGCTCGGTCAGCTGCGTTCAACAGCAGGTTACGGCCCACGATGCCGTCAAATGCTAGATCGAGCCCGGCTGCGATCGCTTCCAGCGGCGGCAAAAATATTGGCTGCCGGAGCTCCGGCAGTAAACTCGCCTGCTCTTCCAGCGCTATTTGTTCTTTGTCGGTCACCGCCACGTATACTCCGCCCTCTGGAGCTCTCCGCACCGCCTCCCACACCAGCAAGCCGTGAGAATTGACGCAAAGAATCACCTGATGACGCTGGGGCTGCAGTCTTTCAAAGATGCGATCGCGCACTTGAGACAGGTGGTCGCTGGCTTGAGAGAGCGATCGCTGAATCCAGCGGTCAGTGGCGGCGTCTTCGGGGCTGAGAGTCAAAATTTCAGGAATCGCCGCCTCCATCACAGCGGCAAGCTGGGCCTCCCGCCGCTGCTGCACCTGGGCAGCGATGCGCCCCTCATAGCC
>JBHJHJ010000197.1:0-14820 GCA_050330955.1 Elainellaceae cyanobacterium | reverse complement strand
GTCCACAGGCTCTGCTCTACGGCGTAGCGGTTGATGTGAATCAGGTGAATGGTTTCGCGGATGCCCGCTGGGGAGCCGATGAGGATATGGCGCACCACTTCGCCGTCGGGCTGATAGGGGGGCTCGGCCAGGCGAAGCAGTGCCGCCTCGCGGTCGAGGGGCTGATCGGGAATTACAAATGTCATGGTTTGGGTTCCTTTTTGGGTAAATGGGCAAGAAACCCAAGATTTGGCCACCCCTTCGGGCGTGAACCGTTCGGGATGGCCGTGGGACAATACCCACAGCTTCCGGACAGCCTGTTCCTGTTTCGGGGGTCAGGCGGTGGGCGTTGTTCCTACCAACGTCCACCGCCGCTATGACCAAAGCTTGGGAGCCGAACTGCGGCATGCAGCTCTCAGGCATAGACTCTACACTACTCACGGCAGGGGGACAAGCCCTGGTTGCCTACATTGAGACTTGAGGTCTCGCCACTGTCACTCCAAGTCCCGTCAACGACACCTCAAGTCTCGCTGCCAACACTTTAAGACCCATCGACGACACCTCAAGTCTCCCAACTGGCACTTCAAGACTCATCAACGACACTTCAAGTCTCGCCACTGACACCCTGCGCGACATCGTTGACCGCTAAAGTCTCACCGCTGACACTTCAGGTCTCACCACTGTCCTCAAAAGTCTCGCCACCGACACCTGAAGTGTCATCGTCGACACCTGCGGTCTCACCACCGACATCGCTTGCACAAACTTCTGTGCAGTCTCGGCTGTAGCGGCGAGACTGGGGTTGGGCAACCACGGCAGAGCCCTCCAATAGCACTTCTATCATCCTAAGTAGAGCGCCGTAAGTAAACGTAGCTGTCAGGGAGAGCGGCCCCCGCCGGGGGCCGCTCTCCCTTTCGTTTAATTGTGGCTACGCACTTATCTATTTTTGACCAACCACTAAATCTGCTTCAGCTTTTGCCACCCGTCCCCTAATATCCTAAGCTCCCGTCTCGAGAGCTGCAGCCTTGGACTAACGGCCCGACGCCAGCGTCACGCTAAAAAGGCCAAAGCCTAGCGACATCACAGAGCAAGCCCCGGCAAATTTCAGCCACTGCTGTAGGCGGCGATAGCGCTGCTTTCCCAGACGCTGGTCAAATTGCCTAGCAGCGTAGTTCCTACCCGTCAGGGCTAAAACTCCAATGTAGGCTAGAGTAATAGCCATTCCCACTGAGATTGCAATCACCATCGCAATACTGGGCCACAGCAGCTTATTTGCTGAACCGTAGAGTAAAATAAGCAGGGCCCCGCTACAGGGGACAGAACCAATTGCTATGGATAGCCAATCGCTGGCTCGCTTCGGCTCTATGCAGGTCAGACAAGGGCAGTCAACAGCAAGGGAGGAACTCGCAATTCCCGTTACCTGCTGAGTTAGATTAGGAGACAGCAGTGAGTTAACTCCCTTGTCGTCTAAATAGATTGGCACCTGCTGAGGTCTTGGGCTATGTCGCCAGGGGATGGCCCGCCAAAGCATCCAGCTCCCAATGATTGAAATTGCAGCATAGCTTACTAACTTCACCACCCAGTAATTTTCCGGTGCGCTTTGACGTAGCACTAGGTTGACCAGTAGCGCCACGCCAATGGCCGACAGCACGTGAAAAACTGCAATCCGAGTTCCCATCGTAAGACCCCGCTGCAGGCTACCACCCTCCCCAACAAAATAGGCAATAATAATCGCTTTGCCATGTCCTGGGCCTAATGTGTGGAGGACGCCGTAGCTGAAGGCAACCAACAGCCCTAATAAGAATGTCTTGGGCGATCGCTGACGCTCGACGTTTCCTACTGCCTCAGTGAGTAACGCTGAAACCGCTGTCTGCAAACGCTGCCACCAGGGCCCAGAGGGGGGCGATCGCCCCAATGTCGGCTCCGTCTTTGGGGCACCGGGCGTTTCGGACAGGCTCAGGCGATCGAGGGTGAGGGCATAGCTCACCTCAACCGGACGCGAGCCATCTATCCGAAACAGCTCATAGCTTGCGGATTTTAGCTGTAGTGCCCCTTCTACAACAACCTGAGCAAATAGCCCAGGCGATGGCAGTGCCTGCTCCGGTTTAATGTAGACGATTTGATTGGGCGGCGGTGGCGGTACGTGGATGCAGGCCCCAACGTAGGGGACGAGTAAAAATTCTGTTACCCGATTAGCTTGCTGCTGATTCAGCGGCAGCACATAGCCTTCAAGCTGCACTGTTTGTCCTACCCATTCAGAATTAGCAGAGCGGGAGCGATATTGCCAGTAAGCCCTAGCCTGTTCCACACGAGACAGCAGCGCCACTACGTCTAGGTCTTGGTCTCGAAGCTTTTTTTTCAGTCGCAATATCTCCTGCGCTTCCAAGCTATCCGAGGCGGCCTTGCTCTCTTCCAACCAAGTCTGTAACTGCGCCAGCGTAGCCAGATCGTAGGTTTGCTCAGTAGATAGATGGGCGTAGGGGTTCTGAAGGGTAGTCTCAGAAGGTTGCAAATCTTCCCAGGTGAGGCGTGATTGGGCTAGCGCTGAGGTGGCCAACCCACAAACGAGACATAGGCTGACAACGAGCAGTCCCACATATCGGATCCATCGTTTGAGAGTAGCGGCTAATGCAGAAAAACCCAGAAATCTGCTGGATCTGACTACAGATTTTGCCCTTCGATAAGGCACAGAACACTGCCTCTAACAAAACAACGCGCTGACTCTCGTGTAGCTAAAACTTATCCTGCGGTAGAGGCACATCTGGACTGATCGCTTCAGCCGCATCAACTGCATCAAGAATCGCGTCCACCTGCCCGTTGTACTGACTGTCATCCAATGACTGCGTGCAGTGCCCTTGGACCGAGGCGAAGAGAGACGGTCTTCTCAGCTGCTCCAGTGCGTTAATGCAGGCCTGACAGTCACAGCCAAAGAGCAGCACTGCAGCATCACTTGCAGCAGCAGAGAAATCTAGAGGCTCTATCTCTGCATTAGACTTCTCTGTTGTCAGGCGATCTGTCGCTTTTTCGTCAAAAGCGCCGCAGGCTGCCGAAGGAAACGAAGAGCCCCCCTTATCTGTGCTGGCAGTGCTGGCTGATGCGGTCAGAGTAGAGAAGCTCAACATGCCAACCAGCGTAGGCAAACATAGAATTTGAAAGAAAAGCTTTGTAGACATTGTCAATGTGTCCTCGTTGTTGATGTTCTAAAGGCGCTAACCCTAAAAACCTGGAATCAGTGTAAGCGATTCGGTAGCTATCATCAATAAGGCTTCAGCGCTACCAGCGTCACTGAACGCTTGTGAAAGTGATGTAAAGTGAAGTGCTCATTATGCGCAGAGCTGGTTGCTCCTTGTATTATGCTCTATCCACTTATCAACAGTGGCACGGTGTCAACAATAATCGCCGGATAAGTTGAGCATCGTAAGTAAACGTAGCTGTCAGGAGGGAGCGGCCCCCCGCCAGGGGGCCGCTCCCCCTTTCATTTAATTGTGGCTACGCACTTAATACAGTTGTATGAGGTGTTGTTCGGCAGAAGTGCCCTCTAATACTTTAGCGGTTAGGGTTATGTAGCAAAAGTGACGGATGATAAAGTGAAGGTGAGGCGAGAGATGGAAATAAAGGTTGACGACCTTTCTGGCTCTGAGATTGCTGAGTTTCTTGAGGAGCATATCAGAGAAATGAAGTCCGTTTCGCCTCCAGAGAGTAAGCACGCCCTCGATTTAGAGGGGTTGAGGAAACCGGAAATTACATTCTGGACGGTTTGGGACAACGATCGCTTAATTGGCTGTGGTGCAATGAAAGAATTAGACACCGGTCATGCCGAAATTAAGTCAATGCGCATAGCTGCTTCCTATCGCGGAAAGGGCATTGCATCGATGCTGCTTAAGCATATTTTGAACGAAGCGAAGCTGCGAAACTATCGGCGGATTAGTCTAGAAACTGGCTCGATGCCATTTTTTAAGCCAGCACGCAACTTATATGCAAAATACGGCTTTGAAAATTGTGCACCTTTTTCCACCTATCGGGAAGACCCAAACAGTGTCTTTATGGCCAAGACGCTGTAGGTTAAGATTCACGGTTAATGTTGAAGCAAAGGCAGAAGTCCAGGTGCCGTCTACCTTATACTCCACAAACTCCGATTGAATAGCGGCTTGAGTCGAGCAGCTGACGCATGGACGAGCGAGAGTCCTGCAACTCGGTCTCTAGCTGCTGTACCTTGGCTTCTAAGGCGGCAACCTGCCGCTGTCGCTCGGCGACTGATGACGAATATCTTCACCGCCTACCGCAGACCGTGAAGCCATTTCAGCGCAATATTATTATTTTGCAATGTCTTGAGGACACTCTATCAATCGGGCTGGCGTTCAGTTCCTCATCCTGCTATAGCACCCAGGTGACGAGCTGCGGAAAGCGGATAATCAACAGCAGCGCCGCCAGTTGAATGAAGATGAAAGGCACTACGCCGCGGTAAATGCTGACGGTGCTCACATCCTCTGGCGCAACCCCCCGCAGGTAAAACAGCGAGAAGCCGAAGGGCGGCGTTAGAAAAGAGGTCTGCAGGTTGACCCCAAGCATGACGCCGAACCAAACGAGGTCGTAGCCAAACTGCAGGGCCACAGGGGCCATCAGCGGCACGATGATGAAGACAATCTCGAAGTAATCTAAAAAGAACCCGAGGAAAAACACCAGCAGGTTTACCAAAATCAGGAAGCCGACCACCCCGCCCGGCAAATTGAGCAGCAGATTCTGCACCAGGCGATCGCCCCCCAGCCCGCGAAACACTAAGCTGAACACCGTTGCCCCCACCAGCAGCACAATTACCATGGTGGTAAGCTCGACGCTGGAGCGCAGGGCCCCCAGCAGGGTGCGCCCGGTTAGCCGCCGGTTGAGCGCCGCGAGCACCAGAGCGCCAACGACGCCCATAGCGCCAGCTTCGGTGGGGGTGGCGACGCCGGCAAAGATGCTGCCCAGCACAATCAGAATCAGGGCCAGGGGCGGCAGCATTACCTGAAACACCCGCAGGGCGAGCTGGACTTTGGTCAGGGTGAGCTGTTCTTCGGGTAGCGCTGGGGCCGCCTTGGGACGAAACAGGGCGATCGCCGCCGCGTAAATTAAGTAGAGGCTTGCCAGGGCTAGCCCCGGCAGCAGGGATCCCAAAAACAGGTCCCCCACCGAGACGCCGAGCTGATCCCCCAGCACGATCAACACCACGCTGGGGGGAATCACCTGCCCCAGGGTGCCGGAGGCCGCGATAATGCCCGAAGCGAACGAAGGGTTATAGCCATACCGCAGCATAATGGGCAGGGAAATGATGCCCATGGAAACCACCGTGGCCCCCACCACCCCAGTGGCCGCCGCCAGCAGGGTTCCCACCAAAATGACGCCAATGGCCAGTCCGCCCCGCAGTCGCCCGAACAGCAGGCCAAAGGTCTCCAGCAGGTCTTCCGCCAGCCCCGACTGCTGCAGCACCGTCCCCATCAAAATAAAGTAGGGGATGGCGAGCAGCACGTAGTTGCTCATGATGCCAAAGATGCGCTGCGGCAGTGCGGAGAATAAAATCAAGTCGAAGTGGCCCAGCAGCACGCCAATGAGGGCAAACAGCAGGCCAGTGCCGCCGAGGGAAAAGGCCACGGGATAGCCCGTGAAGATCAGCAGCAGCGCCCCGAAGAACATGATCAGACCCAGGTAGTCAGCCATGGCGCTCCGCTTGCTGAGGGTCGGCGGCGGGGGAGCCTGTGAGAATCGCAATCTGCTTGATGAGCTCGGAGATGCCCTGGAGCGCCAGGAATACAAAGGCAACCACCAGCATCGCCTTGAGCGGATAGCGGGCCAGCCCCCCCGGATCAGAGGATCCTTCTTTGATTTGCCAAGAGTTAATGACGGAGGGCAGTGAATAGATCACAATTGTGGCGCACAGCGGCAGCAGCAGCAGTAGCGCCCCTAGCAGGTCGATGATGGCTTTGCCGCGCCGGGACAGCCGGGAATAGAGAATGTCCACCCGCACGTGCTCACCGCGCTTGAGCACGTAGGCTGCCCCGAGCAGAAAAATCAGGCTGAACAGGTACCACTGCACCTCAATGTAGAGGTTTGAGCTGAGGTTGATGCCGATGAATCGGCCCAGATAGCGGCTGATGGCGTTGTAGGCGCCCACGGCGACCATCACCAGAGTGAGGCCTAGGGTTAACCAGCCCAATCCTTCGCTCAGCCGGTCAATCCAGCGAGAGAGCTTCAGCAAAAAGGACATGCAACTTTAGTAGAGAACAGGCATCCCCTAATTCTACGATCAAAGGGGATGCCTGTTGGTGGCTTATGGAAACGTCACCAAAAACTCCGACTCAATGGGCTCAGCCTGCCCCGCCTGCACCAAGGCCTGGTAGACAAAGGCAGCCACATCGGCCCGCGTGGCCTGGGTATTGGGGTTGAGCCGATTGGCGGTGGGATAGTTCACCACCAAATTCTCCTGAGTCGCGGCGGCGATCGCCCCCACGGCCCAGTCTGGGATCTGGCTGGCGTCTTGGTACTTATTTAGCGCCGTTGCGCTAGAGGAGTTAAGCTCTAGGCCGCTTGCTAGGGACACTAGCACCTGCACCCGAGGAATGTCGCGGCTGGGGAGGAACACTTGGCCAGGGTAGCCGGAGAGGAAGCCCCGCTGGTAAGCCGACTGAATGGCGCTGTAGCCCCAGAAGCTCCGCTGAACGTCAACAAACTCCTGTCCGGTCCGCTTGGGGGGTGAGGTAAACGCTTTGTTGAGGATGGCAGCAAATTGGGCGCGGGTCACCGGGTCATTGGGCCGATAGGTGCCGTCGGGGAAGCCTCCGATGATATCTTGGGCTGCGAGCGCTTCGATGTAGGGCTGAGCCCAGTGCCCCTGAACGTCCGGAAAGCCGATAACGCGGGCGACAAACTCTACCTCGCCCTCAATTTCGTCTTCATTCACCTGGTTGCCGATCGCCATCATCCGATTGCCGCGAGTGGCATTGAGCACAGCGTAGCGACCGTTGTTCACAATGATGTTTTCCCCGGGGTCGTCAGCTGTGCCCAAGTCGGGGCGAGCGTTGCCAATGGCGACCAGGCCATCCCGGATGTTGCGCTGGATGACATTTTCCCGCAGCACCGGGCGAGAGTTGGTTGTGGCAACGACGCCGTCAATATTCTCGCGAATTTCGTTGCCTTCAATTACAGGGCTGGCGGAATCGCTTACCACGATGCCAAAGCCCGTATTGACAAACTCGTTGTTGCGGATGGTGCCCCCTGCGTTGCGGGTGAGGGAGATGCCGTTGTCCTCGTTGGTTACAAAGCGGTTGCGCTCGATGGTGGGAACGGCAGAGCCGTTGACAAAGACGCCGTCCCGGGCGTTGTTGGTAAACGTGCTGTTGCGAATGAGCGGGTCGATGGGGTTGACGGACTCGACCCATACGCCCGTACCGCGAGTGGTGGGATTGGTGACGGTGACGCCGCGAATTTCGCTGTCATCCGAGGCGACTAGCGTGGCGCTCTGGGGGCCGAGCAGGGCTGTGACAAAGGTATTGCCGCCAATAATAGAGACGGTTTGACCGTTGTTGGACTCGTTACCTAAGAGAACAATCCCAGGCTTGAGCCGCAGCGGAAACTGCTCGCCTGTATCTGCAGTGTAGGTGCCTGAAGCAAGCTGAATGACCGTTGTGCCGCTGGCGCGCTCTAGGGCATAGCTGATGGTGCGCAGGGGGCGGGTCTCACTGCCGCCGTTTTCCGCGTCCGTTCCTTGGGCTGGGTTAACGTAGATGACGTCTGCTCGCACCGGGGTCTGGGCAATCGCTTCGTCAGCCTGCTTTGGCAGTTGAGCCGAGACGGGCATTTCGATGGGGCCAGCCGCAAAGGCCAGGGCCAGGCCCAGGCAAGTCAGGAGGGGGCGCGAGGCTATAAATAGGGTGCGGGACAGGCGGGCCTGTCGGGGCTGTCGGTTAACCCACCGTTGCATATCCATGGTCATAATTGATCAACTGTGCCTATTCAGCTTATCTGGGATGATGAAACCCTAACACTATCTATAGACAGCTCAAAGAGTGGACAGCTCAGCGTCATACCGAGCTCTCGGCTATCGCAGAATTAAGGCGACATCTGCAGTTACGCTTAAAGCATACGCCAGACGGGGTCAATTTAATGCCTATTCCCTCACTGCAATCGCAGCCCCACTTCTCCCATGCCCTTCACGGGATGGTGGGCCGCACGCTGCGTCGAATCTGCGTGGCGATCGCCTTCTCTACCGGGCTGTCTATCTCACTGTCTGCCGGAATCTCGGCCCCCGCACGGGCCGCCGAATCGGTGGTTTTGAAGTACCACGGGTTTCAGCGATCGGTGGCCGTGGAAGATCTGACGCTGCTGGCGGAAACGGGGGAGGTCTCCTCTGAGCTGCGGCCCTACATTCGCCTCAGTGGCTACCCCGCCGCTGAGATGCGAGAAATGCTGAACCAGGACGTCAGCGTCAACCCGGTGCTGCTCAGCCGCGTCCTTAACAATCCAGCGGGAGACGCCGTACTGGACCGGGCCAGCAAAGCCGTCCATACCCGCTCACGCCGGGGCGATCGCCAAGCGCTACGGGGTGCCCTAGTGGTGTCGGCCAGCGACGATGAGGAAATCACACCCATCGAGCTGATCCAAAACTACCCCACTGAGGAAATGTATGTCGATGTTGTCGAGTTCCAGCGGGCCTACCAGGATATTTCAGAACTCGTGGAGCTGCAGCGGCGCGTCGGAGACTGGATTGAGCGCGTTCTGTAGGATTCGCGGTAGGGACATAGCGGGTACGCGTTTAGCGTCCTGGAAGCCCCCATCCCTAGCCCTTCCCTTAAACTTGGGGGAAGGGGACCAAACTCCCATCACCCACCGTTGGGATAGGGGTTGGGGTGAGGACCACGCTAGACAGATATCGGGAAAGGCATAGCTTAATAAGCCAAAGTCTCCAGGGTTTCGCGGAGGTAAAGTAGAACAAGATCATCAAGACGAGCATTCGTGTCGCCTTTCTGAAGCTGCCACCGCTGAAACCCTGAGCTGTTGGCGATCGCCTTCTTGAGACTGTCCCAGGCGGGTACGTCAGTGTCAGAGTGGGAAAGGGACGGCGTTGTCATATTAACCTCTTGCGTGCAGTTTGGTTCAAGACTATGGGCTGCTGAACCCCGGGGGGGCTTACTGGCCCGTATGCATCGATAAATTGCTGTGAAATAAGCAAATATCGACCGTTCTTAATTATTTATACCTATCCTCAAGATAGCCTATGCTGCTTCCCTCAGCGGTGATAGGCTATACGGTTTACCGAGATTTAGCTTGCTCGACTCCGCCTCCAGGTAGAAGCCGGGAGGTCTGCCATCCTAACACCGTGAACTGCTGAGCAATTTTGTCCACAGGGTAAGGTGCAGCATTGGCGACAGAAGATTCCGGTACCCACAGCACCCGCAGCACGCTGACGGGCACCTGGGTAAACAGATTCACTAGCAGAAATGCGATCGCCGCTAGCCCGAGGCCAAACCAGCGCTGCTGGGGCACGGGCCACTGCAGCGCGGCTGGCGCAATCAGGGGAATAAGCTGATCCAGCTTCCAGAGGAGGCCGACTAAAGCTGCCGCTACGACTAAGGATAGACTTTTGAGCATGCCGCCTTTGAAAAACGGCAGCAGTCGGCGCTGGGCCTCGGTGAGCTGCGCTGGTCGCAGAGCCGCCACCAGCACGCTAAAGATATAAAACGGTGCCTGCCACTGCATCCACAGTACGGGCACTCCCCCCACAGCAGCCACAATAGCCAGTTCAGCTGCCTGAGGCAGGACAGGATCACCAATGGCCAAGCCGACGAAGCACAGCTCCAGCCACAGCGGCGCGGCGGCCAGCCCTGCAAGATGAATCCAGAGGTAGGGGTCGAACCAGAAGGCGCGCATGTTCGCTCGGGAAAAACGCTACAACATCACTAATACTGCATTGTGGCTCTGTCAGTCATCCTGCTTAGCCTTTCTGGCGATGCACCCGAGTGGCGCTTGACTGGTCTGTGGGCACCACCAAAATGTCGCTGATGTTGACGTGGGGCGGACGGGTCGCGCAGAACAGGATAATTTCAGCGATGTCTTGAGGCGTCAAAGGCGTCATGTTTTGATAGACCGTCTTGGCGCGATCGCCATCCCCCCGAAAGCGCACGTCGCTAAACTCAGTTTCCACCAGCCCCGGATCCACTGAAGAGACGCGAATGGGGGTGCCCAGCAAATCGAGCTTTAGCCCTTCAGTCAGGGCCATCACAGCGGACTTAGTGGCGCAGTAGACGCTGCCGCCGGGGTAGGTCTCGTGGCCGGCAATAGAGCCGAGGTTAATTACGTGGCCTTGACTGCGGGCCACCATGCCGGGCACCACGGCCCGTGTCACATAGAGCAGGCCTTTGACGTTGGTGTCAATCATCTCCTCCCAGTCCTGCAGCTCGGCCTCGTGTAGCTTGTCCAGCCCCCTGCTAAGGCCCGCGTTGTTCACCAATATGTCGATGGCTTGCCATTCGGCGGGCAGGGCGGCGATCGCCTGGAAAACGGCCTCGCGATCGCGCACATCCAGGGGCAGTAGGTGGGTGTCTACCGCAAAGGTCTGGGCCAAAGCCTGGAGGCGATCGCGCCTACGGGCGGCGAGGATGAGCCGCGCTCCGGCCTGGGCAAAGACGCGGGCGCAGGCTTCGCCAATGCCGCTGCTGGCTCCAGTAATTAGAATAGTTTTGTCGTTCATGTCCCCCCGCTGTTTGAAGAAATTACCTTTATGAAACCACTTTTAATCGCCCTGACTGTTGTAGGCAGCGTTACGGTTCTAAGCTCAGGCTGCCAGCGCAGCGGTCAAGCGATCGCTGTCGATAATTGGGCAAATTCTGGGCGCGATTTTGGGCGCGATTCTGGAGCCACAGGCGTGAAGCAGCTAGAGGAGCCGAGGCCGATTTTGGCCATTGGCGACTCAATTTTAGAATGGAACGCCGGGGTGAAAAAATCTATTCCCGATGTGATTGGCCAAACCCTGGGCCGACCTGTGGTCAATGGCGCCGTGTCCGGAGCCCACCTGTCTCACCCTGACTCAGAAGCCGCCGCAGCGGGGTACGACATTCGTCAGCAGTTTCACCAGCAAGCGGGGCGCCAAGACTGGGATTGGGTGGTGATGAACGGCGGCGCCAATGACTTAGCCGGGGCATGCGATCGCGCCAGCTCTGGAGGGCTAGTCGATGAAATGATTAGCGCAGATGGCCTCGCAGGAGAGATTCCAGCGTTTGTGCGCCAGGTTTCGGCGACGGGCAGCAAGGTGATGTACGTGGGTTACTACGCCATGCCGGACAGCGCGCGCTTTGGCTTCAACCAGTGCAATGACGAGATTGCGGCTCACAACGACCGGCTGGCGCGGATGGCTGAGGCTATAGATGGCGTGTGGTTTGTCTCGGCGGGGGCCGTGGTTTCGGCCCAGGACATTGCGGCCTATGATGATGATGGCGTCCATCCTTCGGAGCTGGGCTCAGCTCAAATTGGGCGGCACGTGGCCGGGGCGGTCCGGATGGCTGATGGTGAGTAGAGGCGATCGCCCATAGGCGCTAAAATCCAAGCAACGCATTCTTACGCCTATGTGGTCCCACATCACTGCCCATATCAGCCGCGCCACCCAGCGACCTTTCAACGGCGAACACCAGCGCCCCGTGGGCGGCGGCAGCGTCAACCGGGCCTATGTCCTCTCTGAAGGGGAGCGGGCCTACTTCGTCAAATTCAACGACGCCGTCCGCGTTGCCATGTTTGAAGCGGAGGCCAAGGGGCTGGGCGAAATGCTTCAAACCAAGACCATCCGCGTTCCCCAGCCGATCTGCTGGGGTGCCGTAGAGAGCTCGGCATACATCGTGTTAGAGTGGCTGCCTTTTGGCTACGGCACCCACGCCTCCTGGGAAGCCATGGGGCAGAACCTAGCCGCCATGCACCGCGTGATGCCTAGTACGCTCCGGCCCGATTTAGAAAAAGACTGTTTTGGCTGGGACCAAAACAACACAATCGGCTTCATTCCGCAGCAAAACCCCTGGACTGACGACTGGGCCACGTTTTTTCGCGACCACCGCATCGGCTACCAGCTCAAGCTGGCCCGCAAGCGGGGCGGTCACTTTCCCAAGCAGGATGCGCTGCTGCAGTCGATTCCTGAGCTGCTGGCGGACCATCATCCCGAGCCGTCCTTAGTCCACGGCGATCTCTGGTCTGGGAACGCCGCCGTTACCGAACGCGGCGAGCCTGTCATCTTTGATCCAGCCACCTACTATGGCGATCGCGAAGTAGACTTGGCCATGAGCACCCTGTTCGGCAGCTTCCCTCAAGAGTTCTACCAGGCCTACGAGGCGGCCTACCCCCTTCGCCCCGGATACCCCCGCCGCAAGATTTTATATAACCTCTATCACATCCTCAATCACTTCAATCAGTTCGGTGGTGGGTATCTCCACCAGGCCAACGGCATGATTGATCAGCTTGTGGGGTAGTTTGAAGGCTGCTGCTGATTTAGGTTTGCATTTTGTCGGGCCGTGGCGGTGCAATGTTCATCTGGCCAGGCTTATTCAATGGGGTGAATTCATGCCTCAATTCGTTAACGCTGTCCAAACGCTTAAGCGTTTTCAAGTTTCGCCCATAGACTAGCGGAAAACTTGAGTACTTTTTTATGAATCAATAAGCCGTAGTGGGTTTTGCTTGAGGACAGGGCTGAAGCGCCAGGTGCAGCTAAATCGTAGGGCTATGACCTGCAGCGCGTCGGTGAGCGTAGGGTGAGCGCAATAATTATCACATTCTTTATCCTGGATCTCGTTCAACTGCGCGTAACAATTCACATAAGTAGATAGCCATAAATAAACAATGCCATCGATGAGGTTGCCCTTCAGCGGGAATCAACTTCATCAAATGTTTACTTATAGCCACACGCTGACCTTGGACGTATCCTATGCGAGCTTATGCCAAAGATAGCCTTAGTTCATGACTATTTGACTCAGCGAGGCGGCGCAGAGCGGGTTTTTGAGCTTTTCTGCCGGCGATTCCCCGACGCTGATGTCTACACGTCAATTTATGACCCTGAGCGCACTATCAATTTAGACCAACGCGCCGTCGGTACAACCCGTCTGCAGCGAATTCCGGGTTCGAGCCAATATTTCAGAATGCTGGCGCCTTTCTATTTTAAAGCATTTGAAGCGCTAGACCTCCAGGAGTATGACTTAATTCTCAGCAGTACAACCAGCTTCGCAAAAGCGGTGCGCAAGCGCCCTGATGCTCATCATATTTGCTTTTGCCACAATATCACGCGTTTTTTATGGGATACCCAAACCTATCTCAAGCAGTATAAAGATTTTCAGCCCCTTTATCCGCTGCTCAAACCGGTGTTTCGGCGTATGCGGGCTGTGGATATGAAGTACGCTCAAAACCCGGATGCCTATATTGCCAATTCGACAGTGGTGGCTGAGCGCATTCGTAAGGTCTATCGTAAGCCAGCGACTACCGTTAACTACCCTATTGACGAATCCAAGTTTGTTTTCTCCGATCAGAAAGACGACTTTTATTTAGTATCGTCCCGCTTTTTGGGCTATAAACGAATTGACGTTATTATTGAAGCTTTCAACTGGTTGGGCCTGCCGCTGATCATTATTGGAGATGGTCCGGAGCGAGAGCGCCTTGAAAGTATGGCACTTGGCAACGTCAAGTTTCTAGGCTACGTCAGTGATGAGGAGCGCAGGTATCTGATGTCCCGCGCCCGCGCTGTAATTGTTGCCGCTCTTGAGGACTATGGGCTTGTGCCCATTGAGGCGAACGCCAGTGGAACGCCAGTCATCTCCTATGCCGCTGGAGGCGTCTTAGATACCCAAGTCCCACTCTTGACCGGACTTTTCTTCAACCGCCAGTCTCCAGACGCGCTCTGTTCAGCAATTCATAACTTCAATAGCCGTTCTTGGAACTATCATAATATTCATCAGCACGTTCTCAATAATTATACACATCAGGACTTTTTAGAGAAGATTGAGCAACTGATAGAAGAGGTCTGCTCTTATAAAGTCTTAATTTGATAGAATTTGCTCATTGCCTTCAATTGAAATAGTGGTAGATTCTGCAAAAAACTGAGCTAATTACTACGGTTTTCAGATTAGGCCACTTTTGCGATTTTTATAGTGCCAAGTTTTTCATACATGTCAGGTTTGCTATAGCCTGTAGTCTTTTCTGATATAGGCTGGTTGCTTGAGTAGAGTAGTTAAGCATATGCTCCAGCTACAACGGCTACAAAGTCTGATATGTAATTGTGTAGCCTATTCGCTCTGAGCAATACCGTCGACCTTAAGTCTATAAAGTTCTATGGATTCAGGACACGTAGATTTTACACATATTAGGATATTTGCCATAAGTGCAAGCCTGGTATTCGGGATTACTGAGTAGGGCTTAAATAGATACTGAGCCTACCATTTATTCTAAAATATTGACTTTTGTATATGACAGAATCCACAGTTTTACTCAAAACACCAACTGTTTTACGGATGCTTCTAGGAGGCACTGTTTCTACTGGCCTTGAAGACTCCAGCATCGTCTGGGAAGAGGAAACACTAATCATTACGCCCAAGCACAAAACAAGCCGCGCCAGTATGCCGGCATTGCAGAGCCAGGCTTGGCTTCAAGACTGTCTAAAGCGATCGCCCATTCAAAAGGTTTTGCTTGATCCGACATTGGCAGAATCAACCATCAAAAGCTGGGCCGACATCTGTGAAAAAACGGGAAAGCAAGTTTATCTGAAGGTGCCTGCGACTCCGGCACTACCCCACGTCAAGAAGCCAGGACTGTGGTATGTCAAACGTGTAGCAGATTGGCTAACGGCGCTGGTGC